>CAZEQF010000254.1:0-6299 GCA_964514315.1 uncultured Singulisphaera sp. | reverse complement strand
CCAGCTTGTTCCGCATTGCTGGCCTGGCCGGTGCGATGCGACAGCACGGCGAACATCAGCAAGGGCCGCAGGTCCGCGTCGAGCTTCGCCGCGGCGAAGCGCGCACGCATCTCGTCGAGCCTCGCCTTGGCGACCAGGTCGCCGCGCGCCGTGCCTTCGTCGAGCGCGTCGAGCGTTCGCACGAACGCGCTCTCGGCGAGCAATCGGGACTCCGCATCCTGCTTCTGTGCCACGCGCGCTGCCTCGGCGAGCTGGTCGAGTTGCGTCGCGAGCTTCTTGCGCAGCGTGGGCGGTGGATCCGTTGCCAGTGCGATGAGCGCAGCCTCGTAGTCGCCTTCGGTCGCGTAGAGGCCGGCGAGTTGGATCTGCACCTGGGGCTCGCCGGGATCGAGCTTGGCGACCTCGGCGAGTTCGCGCTTGGCGTCCTGCGTCCTGCCCGCGAGTCGGAGCAAGTCGGCGCGCAGCAGGCGATACGAAGGCTCGAACGGACGCAGCGAGACCGCCACGTCGGCTTGCTCGAGCGCGCGCTCGGCGTCGGCGCGCGAAGTCGCGGTTCGCAGGATCTCGTTGGCCCACAGCTGGCGGTAGACGGGCTCGGACGGATGCACGGCGCTCGCGCGTTCGAGCCAGCTCGCATGGATCCCGCCTTGCGCCTCCGTCGATGCGACGAATCGTGCCGCGCAGAATGCCCCGGCGACGAACGGTGCGCCGATGCACAGCAGCAGCGCGCCCACGAAGCGCGACGCCGCTTGCTGCCGCCGCGTGGGGCCGAGCGTCTGGATCTCGTCGCGCCGCGCAGCGAACAGGAGCGCGAGCGCCACCGCCGGCGCATTGAGCAGCGGCGCGCGCACGAACATCAGCGCAGCGAGCGCGACGAGCGGCGCGGCATCGGCGTCCATCCGTCCGCGAGCCAACCGCGACCAGAAGAACGCGAGCAGCAGCAGCAACGCCGGCAGGCCGCCTTCGACCGTCGTCTCCAGCCAATCGTCGTGCGCATTGCCGACGCGCCGCATCTCGGTGCGGCCGAGCGACGAGAGCTCGATCTCGCGCTGCGATCGATACCGCGGATACAGCACCGCGAACTGGCCCGGCCCGTGGCCGAGGATGGGCTCTTCGAGCGCCATCGACAGCGCGCCCTTCGCGATCTCGCCGCGCACCTCGAGCGTGACGGTGCGCGTGGTCGCTCCGGGCATGGTGACGGGGCCGGTGGTAGCCGCCGTGCTCTCGAGCCAGAGAAGCCCGAGGCCCATGCCGAGGAGCGCAGCCAGGATGGGTGTCCATCGGCGCAAGGAACTGCGGACCCCGGTGGCGCCTCGCGTGAACGCGCAGGCGGCCGCGACGCCGAGCGGCAACGCGATCAAGCCTGAGCGCGATCCGTTCGCGACGGCATACGCGCCGCACAACACCAACGTCCACGTCGCGATGCGCGGCATCTGCGCGTGGCGTGCCGCCATGCACGCTGCACCGATGGCCATGAACTCGGCCGCGACGTTGCGGTTGCCGAACAGGCTCACCGGTTCTTCGACGGAGCCGATCCACAACGGGATGCCGAGCCGTTGCGCGATGCCTGCCGCGGCCGCGATGGCGACAACGAGCGCCATGGCCTTGTGGAGCGCGGACTTGTCCGTTGCCGCGCCGGCGCGGCACAACAGCCACAGCGAGGTCCACCAGGCGCAGCGTTCCACGGCGGGCCAAAGCTGCGTCTCGGAGCCGTGCAGCAGGCCAGAGACCCCGAGCCAGGCGGCGAGCGCGAGCAGCATCCGTTCCCCCAGGGCTCGCGTCGCGAACGTCTGCGGCCTTGCGACGGCAGCGAGGCCGACGAGCGCCAGCAGCAACCCGCGCCGCGCGGACTCGAAGTCGATCCACCAGGGATCGAACGGGATCGCGAGCAACGCGACCAACGCGACAGGCCAACGCAAACCCTGCGCGCCCGCGTCGTGCGTCATGCGGGCTTCTGCGACTCGAACTGGAGGATGGCGTCCACGTAGGGTTCGACGGCGAACACCTCGAGATCGTCCACTCCTTCGCCGACGCCGAGGAACTTCACGGGGACCGGCAGCACGGAGCGGATGCCGAACACGGCGCCGCCCTTCGCGGTGCCGTCCATCTTCGCGAGGATCAGGCCCGTCACCGGCGCGGACTTGCTGAACTCGCTCGCCTGCCGGATCGCGTTTTGGCCGGTGGTGGCGTCGAGCACGAGCAGCGTCTCGTGCGGCGCGTCGGGCAGCACCTTCTTGACCACGCGGACGACCTTCTCGAGCTCGGTCATCAGGTTCTTCTGCGTGTGCAGTCGGCCTGCCGTGTCGAGGATCAGGTAGTCGACTTGCCGCGCGACGGCGGCGGACACGGCGTCGAATGCGACCGCCGCGGGGTCCGCGCCCGTGTGCTGCTTCACGATCGGGATGTCGAGGCGCTGCGCCCACATCGAGAGCTGCTCGACCGCGGCCGCGCGGAACGTGTCGCCCGCGCCGACCATGACCTTGTTGCCCTTCGACTGCAGGTGCCGCGCGAGCTTGGCGATCGACGGCGTCTTGCCGGCGCCGTTGACGCCGTCGACGAGAACGACCGTCGGCTTCGTCGTCGCACGCGCGATCGGCTGCGCTGCGCCGTCGAGCATCTGCGCGAGCTTCTTGCGCAGGTGCGCGGGGACCTGCTCGACCTCGGTGACCTCGCGTCGCTTCCACGCGAGCTTGAGGTCTTCGACGACCTGCGAGCCGACGGAACCGAGGTCGGCCTGGTAGAGCACGTGCTCCAGTTCGTCGAGGAAGTCCTCGTCGAGCTTGCGGCCGATCGAGAACAGCCGCGACAGGCCGGCGGTGAGGACTTCGCGCGTCTTCTTGAGCGCGCCGAGGAGCTTGCCGAACACCATGCGCCAGGGTCAGGTGGCCTGCGAAGCCGAAGTGTCCTGCGCGCCCGAGGCGGCCGCGCGTTCCTTCTCGAGGTCCATGCGGACGCGGTCGAGGATGCCGTTCACGAACCCGCCCGAGTTGGCGGTCGAATACTTCTTGCCGAGCTCGATCGCCTCGTTGATGGCGACCTTGGGCGGCACGTCCTGGCAGTGCGCGAGCTCGAACACCGTCATGCGGAGGATGTTGCGGTCCACGCTCGCCATGCGCTTCAGGTCCCAGTTGCGCGTGACGGTCTTGAGCCGCTCGTCGATCTCGTTGCGCAGCTTCAGCGTGCCTTCGACGAGGCGCGCATCGAACGTGCGGATCTCCTCGTCGCCCTCAGCAGCCTCGTTGCAGAGACCCAACATGTCGGTGCCCATGTCGTGCTCGTAGTTCGGACCTCGCAGGTCGTACTGGAAGAGCAACTGGAGGGCGACTTCGCGAGCTTTGGTGCGGCGGCGTACGGGCTGGGGCATGGCAAGGAGCGGCGCGGGGGGAAGCGCGAGGTCAGGACTGTAGCAGGACTCCGCAGTTCCTCAACGGGGGGCTGCAGGTCCAGCGGCGCTGCGTTGCATCGCGCGCTTAAGCTGCGCCATCTCCAGGGCGGCCATCACCGCGTCGTGCCCCTTGTTGCCGGCGTCTCCGCCTGCGCGCGCCATCGCTTGCGCGAGGTCTTCGCACGTCAACACGCCGAATGCGATCGGCGTGTCCGTGTCGAGGCTCGCGCGCAGCACGCCGTCCGTCGCTCCGTTGCACACGTAGTCGTAGTGGCTCGTCTCGCCGCGGATCACGGCGCCCAGCGTCGCGACTGCGTCGCAGCGCATCGTCGTCGCGAGCCACTGTGCCGCTTGCGGCAGCTCGAACGCTCCGGGCACGCGCGCGATGACGACATCCGCATCGGCGACGCCGCGCTCGCGGCACGCTGCGAGCGCGCCTTGCAGCAGACGTTCGGTGACGACTTCGTTGAAACGGGCGACGGCAATGCCGACCCGGAGGCCGCGGCCGTCCGGCTGTGCGCACAAGTCCAATGGCATGGCGACAGGGTAGCAGCCTTCCGCCAAGAGTCTCCATCCTGCAGCGCGGACGACGCGCGCAGTGTCACGGACGGACGATGCTCGTCTCTCGTGCGTGCTGCGCCGCAGTTGGTGAAGTGCCGCGCGGTGATTCTCCGTGTGTCGGTCGGCGTCGTTGCGATCCGCTTCGCCGTGTGCCAGAGTCCGCGCGCAATGCGCGCTGACGTCTGGTTCTGGACAGCCCTGGTCTCGACGGTCGTGTTGATGGCGCTCGCGCTCGTCTCCGGCCTGCAGCGGAAGCGGCGCGCACACCTCGTCGCGGGGCCCGCCTCGATGGCGAGCCTCGTGGTCGCGATCCTGCTGACCGAGAAGCTCGCGCGGCTCTATGCGTTCGACCCGGACATCCAGCGCATCCATCTGGTCTGCGCCAAGGCCGGCGGCCTGCTCGCCATCCCGGTCGTGCTCACGGGCGTCCTGCTGTGGCGGCGGCCGTCGACGCGCTGGCTCCACCGCTGGGCCGTGTGGATCTTCGTGGTCGCGACGCCCGTGGCGACTGCGACGGGTGGGTGGGTGTTCGCGGGCGCGGTCCCGAAGCCGGCCTGAGCACGCGGCGTCAGCGGACGCTGGTCTCGCACAGCGCCGTGAGGCGCGGGGAACTGCCGGGCTGGTCTTCGACGAGGCCCTGCGCATACAGCTGCAGGCCGAGGAACTGCGGTTGCGACGGCACGGCGAGCGAGAACGAATGCACTCCGTCGTTCGAGCCGAAGGCCGAGAAGCCGAGCAACACGGCTTGCGTCGTGTCGAGCCCAAGGTTGCCGAGCGGCGGCAGCGGCAGCAGCGGATCGAAGCGAGCGAGCGACAGGCCGAGGATCCCTGTGCGGCCCGCGGCGCCGTAGCCCGGTTGGCTCGCGAGCTCGAGCACGAGCGACCCGCCGAGCGTCGGCGTGTTCGCGACGGCCGCGTGCCGGTGGCGGTTCCAGAGGACCTGCGGCGGCGCGCCCAGGCCCGTCAGCACGAGGTCGGGATCGCCGTCGCCGTCGAGGTCGCGCGCGCGCAGCTGGCAGGCGATGCTCGGCACGATGGGGAGCCGCCACGTGGCATCCGAGAACGTGCCGGAGCCGGCGTTGAGCCAGATCGTCGGCTGGTTGTAGTTGATCGTTCCGCGCGGCCAGTCGAGGTCGTGGTCGCCGTCGAGGTCTGCGAGCGCGACGGTGAGCGTGAACGCGGACGGTTGCGGCGTGAACAGCGGCTGCAGCGTGAACGAACCGCCGCCCACGTTGCGCAGCATCACGTCGCCTCGCGCCGAATTGCCGAGCACGAGGTCGACGAGGCCGTCGCCGTCCACGTCGCCGGCGTCCATCGCCGACGGCGAGCCGAGGCCGCGAGGCAGCGCCGCCGCCGTCGCATCCGAGAACGCGCCGTTGCCGTCGTTGCGCCACAGGGCGATGCCATCGCGCGAGACGACGACGTCCTTTTCCCCGTCTTGGTCGACGTCGACGGCCAGGACCTGGAAGCAGGTGCCAGGGAACGGCTGCGACGCGGTGAACACGCCGAGCCCGTCGTTGGTCAGCAGCTGGTTGACGCCGCCGCCGAGCCAGTGTCCCGCGCACGCGAGGTCTTCGTCGCCGTCGTTGTCGATGTCGGCTGCGACGGCGCCATGGATCGTCGGCAGCGACGACGGAAGGTTGCTGGACAGCTCCTGCCACGCGCCGCCGGGCAGGTTGCGGAACAACCGCGCTTGCGCGTTCCAGGTCAGCAGCAGTTCCCGTCGACCGTCGCCGTCGATGTCGACGAACGCGGCGGTGCGCATGTCGTTGGCCAGTGGCGGCAGCGTGGACGTCAGGTCGGTGAACGTCCCGCTGCCGTCGTTGCGGTAGACCTTGGGCCCGATCGCGGAGACGAGCGCCAGGTCGTCGTCGCCGTCCGCGTCGAGGTCGCCGAACGCCGTGTCGGTTGCGATCGGGAAGGCGACGTTGGGCAGCGGGGCGCTCGAGAACTGCAGCGGCGCCTGGCCGAGCGCGAACGCGGCGCTGCCGAGCGAGCTTGCCACGAGAGCCACGGAACGGAAGTCCAGCATGGAACGCCCGATGCTACCCGGACGCCGGCGGGCGTGGGGCACGGAGCCTCAAGAGGTCGTGCGGAACTGCCGATAGCACGGCGCATGACGCTGCTGCTGTCCGAGCCACGGCTGCCGACCCCGATTGCGCCAGACGCGCAGGGGCAGAGGCCGACGCCGCAGGAGCGTTCGCCGGGCGAGGCAACTCCGCAGCGCGCGCCCGCCGTCTGGCCGCTGCGCGAGCCGGTCCAGCAGGAACGCCCCGAGCGGCCCGCGCGCCGTTGGGCCGCCTGCTGGCCGACACCTACACTATTCATGGTGAAATGATTCGATGCGTGAGCA
>CAZEQF010000253.1:0-6346 GCA_964514315.1 uncultured Singulisphaera sp. | reverse complement strand
CCACCGCGCCCTTCGTCATCGGCTCCTTCGCGTGGAACAGTTCGAGCACGCACGCGTGCTTGCCCTTGCCGACGCCGAACATCGGACGACTTGGATCGAGCAGGTAGTCGCGCAGCGCGACGTCGCCCATCCACGCGCGCACGGCCGCGTCGACGTCCTGGCCCTCGAACATCGCGACGCTCGTGCCGATCGAGGCGGGCGGCGCGGGCGGCTGCGACGGCGGCAACTGAGCGCCCTTCGCCGCGGCCTTCGCGCGCTTCTGCTGCTCCTCCCACTTCTCCTTCGCGACGAACCAGTCGTGCACCGACTGCGCCTCGGCCGACGACGCGAGGACGAACCCGCCCGGCGCCGTGTCTGCCGCGGCGCGCGCGCGGAACAGCGCGTGCGCGAGCGTGCGCGCGGCGGCCACTGCCTCCTTCGCGCCCGACGGCGGCTGCGCCATCGCCTTGCGCAGCGCGTGGCCCGTGCCCCAGTAGTTGCGCCACTGGTCGTCGATGGCCGCGAGCTTCTTGCCCGTGCGCTTCTCGAACGCAGCCGTGACGGCGTCGGGATCGCGCACGTCCGCGGTCTTGCTCGCCGCGAGATCGAACAGCAAGCCCGGCTGCGTGCGCGCGAGGTAATCGCACATCGACCACGCCTTCACGCGCTCCTCGTTGGTGAGCTTCGAGCCCTGCAGCAACACGAGCCGCGGCGTCGGCGTGTCGTTCTTCGCCCACGCGCTCTCGGCAGCGATCACGCGCCACGTCTCCATGTCGGGCAGCAGCGGCTTCGGCTTCCAGCTCGTGACCGTGTTGCCCTGCGGCTGCTCCAGGAAGAACGACAGCGTGCGGTCGAACAGGATGCCGCCCGCGGCGTGGCCGATCCCCTCGTAGAGGCCGTCGAGATCGATGCCTGCCGCATCCTGCACGACTCCGCGCGCGGTCACGTCCTGCACGAAGTCGTCGCCCGTGTTCTCGGCGACGGTGTAGAGCCGCATGTGCTGCTTGTCCGATTGCACGAACGCGAACGTGCAGTCGTCCTGCAGGAACCGCAGCCGGTCCAAGGAGAACTGCTCCTTGCACGCGTCGAGGACCTTCTTGTAGGTCGCGCGATCGCCGGTCCAGAGGATGTCGTAGCGCTTCTTCGGCTCGAAGCGCTCGCCGTTGGCGTTCGCGAACAGCAGCCGGCTCAGCAACAGCGCGCGCTCCGCCGTGGCCGCCGCGAGCCGCAGTCGCTCGGGCGCGATCGCGGCGCCGTGCAGCCGGAAGTGCGCGGTCTGCACCGCGAGCTGCGCGATGCCCGCCTTCTGCAGCACGGGATCCTGCGTCTCGATCGTCGCGATCTCCGGCTCGTAGGCGCGCAAGAACTCGACCGCCTGCGCGAACGAACGGCCGCGGCGCAGCATCGCGAGCTCCATTGGCGTGCCGGTGAAGCCCTCGAACGAAGCGCCCGCGATCGCCGCGAGCGCGTTCTTGTCGTTGGGCCGGAACCACAGCACGCGCTTGTGGAAACGCACCGCGCGCTCGTTCTGCCCCGCGTCCGCGAGCGACTTCGCCGCGGCTTCGAGTTGCTTGACGAGGTCCTTCTCCGTCTTGGCCCACTCCTGGTCGAGCTTCTTCTGCGCCTTGCTGTCGCCCTTCTGGTCGACCTCGATCACCGCCTTGTTCGCGTCGCGCTTCCACGCGTCGCCGACCTTGACGAAGCCGAGCGGCGGCAGCGCGCGCTCGTCGCCCGGCGACCATTCCTGCAGCACGAGCCTGCGGATCTCGGTCGCGCGGCCGTGCTGCTGGTTCTTCGCGAGCGCGTCGGCCCGTTGCAGCAGCGCGGTGGCGACGTCCTTCTCGAGCTGGTCCGCGACCGCGCCCGGATCCGATTGCGCGGCGAGCGGCGCCGCAGCGGCGCACCACGATGCGAAGACGGCAGCGACGACGATGCGGGAACGCATGCTCAACCTCCCACCGTGAACGGGAACGACTCGGCTTCGCCCTTCACCGTCCACTTCACCGTGGCTTCGCCCTTCGGCAGCGGCGCGAACGGATAGAAGACCCACATGCCCGCCGCGGCGGTCCTGCGCGTGCCCTGCGTCGCGTGCACGAACTTGCCTTCGACGGGCTTGCCGCCGGACGTCACTTCGCATTGCACGTCGCTCTGGTCCGCGCCGAAGAAGTGGATGCTGATCGGCAACCCGATCTCCTTCTGCTTGCCGCGGCCCGCGGCCTCGAGCACCTGCTGCGCTTCGGCGCCGAGCAGCGCGACCGGGACCGACGCGGGGAACGTGACTGCCGGCGCATTGGGCCCGCGCTGCGTCGCATACGGGAAGTGGCCTGTCGCGATCTTGCCGTCCATCGTGCGGCCGCGTTGCGCGTCGATCACGACGAGCGGGCCCTCGGCGAAGATGCCCACCTGCTGCAGGCCGCGATCGAGCACCGCGTCGCGATATCCCGGCAACAACATCCACGACGACATCGCCTTCTTCGGGTCCTTGTCGCCGCTCCACACCAACGCCGACTGCGCGAACACGCGGCCTTGGTTGGTGAAGCCCGGCTTCGTCTGGTCCTGCGTGTTCTCACCGTCGCGCGCGACCTTGTTCTTCTTGAGGTAGTCCGCGTGCTGGCGGCACGCGACCGACCAGTCCGCCGACCAGCCGACCTCGCCGGCGCCATGCGCCTTGCGCAACCGGTTGAACTCCTCGAGCCACGCGGGCGCGTCCTTGCTGATCGCCTCCATCGGCGTCGACTGCTCGCGGATCGCGCGAAGGGCCGCCGAGTCGCCCGTGTAGAAGACGCGCCAGTCGTCCTCGACCGCGCGCAGCGAGAGCTTGGAAGTCCCCTGGAACGCCGTCATCACGTCGAAGTCGTTCTTCGCGTCGACGCCAGCGCGGTCGAGCGCGAGCAGCAGCGCCGGATCGCGGCGCAGCAGGTAGTCGCAGAACGACCACGACTTGATGCGCTCCTCGCTCGAGAACTGCGACGCGCTGATGCGCGGCAGCTTCGCAGCCGGCGCGCTCGCCTTCTCGAACGCGAGGTCGCGCGCGAGCTCGCGCCAGATCTCCAGGTCGGGCATGTCGAAGCGCTTCTGGTCGCGGCCCGCGACCGTGCCGCCCTTCTTCTGCTCCGCGACCGTCATGATGAGGTTGCGGCCGAAGAACATGCCGACGATCGCGTGGCCGAGCCCTTCGACGACCGCGTCCTTCCGCAGCATCGACCACTGCTCGGCGACCTTGCGCACCGCGTAGTCCGCCATCACCGCCGGGTCCTGCTGGCCCGAGACGAAGATGCCTTGCTTGCCGCGGTCGATGCCGCACGCGGACGTGTGCTGCAGCACGAAGTCGACGTCGCCGATCGCGGAGCCGTTCGCCTTGACGACCTGGCCCCACACCGCGCGGTCCTTGAAGAACGCGATCTTCGTCGTGATCTCGGGCTCCGTCTTCCACGGCTCTGCGTCCGCGAACGACTCCTTGCAGAACGCGAGCGCGCGCTCGCACCACTGCGCGATGTCGGTGAGGACCTCGGGCTCCCAGTCGCCGAACAGCACGAAGTTCTCGGTCGCGTAGGCGTCGTACTTCACGCCGGCCGCGTCGAGGCGCGGGTCCGTCGCGTTGGTCTTCTCGACCGCGAACGACGCGCTCGCGAGCCGCGCGACCGAACGGTCCATCGCGCGCGAACGGCGCAGCAACGTGAGCTCGAGGTCGGTGCCGGTGACGCCTTCGACGGTCTTCGCGCCGACGCCGCTCTGCGACGTCGCGTCCGTCGGCAGGAAGCGCAGCGCCCTGCGGAAGTGGTACTGCGCGCGGTCCGAAGCGCCGCTCGCCTGCAGTTGCGCCGCGAGCTCGCGATGCGCGTCGCCGAGCTTCTTGCACGCAGCCTGCCAGCGGCCGTCGAGCATCTTCGCGTTCTTGAGGTTGGGCGCGTCCGCCTGCGGGTACTCGAAGCCGGGCTTCGGCTGCCACGCGGAGCCGACGCTGACGAAGCCGAGCTGCTCGCGCGCGACGGCGTCGTTGCGGTCGTAGTCGGCGAGGATCTCGAGCCACAGCTCGCGCGCGCGCCGCGGGAATCCGTTCTTGAAGCACAACGTCGCGAACGCGTTGAGCTCCTTCTTGCCCGTGTCCAGCGTCGTCGCCTCGATCGGCAGCGGTTGCGGCTCGGGTTGCTCCTGCGCGATGGCGAGCGCGTGGCAGAGGAACGCGGAGAGGACAGCGAGGGAGGCGCGCATGGGCACGGGGTCGTGTTGCCTTCGTGGACGAAGCGACGTTCGGCGGCGAACGAGGGGCCGCGTAGGCTACCGCGATGCACGCACCCCGTCGCGGGCGGCTCGTCGCCGCGTTGTCGCTGCTCGTCTCGTTCGCTTCCGCGCAGGCGGGGACCCAACCGCAACGGCCCGCCGAGGCTCCGAACGTGGAGCCGCAATCCACGCAACCAGCCCAAGGCGCACAAGCCACCGACGCCGCGCGCGACACCGCCGCCGCGCAACCCGCCGCCACGCCTGCGCAGCGCACCATCACCGTGCAGAACCTGACGCCGCACGGGCGCACCGAGGTCGCGACGGCGGTCGTTCCGTTCGCCATGGGCGAGGTGAAGGGCACGCCGGACCTGCACGTCGAAGGCTCGGCGACCGCGTGGGAACCGTTCGGCGCGCGTTGGCCGGACGGCTCGCTGCGACAGGCGCTGTGCGTGTTCTCGGTCTCGCTCGGCGCCGTCGAGGAACGCGCCGTCGCGCTGGTCGCAGGCAAGGGGCCGGATCCCACGGGCTCGTTCGTCGACTTGCCGGGCGGCGTGGTCGTCGTCGCCGCCACCGACCTCGGCGAATCCCGCATGCAGCTGCCCACCGTCGCGATGCTCGAGGACAACGCGCTGCGCCGCGTCGAACTGCGCCGCGCGCGGCTCGGCTCCACCGGCCTCGTCGTCGAGATGATCGTCGCCCGGGGCCGCGGCGACGCGCACGCCTACGTCGACGTCGCCGCGTTCTTCTCCGATCCGACGACGCCGGCGATGCAATGCGCGGTGCGCGAACTCGCGCTGGAGTCGACGGGCATGGCGCTGCTGTTCCGTCATCCGGGCCGCCTCGCCGTGCAGCAGGAGACGACTGCGACCGGCAGCCGCGTCGTGTTGCTGGCAGCGCAGACGCTCGGCGACGGCCAGGGCATCCGCCGCGCAGGCTCGCTGCTGCCCGCGTTGACCGGCACGAACAAGGCGATGGACGAGACCACGAAGGCCGCGGTTCTCGGCCCCGTGCTCGCCGCGACCCGCTGGAACGGGACCGGCGCGTTCGGTCCGTTCGGCGAGCCCGCCGACCTGCCGCAGTGGCTGCAGGGCAACGGCGCGCGCTCGATGCTCGCCGCGCGCCATCGCGCGTTCGTCGCGACCGAGCGGCCGCAGCCCGATCCGTTCGTCGCCTACGAGTTCGGGCCGACGAAGAACGCGGGCCAGACCGGCGACCAGATGGACTTCGGCGTCACCAAGTTGTCCGTGGTCGCGGCGACGGGTCTGCCGAGCTTCTTGCTCGAATGCGAGCCGTCCACGCTGCAGGAGGCCTGCCGGCCCGTGCACATGTTCGAGAAGGACGGCGCAATGACGCAGGCCAAGGACCATCCGCAATGGATCGTGTGGTCCGGCCGCACGCATTGGCACGCCGGCGTGTCGCCCGATCGCCTCGGCAAGCCGTCGCCGGAGCCTCCGTTCGAGACCCACGGTTGGACCGGCAAGGACCGCCAACACTGGAGCAGCAACCACCTCGGCGCGTTCGCGCAGCTCACGGGCGCGCACTGGGCGCGGCGCGAACTGATGCACGAGGCGCAGCTGTATCTGTCCGGCGAGACCACTTCGAAGGACAAGTCGACGTCGGGCTCGGACGCGCCGCGCGGCGCGGGGCGCACGCAACTCGCCGCATGCTGGATCTACCTCGCGACCGGCGACGAGGCGCTGCGCGCGCGCATCGACGAGCGCACCGACCTCGTGCACTTCGCGCAATGGAAGGGCCGCGAGCTGCCTGACGGCGCGGTGCGCACGATGTCCGTGCACGACCCCGATGCGCGCATGCTCGGCGGCAAGCACCGCTACTGGACGCCGTGGCAGGATGCGATCGCCGCCGTCGGTTATGCCGCCGTGCACCGCCTCACCGGCAATGCGAATGCGCGCACGCTCGCAGACGAGATCGCCATCAACGTCGTGCGCCACGGCTTCTTGCTCGACGACAAGGAGTGCATCGTCGCGACCGCATTGCGCTGGTTCGACGGAGCGCCGCTGTCGGCAGCCCAACAGCGCGACCCGGATTGCGCGCTGTGGTCCTACGGCACGGGCTTCAACGAATGGGCCATCGGCGGCGTCGCCATCGCCCAGGTCGCAGCCACGAGCCGCTCTGACGAAGCGCT
>CAZEQF010000252.1:0-6359 GCA_964514315.1 uncultured Singulisphaera sp. | reverse complement strand
AAGAAGTGCTCGAACAGCACCGGGTCGCCGCCGAGGCGCGGATCGAAGATGCCGACGCCGTAGAGGCGCTCGAACGCGACCAGCAGAACGGTGATGCCGAGCACCGGCGTCGCGAGCACCTGGAGGATCGACGTCGCATAGATCGCCCAGACGAACAGCGGCATGCGGAACCAGGTCAGGCCTGGGGCGCGCAGCTTGTGCGTCGTGACGATGAAGTTGAGGCCCGTGAAGATCGAGCTGAAGCCCAGGATGAAGATCCCGAGCCCGATCGAGAGGACCGCCTGGTTCGTGTAGAGGCTGTAGGGCGCGTAGAACGTCCAGCCCGTGTCGAAGCCGCCTGCGAGGATCGCGTAGAGCGCGAAACCGGTGCCCGACAGCCAGAGGTAGAAGCTCAGCAGGTTGAGACGCGGCAGCGCCACGTCCTTCGCACCGAGCATCAGCGGCAGCACGATGTTGCCCAGCGATCCCGGGATGGCCGGGATCACGAAGATGAACACCATGAACACGCCGTGCAGCGTGAAGATCTGGTTGTAGGTCGCGTTGTCGAACAACGCGCCGGTCGGCTCCCAGAGGTGCAGGCGCACCAACAGCGCGAACAGGCCTCCCGCGAGGAAGGCCAGCGTCACGCCGATCAGATACATGATGCCGATGCGCTTGTGGTCCAGGGTCGTGGCCCAGGACATGAAGCCCTTCGTGACGTTCAGGAAGTTGGGCTTCGCATCGCCGTGCGAGCCGGCGTGGACGTCGATAACGGGAACGTTGGTCGTCATGGCAGGCCTCTCAGTTGCTCGCGAGCGACTTCATGTAGGCGATCAGGCAGTTCACGCGACGCTCGTCGAGGTCCGCGAACGCTGACATGTTGTTGTTGCGGTAGGGCAGCTCCGCGACCTTCTTCGCGTTCGGCATCGCGATCGACTCCTTGATGTAGGCCTCGTCGACCGTGACCGTCTGCGTCGTGCCGTCGGCGAGGACGACTTCGCGTGCGCGGCCGACGACCTTGTCGCCGTCCTTCGCGAACAGACCCTTCGGGCCAGACCAGCTCGGGCCGGTGCCCGGCGAGCCGTTGACGCTGTGGCAGCTCACGCAGAGCGCCTTGTAGATGTTTTCGCCGCTGGCGATCGCTTCCTCAGGAGTGCTGTCCTTGAGCACGTCCCACGGATTCGTCGCGTATTCCTCCGCCGTGACGACGTGGACCAGCGCGTACATCTTGCTGTGGTCCTTGCCGCAGTATTCGGCGCAGTAGAGGTGGTAGTCGCCGGTCTTCGTCGGGCGGAACCACGCCGTCTGCTGACGGCCCGGGACCACGTCGCGCTTCACGCGCATGCCCGGAAGGAAGAACGCGTGCAGCACGTCGGTCGACTGCAGCGTGAACGCCGCGGGCTTGTCGACTTCGAGCCACAGCTCGTTGTAGCTCTGCACCTTGCTGCCGGGGTAGCTGAAGGTCCAGTTCCACTGCTTCGCGACCGCCTTGTATTGGCGAGCGTCCGCAGGGGCGACCAGCATGTCGTTGCTGCCCTTCCAGCCCCACACGAACATCACCATGACGATGATGAGCGGGATGATCGTCCAGATCACCTCGAGGGGCGTGTTGTGCGTCACGTTGGACGCCGCCGGCTGGTCGAAGGTCTTCCGCCGATACTTGACGACCGACAGCGCGAGCACGCCGGTGATCAGCACGAAGAAGAAGATGCAGACCACGTAGGTGAAGTAGAAGAGCCCGTCGACGTGGTCGAACGTCGATGCCAGAGGCTCGAGCTGCCCCCACTTGTCACTGAGAACCGGCAGCTTGGCTGGGTTCTCGACGTAGTTCTTCGGATCCTGGATCAAGGTGGAGATCACGGGCGGACATCCTTCGGCGCGAACCCGACGAGGGTCTCGACGCCAGTTGCTTGCACTTGGGTCCGACGGGAAGCGCCGGACGGTTGCACGGGAGAGAGGTTCATGATGCGGAAGCGGCCTGCGGACCTTCCGCGGGGATTCGGTTCTGCGCACGCGCACGTTCGCGACGCAGCATGAGGAGGATCATCGCAGCGATCGCGACGATCGTGATGACGCCACCGATGCGCATGACAGTCATGCCCATCAGCGCGTAGGTGCCGGAGCGGTCGTCGAACGTGAGGCAGTTGAGTCGGACTTCGTCCCAGAACGTGCCGAGCTTGCCGGCGCTGGCTTCGACGATCGCGAGGCGCGCATCGGCGGAGTCGAACGTGGTGCCGGTGAGCACGCGGCTCAGCACGCCCTGCGGCGTGAAGAACAGCAGCGCGCCAGGGTGGGCGAAGCGGTTGTCGTGCTCAGCCCAGAAGAAGCGGAAGCCGACGCTGTCGGTCAGCTTCTTGATCTCCGCCTCGTTCGAGGTCGTCAGGAAGCGCCAGCCCTCGTCGCCGCCGACTCGCGTCAGCTGCGAAAGGAACTTCTGCTTGCGCTCCTTGGCGACTTCGGGCGTCTCGCGCGGGTCGATGCTGACGTTGACGATCAGGTAGTCGTTGCCCGGCGTGAGATCGACGGCGTTGAGCGCGTCGAGCATCCCGTGGATGACCTGGCCGCACATGTCCGGGCACGCGTAGTAGCCCGGCACGAGCACCACCGGGCGGTCACCCGGGAACAGCTGCCCGAAGCGGAACGGGTAGCCGCGCTCGTCCACGAACGTGAGTTCGGGGTCGAGCTTCATGCCGATCTTGTCGAGCATCGACGCGGCTTCCTGCACGACCTCGATCGAGGACGGCGGATGGCCCTGTGCGCGCACGGTCGCGCAGACGAGCAGCGCTGCAGCTGCTCCTGCGATGTTGGCGCACACGCGCGTCAGGCTCGACAGGAAGGCGATCACTTCTTGACCATCTCCTGCATGACCTGCTCGATCGTCTTCTTGCCGCCGCGGAGGAACTTGTCTTCCTTCGCGCGCGCTGCGTCGAGCTCCTCGGTCGGGGCGAGGTTGATCTTGCGGTTGCGTTCAGCCGTCATGACGACGTCGAACATCGGCATCATGAAGTAGAGGGAGATGAACAGCACGACGGTGGAGACGAGCACCCAGGTCGACGTCGACTTCGCGTCGATGTCGTGCTCGGGGTCGTGCGGCTCGGGGCGAGCGCCGTTGTGCGTGTTGCTTGC
This sequence comes from uncultured Singulisphaera sp., assembly GCA_964514315.1. Taxonomy (GTDB): domain Bacteria; phylum Planctomycetota; class UBA1135; order UBA1135; family UBA2386; genus SXPK01. The sequence continues at coordinate 3,254 of CAZEQF010000252.1, read as the reverse complement.
GTGACCGTGTCCCATCGTCAGGTCCTCGTGGGCTCAGATGTTCTGGAAGTGCAGCGTCTCGGCGAGACGCGGATCGCGCAGCGGCACGAGGTTGTTCTTGCGAACGGCCATCAGTGCGATGCCCGCCACCAAGAACAGCATGCCGAAGTAGCACAGGGCGTCGTTGACCTGCACGTTGTGCAGATAGACGTCGAGATCCTGGCCGAAGGGCGGGTGCCCTGCGTTGCTGATCTCGCTCGCGGGCGCTGCCGCGTGGTCTCCGTGGCCGCCGGCCTGCGGGAGGATCAGGTACTGCATGTCGATCCAGTGGATGACGAGCAGGAAGGCCGCGCCGAGGCTCAACGTGAAGGCGTTGCGCTTGATGTGACGCGACATCAGGAACACGAACGGCACGAGGAAGTGGCCGAAGACCAGGATCGTTCCGATCGAGCTCCAGCCGTTCACGCGACGGTGGTCGTACCAGACCGTCTCTTCCGGCAGGTTCGCGTACCAGATCAGCATGTATTGGCTGAAGTTCACGTAGGTCCAGAAGACCATGAACGCGAACATCAGCTTGCCGATGTCGTGGAAGTGCTCGGTGTTGATGACCTCGCCGAGGTAGCCCTTGCTGCGGATGAACCGCGCGAGCAGCGCGGTGAACGCGAGGAAGGACATGAAGCCGCCGGCGAAGTAGCAGATGCCGAACATCGTGCTGAACCAGTGCGGGTCCAGCGACATGATCCAGTCGAACGCGGCGAACGTGATCGACAGCGCGAACAGCAACAGGCCAGGGGCCGCGACGCGCGCCATCTTCAGGCTCAGTGCCGGATCACCGGTCTCGTCCTGCTTCAGCGAGTTGCGACGGAAGAACAGCGAGAGGCCGATCCAGATCGCGAAGTAGAGGCCCGCGCGGATGAAGAACCACTGCTTGTTCAGGTAGCCCGACTTGCCCGCGAGGACGTGGTCGAAGCCCGGTTGGCCAGCAGTGATCGGCGCGTGCGTCACCGGGTCCATGTTGGCATGGGCCCAGTGGTGGTAGAGGTGGTCGAAGCCAACCAGCGCGATCGGCAGGTAGAGCAGCGCCATCACGGGGATCGCCGAGGCGACGTTCTCCGCGACGCGGCGCACACCCACGCTCCAACCGGCGCGAGTGATGTGCTGCACCATCGTGAAGAACAGGGCTCCCAGCGTGATGCCGAGGACGCCCATGTAGCCCGTCAGGTAGCTGAACCAGAAACGGCCCTGGTGCTCCTTGTCGCCGCCGAGGCCAGTGCTGGCCGCGATCGCGATCAAGGCAATGCCCAGGCCCAGCATGGCCATCTGGCCCGTCTTCAGGTCCCCGTCCTTGACGCGGGTGACGACGTGAGGTGCCACCTTCTCGATGGGCGGCGCAGTCATGGTCGCGGTCATGGCTTACTGGTTCCCGAGGTTCTGGAGGGCGCGGATGTATTGGACGATGGCCCAGCGGTCTTCGACGCTGATGCGAGCCGCGTAGGACGGCATCGTGTTGCGGCCGACGGGGCTCGACATGACCTCGAAGAACTCACCGTCGGTGAAGTTCGCGACGCGGTTGTCCTTGCCCTGGACGACGTGGAAGTTCGGCACGGCGACCGGCCAGCGACGGCCGACGAGACCGTGGCCTTCCGGACCGTTGCCGCCGCGGCCCGATTGGCCGTGGCAGATCGCGCAATTGATCTCGTAGCGATCCTTGCCGCGCGCGAGCGTCTCCGCCGTCAGCGCGAGCGGGTTCTTCGCGAGCCACTGGCCGTCAGCGCCCTTTCCAGGGTTCTTCGGGTCGGGCAGCAGCGTGAGGTTCGGCAACGAACCTTGTGCGACCGTGCCCTTCACGGGGAGTCGCATGCTGCGGCCGTCCTTCCAACCTTCGAACTTCGTCTCCGACTGGGTCTTCAGCTTGGGCTGGAAGTCCATGTCTTGGACGATGTGCACAGGCGGCGAGGTCGACGTGCCGCCTCGGCAGGCGCCGAGCGCGAGCGCGAGCAGCGCGACAGCGAACTTGGAGATCGTGTTCATGCGTCCTCCAGCAGTTCGACGTGCTTGCCGCCGATGCTCTCGAGGAGCTTCGCGGTGGCATTGCGGTCGAACTTGGGATCCGTGCTCTCGATCGACAGGAAGAACCGGTCGTCGGTCGCGCGGGTGATCTGGCTGTGGTTGAAGATCGGGTGGTGCAGACGCGGCAGCTTGTTGATGCCGAACATGCCGAACACCGCGCCGAACGCCGACAGCAGAACCATCAGCTCGAACGTGATCGGGATGGTGGACGGCCACGCGTATGGCTGCTTGCCGGACACCCAGAACGGGTAGTCGACTGCGTTCATCCAGTACATCATCAACTGCGCGAGGCAGATGCCCGTCGCGCCGCAGCAGATGACGATCCAGCCGAGGTAGCTCGGCGGTTGACGCAGCGCCTTGTCGAGCCCGTGGACCGGGAACGGCGTGTGCGCGTCGACCTTGGTGTAGCCCTGCGCCGTGACCTTCTCCGCCGCGTGGTAGATCGCGGCGGGCGAGTCGAATTCGGCGACGATTCCCCAGGGATTGGCCATGTGTTTGCCTTGTGCCTCAGTGGGTCTTGGCCGCGGAGTCGCCGTGGCCGTGGTCGTCGTGACCGTGGTGCGGGTTCGCTTCCGGCATCACGCCCTTCACTTCGCTGATCGCGATGATTGGCATGAAGCGGCAGAACAGCAGGAAGAAGGTGAAGAACAGACCGAAGCTGCCTGCGTAGGTCAGGATGTCGATGATTGTCGGGCTGAAGTAACCCCAGCTCGACGGCAGGAAGTCGCGGTTGAGCGACGACACCGTGATCACGAAGCGCTCGAACCACATGCCGATGTTCACGAAGATCGACACGACGAACAGGAACGCGGGGTTGCGACGCAAGCTGCGCACCCAGAAGAACTGGGGGCTGATCACGTTGCAGCTGATCATGATCCAGTAGGCCCACCAGTAGGGGCCGAACGCGCGGTTGATGAAGCAGAACTGCTCGTATTCCGAGCCGCTGTACCACGCGATGAAGAACTCCATCCCGTAGGCGTAGCCGACCATCGTGCCGGTCAGCAGGAGGACCTTCGCGATGTTGTCGAGGTGGTTCAGCGTGATCAGGTCGTGCAGACCGAGCCAGCTGCGCGCCGGGATCATGAGCGTCAGCACCATGCCGAAGCCCGAGAAGATGGCGCCCGCGACGAAGTACGGCGGGAAGATCGTCGTGTGCCAACCGGGGACGATCGACACTGCGAAGTCGAAGGAGACGATCGAGTGCA
>CAZEQF010000251.1:1312-6370 GCA_964514315.1 uncultured Singulisphaera sp. | reverse complement strand
GCGATGGCCGCCTCTTCTCCAGCTACGACACCCCCGAGCACGGGGCACGAGCGGCTACGAGGAGGCTGCAGGCCAGGGACTCATGGCCGGCGTCAACGCGGCGCGCCACGTGCGCGGCGAAGGCGCGTTCGTGCTGGATCGCGCGACTGCGTACCTCGGCGTGATGGTCGACGACTTGTGCCGCGTGAACCCGACGGAGCCCTACCGGATGTTCACGAGCCGCGCCGAGTTCCGGTTGCTGTTGCGCAGCGACAACGCCGACCGCCGACTCACTCCTGTCGCCGAACAGCTCGGGCTCGTGCCGCGCGAGCCTGCGGACGCCGTGCGCCGGAAGGAGGAACGCATCCGCGCTGCGCGCAAGCTGCTCGACCTTTCTCGTCGCGAGGGTCGCACGCTCACCGAGTGGCTCCGCCGACCGGAAGTGTTCGCGGACGACCTGCTCGCGAACGACCCGCTGTTCGAAGCGATGTCGCTCGACGCCGCGGATCTCGCCGAGATCGAGGCCGAGGTGAAGTACGAAGGCTACATCGCGCGCCAGCAGATGGAGGTCGAACGGCTGCGTCGCATGGAAGGCAAGGCGATCCCGGAAGGCTTCGACTACGCGCGGGTCCCCGGCCTTTGCAACGAAGCGCGCGGGCGTCTCTCTGCGCGCCGCCCGCTCACGCTCGGAGAGGCTTCGCGCATTCCTGGCGTGCGGCCGGCGGACGTGCAGTTGCTGCTCGTGCTCGTGTCGCGCCGCGATCGCGCGGGCGACGCGCCGGTCACATCTGCAGCACGGCCTTGACGAGGTCCTCGGTCGCGGCGGTCGCGAGTTCGGGCCGCTTCTCGCGCACCTTCGCGAGTTTCTCGCGCGCTTCCTTCTCCGAGTAGCCGAGCGTCTGCAGCGCGAGCGCGGCGTCTTCGTCGAGCGCTTGCGGCGCGGCCTTCGGCTTCGTGCTGCTGGGCTCGAGGTCGAGCTTGCGGATGGAGTCGCGAAGCTCGAGGCAGAGTCGTTCCGCAGTCTTCTGGCCGATGCCCTTGACCTTCTTCAGCGCGGCAACGTCGCTCGTCGCGATCGCATCGACGGCTTCTTGCGCCGAGTAGTGGCTCAGGATCGACAGCGCGATCGCGGGGCCGACGCCGCTGATGCTCAGCAGCTTGCGCGCGAGTTCGCGCTCGCTGCGCGTGGCGAACCCGAGGAGCGAAGGCATGCCGTCCACGACGTGCAGGATCGTGAACAGCGTCGCTTCCGTTCCCGCCCGCAACTGGCTCGCGGTCGTGAGCGAGACCTTGAGTTCGTAGCCGACGCCGGCCACGCGCACGACGGCGCGTGAGCCGAGCTTCTCGACGACCAGGCCTTCGAGGTGGTCGTACATGCCGCCTGTCGATCGCGTGCGCGGCTCAGCCGCGCAGCGAGAGGCCGAGTTCGTCGAGCTTCGTCTTGATCTCGTTCAGCGAGGTCTGGCCGAAGTTCGGGCACGCGAGCAGTTCCGCCTCGGTCTTGCTCGACAGATCGCCGATCGTGCGAACCTTGAGAAGGTCGACGATGCGGCGGCTGCGCACGGAGAGATCGAGCTCCGTGATCGGACGGCGCGAGGGGTCCGGGCTCTGGGGGTCGGGAGTCTCTTCGACTTCGTCGATGATCTCCGTGGCCTCGCCGAGGTGCTGGTTCATCAGCTCGTCCGACGTCATGCCGAGGTGGAGGCCCTTGTTCTTGAGGATCTCCTTGATCTCCGCGAGCGACGTCTCGCCGAAGTTCTTGTAGCTGAGCAGCTCGGCCTCGGTCTTCTTCACGAGGTCGCCGAGGGTGCGGATGTTCATCTTCGCGAGGCAGTTGCGCGAGCGCACCGACAACTCGAAGTCGTTGATCGGGGTGCGCAGGAGCTTGTTGCGCTTGTCGTCGCGGCGCTCCTGGTCCTCGTCGTAGTACATGTTGAGCGCGGCGGCCGCGTCGCGGCGATAGAGGCGCGCGCGCTCGTCCTCGGGGTTGGCCTGCAGCGCAAGGTCGAAGCACTGCATGGCGCGGCGGTAGTTGCCGATGTCCTCGTAGAGCACGCCGAGGTTGATGACGCACGCCGAGTTGACCGGCGGGATCATGAGCGAGCGCTCGTAGAGCTCGCGCGCCTCCTCGTCCTCGCCGCGGAGGTCGACGTTCACCGCCAGGCGGAACAGCGCATACTTGTGGTTGGGCGCGAGGCCCAGGACCTGGTCGTAGCAGGCGATCGCGCCTTCGCTGTCGTGGCTGAGTTCGCGGATGCGGCCTTCGAAGAACGTGCGGTCGTTCGGATCGAGCTTGGCCTTGCAGCGATCGAACTCCTTTTGCAGTCGCTCGGCGTCGAGCGTCGACTCGACGGCGAGCAGCCACGTGAACGCATGGCGCGGGTCCGTCGTCTTGTTGGTGAGCATCGCGTCGGCTTCGGCGACCTTGCCGAGGGCGATGTAGCTGCGCGCGATGCAGTCGGCGATGGCCGGGTTGTTCTTCTGCGTCAGCAGGCCGTCGAGCGCCTCGCGGTGGCGGCCGAGCGCCCACAGCACGAGGCTGCGCGCCATGCCTTGCGCCATCGGGCTGCCGAGCCAATCGCGCAGGTGCTCGACCGAGTTGATCGAGCGGAAGACCTTGCTGCGGAACGTGTCGAGCACGGCAAAGGTGATCTCGCCGCGCAGCAGTGCGTTGGGATCCAGCGACTCGATCGATTCGTTCGTCGCGAGCATTTCGGTCATCGGTGCGTTCCTTGAACGGACGTGCAGCGGCCGGGTGGTCGCAGTGACCGCCGCGGTCGCGGGCGCAAAAATGGGCAGGGGAGCGTATGCAGGCCCCCCGGGCGGGGTCAAGCGCGACCTGGGGCGGCGGCGGCCGTCCGCGGCGAGTCCTTCGCTTCGCCGTAGACTGCGACGAGGTCTCGCGCCATCGCGGCGAACCCGCGCGCGCGGCTGCGGGTGCGGCTGCTCATCGCGCGAACGGTCCCGCGGTCTTCCGTCATGCGCCGGATCGCATCCGCCCAGGCAGCGACGTCTCCGGGTGGCAAGACATGCCCTTCGACTCCGTCCGTGACCGCGTCCTGCAGCCCGCCGACGCGGCTCACCAGGATGGGGCGGCCGGCGGCGAGGGCTTCGCGCACGGTCAGGCCGAACGCTTCGTGCCACAGCGCCGGGGCACAGACCACATCGAGGCCGCCGAGGATCTCGGGCAGCCGCGACGTCGTGTAGGGCCCGTGGTAGTGCACGCGAGCGTGCGGCTGCAGCTTGAAGAAGCAGCGCGTGAGGTAGGTCTCGTCGCCGTGGTAGGGGACCGCGTTGCCGTAGATGTGCAGTTCGACGGCGCCAGCGGCCTGTCGCAGCACCGCGTCGAGGAGGACATGCAGGCCTTTGCGCGGCATCACCGTGCCGAGGTAGCCGATGCGCAGCGGGCCCGGGCCGCAGGAAGGCAAAGGCAGGTTCTCGAGCGCCTCGGTGTCGACTCCGTTCTCGACGACGGTGATGCGCGCGGGATCCACGCCGAGCGCCGCGAACGGCGGAATCGCGCGGGCCGACGGGATCACGATGCGGTCGGCGCCGGCGATGGTGCGCTTCGCCATGTCGTGGAGTTCTCGCGCCTGCTGCGTCGCGGTGTCGCGCGGAAGCCAATGCGGGAACGTCAGCGACAGGCACTCGCCGCAGCGCTGTGCCTCGACTTGCTCGCAGGTCTCTTCGCGTCGATGCCACATCTGTCCGCGCGGACACATGAGCCAGTAGTCGTGCAGCGTCAGGACGGACGCGATGCCGGCCTCGCGCAACGCGTCGAGCGAGTCGGTGGACATGCCCGTCAGGTGGTGCACGTGCGCGACGTCGAATCCGCGTCCTGCGTCGCGTTCCGCCGCCAAGAACCTGCGCAGCGAGTCCGCCATCGGCGTGCAGCGATACATCGCGGCGAGGCTGTCGACGCCTTCCCAGCGATAGGCGACGCGCGTCACGGTCGGGTTGCCGGTGCGTTCGTTGCGGAACGATCCTTGTGGCAGGTCGGACGCGGACGTTCGCGCATACACGTGCACGTCGTGGCCTGCGGTTGCCAATGCTGTCGACAACCCGTCGACGTGTTGCTCGACACCGCCGACGCTTTCGGGCGGGAACCCGTGCGTGATCTGCAGGATGCGCATGCGCGCACGATGGCGGTCTGGATGCGTTGCGCGCAAGGGCTCACTGCGCACAGGTGCGCATGTGGCAAGTGTCTATGCGCGACGGTGGAAAGTTTTCGACTGGTGCGTTGCGCCTTGGCGTTGCGTCGCTATGGTCCGCCGTCACGCGTGGTTCGCCGGTCAGCGAATCAGCGCGGTGTCATCTCACGCAGGCGGTTTCAAAGACTGTCGGTCATGCCCGGCAGTTGTTCGGAGGGACTTCTCCTTGGATCGGATTCGCATCCGGGGGGGCCGCGGTCTCAGCGGCTCCGTTCGTGTTTCCGGCAGCAAGAACGGCGCATTGCCGATTCTCGCAGCCACTCTCTTGATCGATGGCCCGGTGGTGCTGCGGAACGTTCCGCGGCTCACCGACGTCCTCAATCTGCTTCGCATCCTCGAGCGCCTCGGCGTCCAATACACGTGGACGGACGAGAGCACGCTGGAGATCGAAGCGAAGGACAAGACGGTCTACACGGCTCCGTATGACCTCGTGCGCACCATGCGCGCGAGCTTCGTCGTGCTCGGTCCGTTGTGGGCGCGTCGTGGCGTCGCGCAGGTCAGCTTCCCCGGTGGTTGCGTCTTCGGGCACCGCCCCGTCGACCTTCACCTCAAGGGGCTCGCGAGCCTCGGTGGCCAGGTCGAGATGGCCAATGGCTACGTGAGCATCACGGGCGCGCCGCGCGGCGGCGTCGTGTTCCTCGGCGGCAACATGGGCTCGACTGTGCTCGGCACCGCGAACGTGCTCATGGCGGCGACGCTCGCGAAGGGCACCACGTGGCTCGAGTCGGCGGCGATGGAGCCGGAGATCGAAGACCTCTGCCACTTCCTCAATGCGTGCGGCGCGCGCATCAAGGGCATCGGTGGGCACCTGCTCGAGATCGAGGGTGTCGACACGCTGCACGGCTGTGAGTGGTCGATGATCCCGGAC
>CAZEQF010000251.1:0-1302 GCA_964514315.1 uncultured Singulisphaera sp. | reverse complement strand
GTGCGGCGCGATCCTCACGAACAGCGATGTGAAGGTCGTCAATGCGCAGCCGATGCACTTGCTGTCGGTGATCGACCGCATGCGCGCGGCCGGCGCGGACATCGAGATCGGCAAGGACTACGTCCGCAACCGTCCGACCGCCGCGGGCCGCCTCAAGGCCGTCGACGTCACGACGATGCCGTATCCGGGCTTCCCGACGGACCTGCAGGCGCAGTTCATGGCGCTGATGGCGACCGCCGAAGGCGTGTCGGTCATCACCGAGAAGATCTACCCCGAGCGCTTCATCCACGCGGCAGAGCTGCAGCGCCTCGGCGCGCGCATCCGTCGCGAGGGGCCGAGCGCCATCATCGAAGGCACGACCGACTTGCACGGCGCGCCCGTGATGGCGAGCGACCTTCGCGCGTCGGCGAGCCTCGTGCTCGCGGGCCTCGTCGCCGACGGCCACACCGACGTGCGTCGCGTCTACCACATCGACCGCGGCTACGAGCGCATCGAGCACAAGCTCCAGTGCATCGGCGCGGACATCGAGCGCATCAGCGAAGGCTGATCGCTCGCCGAACATCCGGCCGCTGCGCTGCCAGCGGCCTGGATCCATGCGAAGGCGGCGCGAGGGTCAGTTGTCCTTCGCGTCGCCTTCGTCCATGAACTCGGTCTTGCACGTGAGCCGCCACGTCCAGCCCTCGCGGACGTGCGCGTCGTGCGTCTGCGTGCGCAACTCGTCGGCGAAGAACGTGCCGTCGTGGATCGCGCGCGGCGTCGGGAAGATGCAGACGCTCATCTGGCTCGCGACCAGTTCGCCGTCGGCGTCGAGGACATCGAGCGAGACGAGCGATCGCAGCACAGGCCGGCCGGTGTCGTTCTGGAAGTGGAACCGGCAGCGCACATAGGTGTTGCCCGGATAGCCATCGAGCGACAGTTGGCGGATGGTGACCTTGCCGTTGCCGCCGAAGTCGAGCGTCTTCGGGGCCTCGTTTGCAGCCGTGAAGCGCTTCTGCGCGGCCTTGAGGTCTTCCATCGACGCCTTCAGCGACTCGTAGGCAGTCTCCTCGCGCGGTTCGGCGGTGTTGGACGCGCATGCGCCGAGCGGGGCGCACGCCAGCAGGATCCAGGCGAGCTTTCGGTTCATGGTAGGGCTTCGAAATGGGGGAGTCGCGCGCAGCGTAGCGTGCGGAAGCGGGACGGTGAGGTGGTGTGGACGCGGAGTTGGTTGCGCGCCTTCCCGTCGTCTGGCCGTTCTCGGGCGATGCTTGACCCTGCGTCCGCGGCGGCCGATCCTCCCTGCCCCCATGTTCGACTCGCTCG
>CAZEQF010000250.1:0-6371 GCA_964514315.1 uncultured Singulisphaera sp. | reverse complement strand
CGCGCGGTTCGCGTCGTCGTGCTCCAAGAACGGGATCAACGACGCGGACACGCCGACGATCTGCTTGGGGCTGACGTCCATGTAGTGGACATCCTTCGCGTCCACGAGCATGGGATCGCCCTTGACGCGGGCGATGATGCGGCCCTTGTCGTCACCGACGATCTTGCCGCCCTTCTCGACGTCGGTGTCGGCCGGCGCGAGGATGGCATTGTTCTCTTCGTCGGCGCGAAGACGAACGATCTCGTCCGTCAACTTGCCGTTCTTCACGACGACGTAGGGAGCCGTGAGGAACCCGTAGTCATCCAGCGAGCTGTAGATCGACAAGCTGCTGATGAGGCCGATGTTGGCGCCTTCCGGCGTCTCGATCGGGCACAGACGGCCGAAGTGCGAGATGTGAACGTCGCGGACTTCGAAGCCTGCGCGCTTGCGGTTGAGGCCGCCCGGGCCGAGGGCCGAAAGGCGACGCTCGTGCGCCAACTGCGACAGCGGGTTCGTCTGGTCGACGACCTGGCTCAGCTCACCTCGCGCGAAGAAGTACTCGATCGCAGACGAGAACGTCTTGCTGTTGATCAGGTTGCGCGGCGTGACCGTGTCGACGTTCTCGAGGTTCATACGCTCCTGCGCAGTGCGCCGAAGCTTGAGGAACCCCTTGCGGAACTCGTCGCCCGCAAGTTCGTGGATCGTACGAACGCGGCGATTGCCGAGGTGGTCGATGTCATCGATCTCACCGCGGCCAGCACGCAACTCCAGGATGTAGCGCACCGCCTGCACGAAGTCGTCCGCCGCCAGCGTCTGCTTGGTCTCGGGGATCTCGGTGCTGAACTTGCGGTTCAGGCGGAAGCGGCCGACGCGACCCAGGCGATAGCGGGTTTCGTCGAAGAACTTCTCATGGAAGAGCTCGCGGGCCTTCTCGATCTGCGGCGGGTTGCCCGGACGCAACCGGCTGTAGATCTTCATCAACGCCTCTTCGTGCGAGTGCGTGGTGTCCTCGCGCAGCGTGTTGAGGATCAGGAAGTCCTGCGGGTCACGCAGGACCTCGACTTCGCGAAGCTCACTCTGCGCGATGGCGCGAGCAGCTTCCTCGGTGATTTCCTCACCGCTGCGGACGAACGGCTCGCCACTCTGAGCGTCGACGATGTCGCCGACGGCGTAGGCGCCGACGAGTGCCTTGGCGAACTTGGCTTCTGGATCCGTCTTCTTCCGCGAGACCTTCTCGACCTCGTAGAACTCGCGCAGGATCGCGGCGTCCGTCGAGAACTTGGCGTCCATCGCGCGCAGCAACGTCGTGCACGCGAACTTGCCGGACTGGTCGATGCGGACCGCGATCGCGTCCTTCTTCGTGACGTTGATCTCAATCCAGCTGCCACGCTCCGGGATGATCCAGCAGCTGTGCAGCTTCTTCTCACCGGTGTGCAGCTCGACGCTGAAATCGACGCCGGGCGAGCGGTGCAACTGGCTCACCGTGACGCGTTCGCTGCCGTTGATGATGAATTCACCACCACCGATCATGATCGGAATCTCGCCGAGGTAGATCTCTTCCTCGACGGACTCGCGCTTGACCAGGCGAACCCGGATCTTGAACGGGTAACCGTAGGTCAGGCGCAGCTTGCGGCACTCCTCCACCGTGTAGCGAGGACGGCCGAGCTCGTAGCTCATGTACTCCAGACAAAGCGACTTGTCGTAGGAGTAGATCGGAAAGACCTCGCGCAGCAGCGCTTCCAGGCCTTCGTTGCGCCGGCGAGCCGGCGACGTTTCAGGCTGCAGGAACTCGCGGTAGGACTTGGTCTGCATCTCGACGAGATCAGGGATCTCGGCGTCGGACCTGAACCGCCCGTAAACAACGGTCTCCATGCTGCTTTAACCTGTGGCCTCGTGTCGAGGCGTGCGGGCAAACGGATCGGCTGCGCCGGGTAAGTCAAACATCACGACCAAGGAGTCCGGCGCTCCCGGCCGATCGACAGAGTAGACGATCACCCGACGGACGCAGGAACGCACAAAGACCGGGGCCCCTCAGGCAACAGAAAGCGCGAGGGGTCCCGGTCCGACGTCCGCCGTCGGCAGACAGCACTACTTGATCTCGACCGTGGCGCCAGCTTCGGTGAGCTTCTTCTTGAGTTCCTCGGCGTCAGCCTTGGCGATGTTCTCCTTGACCGGCTTCGGAGCCTCGTCAACGAGCGCCTTGGCTTCCTTGAGGCCGAGACCCGTCGCTTCGCGGACGACCTTGATGACGTTGATCTTGTTCGCGCCACTCTCCTTGAGGACGACGGTGAACTCCGTCTTCTCCTCAACCGGAGCAGCGGCGGCGGCACCACCGCCAGCGGCGGCCACAACAACCGGCGCCGCGGCGGTCACACCCCAGCGCTCCTCCATCGCCTTGACGAGCTGAGCGGCCTTGCCCAGGCTCAGTGCGTCGATCTTCTTGAAGATGTCCTCGAGCTCGGCGTCGAGAACGACAGTCTGGTTATCCGACATGATGGGACTCGGTTCAGGAACTGGCTGTTAGCTAGAAAAGAATGGGAACGAGACAGGCGGAAACAGGCCGATCAGGCCGCGCCGTCCTTGTCGATTCGGGCTTGGATGCAACGCGCAATGAGACGCGCCGGGCCCGAAATAGCCTGCGCGAGCATGGTCTGGACAGTGACCCGATCCGGCAAGTCAGCGATCGCCTGGGCCTCCGCACCGAGGTACAGATTGCCCTCGACGACGCCGCCAACGATCTGGATGGGCGAGTCCTTGGTCTTCTTGATGTAATCGCGAAGCGCCTTGGCAGCGCTGATCGCGCCCTCCTTGTCGGCGATCGCAATCGCGCACCGACCAGTGAGGACCGGGTCGAAGTCCAACTTCAGGGCGGCAAACGCCTTGCTTGCAAGGCGATTGCGCACCACGCGGTAGCGGACTCCTACTTCACGCATCTTGCCACGGATCGCGATGTCCTGGGCAGGCTGCAACTTGTCGAACTTCACGACCAAGCAGGACCCCATCTTCTGGAAGTCTTGCTCGAGTTCGTTCAGCAGAATCGTATTGACGAGGTTGGGCATGTTCTCGGCTCCTGATGGCTAGCGACCGTGAAGGCCGAGGGACTACTCGACCGAAAGGGCCACACCCGGCCCCATCGTCGTGGACACGACAACCTTGCGGAGGAACTCGCCCTTCGCCTGCGGCGGACGCAGCGTGCGAAGGTGATCGAGGAACGCGTTGAGGTTCGCAACGAGATCATCCGTCGCAAACGACTTCTTGCCGATCGCCGCGTGCACGTTGGCACCAGCGTCCGTGCGGAACTCGATCTTGCCAGCCTTGAACTCCTTGACCGCCGCAGCGACGTTCGGAGTCACGGTGCCAGCCTTGGGCGAGGGCATCTTGCCCTGCGGACCGAGGACCTTACCGAGCTTGCCGACATACTTCATCATGTCCGGGGACGCGATGGTCATGTCGAAGTCGGTGAAACCCTTTTCGATCTTGTCCGCCAGGTCCGCACCACCGACAAAGTCGGCTCCGGCGGCGCGCGCCTCGTCGGCGCGCACACCTTCGGCGAACACAGCGATCTTCACCGACTTGCCAGTGCCCTTCGGCAGGCTGACGGAGCCGCGAACGAGCTGATCCGTCTTCTTGGCGTCGATACCGATGCAGACGGCGACGTCGACGGCTTCGTCGAACTTCGGCCCCTGCAGGGACTTGATCAGGGCGATGCCCTCGATCGGGAGGTAGCGCTTGTTGGCGTCGACCATCTCGACTGCCTTCAAGTAACGGCGGCTGCGCTTCTTGGCCATGTGAGAACCCTCAGCCCTTGACCTGGATGCCGCACGAACGCGCGGTGCCCTCGACCATCCGCATCGCGGCCTCGATCGAGTTGCTGTTGAGGTCCTTCACCTTCATCTGCGCGATCTCGCGGACCTGGGCGCGAGTCACCGAACCAGCCACCTCACTGCCCGGCGTCTTCGCCGCCGAGGCAAGCTTCGCAGCACGCTTGAGCAACACAGACGCCGGCGGCGACTTGTATTGCAGCGTGAAGGTGCGGTCCTTGTAGACCGTGATGACGACCGGAATGATCAGACCCGCATCCTTGCGAGTCTCGTCGTTGAACAGCTTCACGAACTGCCCGATGTTCACGCCGTGCTGACCCAACGCGGGGCCGACGGGCGGAGCGGGAGTAGCTTGCCCGGCTGGGCACTGAAGCTTGACGACTGCGGTTACTTCTTTTGCCATGTGGCCTCTCAGCGGTTCGAGCGGACGCTGCGCGGACGAGCCGCCAGCACCCTCCCACTACAAGTGGCTTCCCAGGGCAGACAGCCCGCCCGGGGAAAGGGCGGAGGATTCAAGCAGAACAGGGCCTCGGAATCAAGGCCGCACTTCCACCTTTCAGATCTGCTCCACTTCCCAGTAGCCGAGCGACATCGGAGTCGCGCGGCCGAAGATGTTGACGGAGACTTCCAGGGTCCCCTTGTCCGGGTGGACCTCTTCGACGGTCGCGTCCATGTTCTCGAAGGCGCCGGTCTTGATCTTGACCCGGTCCCCCTTCTTGAACGAGACAGCAACCTTCGGCTGATCCTTGCTGGCGTCCATGTGCGCCAAGACCTTCTCGACGTCCTCGGCACGGGCAGGCACCGGGTGCTGCTGGGCACCCACAAAGTCGCCGAAACCGGGAGTCTCGCGCAGGATGAACCAGACCGCGTCGGTCAGCTCCATCTGCACCATCAGGTAGCCAGGGTAGAGCTTGCGGCGCTGAATGCGCTTCTTGCCACCGCGGTGGTCGGCGATCGTCTCCGTGGGAACGACGATCTGGGGCACCTTGTCCTCGATGCCCTCCTGCTTGAGCCGCTTGACCATGCTCTCGCGAATGCGGTCCTCACGACCGACCTGAACGCGAAGGAAATACCAGTCGAGGGCCATCAGCTACCGCCTCCCCAGAGCCGGCCGAGAACCTCGAGCAAGACGACGTCCACGACCGTCAAGAACACGAACAGCACCAGCACCATGCCGACAACGGCCATCGTGCCATTCCAGGTCTCGGGCCAAGTCGGCCACGTGACCTTGTGCATCTCCTCTTCCGTCTCGATGAGCGAGTCGGCGACGCGCGGGCGGTTGAGGATCCGGTGGATCACAAACGCCGAAAAGCCCGCGACGCCAAGCGCGATCACCGTCGACGTCTTGAGCGAACCGAGCAGCGGGAACGGATCGACGTAGGTCGTGTTGCCGTCACCCAGCCATCCGTCCAGGGTCGTGACAAGGCCGCCGCCATGGAAGCATCCATAGCCGACGAGCATCACGAGTCCGACGAACGCCACTAGGCGGGCGTAGCGTCCTTGGTCCTTGCGGTAGCTCACGAGTAGATCTCTCTTTCAGGCGGCGCGAGTCGCCGTGGGTTCACGACATGGCGTCGCGAGGAAACTGCAGGTGGCAGGGCAGGTAGGACTCGAACCCACAACCGGTCGGTTTGGAACCGACTGCACTACCAATTGTGCTACTGCCCTGTGCCAGTCGGGGAACCCGACCGTGCTCAGCCACGAGGCCGAGCGCGGGCGCAGCATGCAAACTGCTGCGCCCGAAAACAACTCACTTGATGATCGCGGTGACGCGGCCTGCGCCAACCGTGCGACCACCCTCGCGAATTGCGAAGCGCTGGTGCTCGTCCATCGCGATCGGGGTGCCCAATTCGACCTCGATCTCGACGTTGTCGCCAGGCATGCACATCTCAGCGCCGACCAGCTTGGCCGTGCCCGTCACGTCCGTCGTGCGGAAGTAGAACTGCGGACGGTAGCCGTTCATGAACGGCGTGTGGCGACCACCCTCTTCCTTCGTCAGCGCGTAGACCTGCGCCTTGAAGTGCGTGTGCGGGGTGACCGTCTTGGCCTTGGCCAGAACCATGCCGCGCTCGATGTCGTCCTTGCTGACACCGCGGAGCAGAAGACCGACGTTGTCGCCGGCCTGGCCGCTCTCCAGCGTCTTCTGGAACATCTCGACGCCCGTGATGGTCGTGTTGCGGGTGTCCTTGATGCCGACGATCTCGACGGAGTCGCCGACCTTGCACACGCCGCGCTCGATACGACCCGTGGCGACCGTGCCGCGACCGTCGATCGAGAACACGTCCTCGACCGGCATCAGGAACGGCTTGTCGATCTCACGCTGCGGCTCGGGGATGTACGCGTCGATCGCGTCCATCAGATCGAAGATGCACTTGCTGGCCGGGTTGTCGCGGCCAGGGTTCTTCGTCTGCAGCGCCGGGTACGACGCGCCACGAACCACCGGCACCGTGTCGCCGGGGAACTCGTACTTCGACAGGAGCTCACGCACTTCCATCTCGACGAGGTCCAGGAGTTCCGGATCGTCGACGAGGTCGCACTTGTTGAGGTAGACGACGATGGCGGGCACACCGA
>CAZEQF010000249.1:0-6394 GCA_964514315.1 uncultured Singulisphaera sp. | reverse complement strand
CTTTCTTCCAGCAGCGGTCCTCCGTGTGGTTCTGCAGCCCGCAGAACCCGCATCGTTGCCGGCCTCCACCGCCCTTCTGCCCGTTGCCATGGGCACCTCCGCGGTTGTTCCTCTGGCCGTTGCCCTGCTTCTCTTCCTTCTTCGCCGCGCCGACCGTGACCGGCACGGTGAGGTGCTGTTCGCCGAAGCGGATCGTCAGCGAGCAGGCGTTGTCCTGGGCGGTCGGCTCCAGCGAGATCGACATGCACTCGGACTTCGTCTGGCTCGGCTGCAGCACCATGCGCCACATGATCGCGTCGCCGCCAGCCTTGGGCTTCAGGTTGAGGATCCAGCCGGCCTTCTCGTGCGCCGTGAAGTAGAGCGCGTATTCGCCAGCGGGGATCTCCTGGCCGGCCGCGGTGACCGCGACCGAGGTCTTGATCGTGCCGACGGGCTTCTTCTCGGCGTTCGTGTTGAAGCGGTCGTGCATCTCGGCGTTCTCGAGGATCTTCTGCCAGGAGCCCTGGCCGAAGCGGATCGCCGTGTAGGTGACTTCGAGCTTGTTCTCGCCCATCGTGATCGACTGCGCGACCGACGGAGCGTTGCGGTTGAGGCTGCCCGAGATCTGGGCGGGGGCGGCGCAGGCGAGGATCGCGGCGACCGCGGTGATGAGGATCGACTTCATGGAGTGCTGTCCGGAAGGGGTTGCTGGAAAGGGTCGGGAGTCTACGGCGGGCAGTTCGCAGGCGTTGGCGGAAAGTTGCAGCGTCGCGTCGTTCGGCCTGGCCGGGGCGCGGACCCTTGCACGGCCCGGGCGCATCACCATGATCCCGCAACCACGATGGCCACTCCGCAATCCTCGTCCGCTCCCGCGGTTCCGTCGCTGCGCCTCGACGGCCGAACCGCCCTGGTCACCGGCTCGAGCCGCGGGCTCGGGCTGGCAATGGCGCGCCGCCTCGGCCTGCAGGGCGCGCGCGTCGCGCTCAACTGGATGAACGGCAAGGAGAAGGCGGAGCAGGCGCTCGCCGAGTTGAAGGGCCGCGGCATCGACTGCGACCTGTTCCGCGGCAACGTCACGGAGGAGGGCGACGTCAACGACCTGTGCGCGCGCGTGCAGAAGTCGCTCGGCCCGATCGACATCGTGGTCGTCAATGCGACGCCGGCGCAGCCGCTGAAGCCGATCGAGGACTACGACTGGGCCTTCCACCAGCAGATGCTCGACTTCTTCGTGAAGAGCCCGTTCCTGCTGGCGCGCGCGTTGCTGCCGCACATGAAGCAGCAGCGCTGGGGCCGCATCGTCAACATCGGCAGCGAAGTGTTCCGTCGCGGCGTTGGCAACTTCAGTCCGTATGTCGCGGCGAAGGGCGCGCAGACGGGTTGGACGCGCAGCATGGCGACGGAGCTCGCGCCGTGGCAGATCACGGTCAACATGGTGTCGCCCGGATGGATCCCGGTGGAGCGCCACGCCAACGACGCGCAGTCCGACAAGGACGCCTACCATGCGTTGATCCCGTTGAAGCGGTGGGGCGTGCCCGACGACGTCGGCGGCATGGTCGCGTTCCTGTGCAGCGACGCGGCTTCGTTCATCACGGGGCAGGACGTCGCCGTGAACGGCGGCATGACGGTGACCTGAGCCTGCGCCTTCGTCGAAGCCCGAATCCCAGACCAAGAACGGAGACCTCTGCCATGCGATTGTTGCTCGTGCCGTCGTTGCTCGCGTCCGTGCTCGCATTCTATTCCTGCGGCGGCGACGCAACTGTCGCGACGCAGCAAGGAGCTCCCGCGCAGCAGAAGCCGAAGATCGCGTTCGTCTCCAACTGCGTCGCCGAGTTCTGGACGCTCGCCGCGCACGGCGTCGAGGCTGCGCGCGAAGCCTCGGGCGCCGACGTCGCGGTGCAGATGCCGCCGAACGGCACGGCCGAGGAGCAGATCCGCATCCTCGAGGACGCGCTCGGCAAGGGCACGAAGGCGATCGCCGTGAGCCCGAAGGACCCCGAGAACATGACGGGCCTGCTCGACCGCATCGCCGAGCGCGCGCTGCTCATCACGCACGACTCCGACGCGCCGAAGAGCAAACGCCTGTGCTACGTCGGCATGGACAACTACGAGGCCGGCCGCATGTGCGGCCAACTCGTGAAGGAGGCCCTGCCGAACGGCGGCGCGGTCGTCGTCGTCGTCGGCACGCTCGACCAGGACAACGCGAAGCGTCGTCGTCAGGGCCTCGTCGACGAGCTGCTCGACCGTTCGATGGACAACACGCGGTTCGACCCGCAGGACGCCGTGTTGAAGGGCGCCAAGTACGAGATCCGCGCGAGCTACACCGACCAGTTCGACCGGCAGAAGTGCAAGGCGATCGCGCAAGACGTGCTCGGCAAGTGGGGCGACGTTGCGTGCCTCGTCGGACTGTTCGAATACGAGCCGCCGTTGTTGCTCGACGCGGTGAAGTCCGCGAACAAGCTCGGCAAGGTCAAGGTCGTCGCGTTCGACGAGAACCCGGAGACGCTGCAGGGCATCCTCGACGGCCACGTTCACGGCACCGTCGTGCAGAACCCCTACGAGTACGGCCGCGCTTCGGTCGAGTTGCTCGGCAAGCTCCTGCGCGAGCCCGATGCCGAGAAGCGCAAGGCGCTGCTGCCGGCTAGCGGGTTCCTCAACATCCCCGCGCGCAAGATCACGAAGGACGTGGTCGCTGCGTTCTGGGCGGACCTCAAGGCCAAGACCGGCGCGAAGTGAGCCGCGTCGCGCGATGACTCCGCCGGTCCTCGAAGTCGAGCGCGCGTCCAAGGCGTTCGCCGGCGTGCAGGCGCTGCAGGACGTGTCGTTCACGGCGCGGGGCGGCGAGACGGTCTGCCTCATCGGCGAGAACGGGGCCGGCAAGAGCACGTTGATGAAGGTGCTCGCCGGCGTGCACCGGATGGACTCCGGCGCGTTGCGCATCGACGGGCAGGCTCGCCGATTCGCGTCGCCGCGCGAGGCGCTCGATGCTGGCGTTGCGTTGATCCACCAGGAGCTCAGCCTCTGCGACAACCTGACCGTCGCCGGCGCGTTGTTCCTCGGCCGCGAGCTGCGTCGCGGGCCGTTCCTGCGACGTCGCGCGATGGACGAACGCGCGCGCATCGCG
Organism: uncultured Singulisphaera sp.; assembly: GCA_964514315.1. Classification (GTDB taxonomy): domain Bacteria; phylum Planctomycetota; class UBA1135; order UBA1135; family UBA2386; genus SXPK01. The sequence goes on along the minus strand of CAZEQF010000249.1, from coordinate 3,294 downwards.
ATGCGGCGCGTCGTCCTCGACGTCGAGCCTTCCCGCCTCGTCGCGTCGTTGCCCATCGGCCAGCAGCAACTCGTGGAGATCGCGCGCGCGCTCGAACGCGACGCGCGGGTGCTGATCTTCGACGAGCCGACCTCGAGCCTCACCGACGCGGAGACGCAGCGACTGTTCGTCGTCGTGCGCGAGCTGAAGGCGCGCGGCGCGGCGATCGTCTGGATCACGCACCGCATGGCCGAGGTGCTGGCGGTCGCGGACCGCGTCGTCGCGTTGCGCGACGGCAGGAACGCGGGCGAGATCGCGGGCTCCGAGGCCACGCACGCGCGCATGGTCGCGATGATGGTGGGGCGCGAGGTCGAGGCGCGCAGCAGGCAGGACCGTGCAATCGGCGATGTCGCGTTGTCTGCGAACGGCCTGCGCACGACGGCATGGCCTGGCGCCGCCGTCGACCTCGAGATCCGCGCGGGCGAGATCGTCGGCATCGCCGGCCTGCTCGGCTCGGGGCGCACCGAGTTGTTGCGCGCCATGTTCGGCGCCGATCGTCGCGTCGGCGGCTCGGTCGCGTGTGGCGGTGTCGTGTTGCACGGCCACGGCATCGCCGCGGCGGTGGCTGCGGGCATCGCGCTCGTGCCCGAGGACCGCAAGCGCCAGGGGCTCGTGCTGTCGATGACGGTGCGCGAGAACCTCTCGCTGCCGACGTTGCGTCGCCGCGGCGCGTTCGTCGACCGCGCCTACGAATCGGAACTCAGCGCGCGCAGCATCGACGAACTCGGCATCGCGACGCCGAACGGCGAGCAGTCGACGCACGCGCTTTCCGGCGGCAACCAGCAGAAGGTCGCGATCGGCAAGTGGCTAGCGGCCTCGCCGCGCGCGCTGTTGCTCGACGAGCCGACGCGCGGCGTCGACGTCGGCGCGCGCAAGGAGATCTACGCGCGCATCGAGGCGCTTGCGGCCAAAGGCCTCGCGGTGCTCTTCGTGAGCTCCGAGTTGCCGGAAGTGATCGCGCTCGCGGACCGCTGCCTCGTGATGCACGAGGGCTGCATCGCCGGCGAGTTGCGCGGAGCCCAGATGACCGAAGACGCGATCCTGCGTCTTGCCACGGGGAGCGAAGTCGCATGAAGAAGATCCTCGGCATCGCCGGCCTCCTGCTCGCCGTGTTCGTCGCGACCTCGGTGCTCGCGCAGCAGCCGGACGGCAGCAACACGTTCCTCACGGCCTACAACCTCGAGAACCTGCTGCAGCGCGTCGGCATGTACGGCGTGCTCAGCATCGCGGCTGCGTTCGTCATCGTGACGGGCGGCATCGACCTGTCGATCGGCTCGGTCGTCTGTGTCGCGGGCTGCGCGCTGCCGCATCTCGTCGCGACCGCGGGCATGTCGCCGTGGGCTGCGCTGCCGCTCGTGCTCGCGCTGTCGGCCGCGATCGGACTCTGGCACGGGTTCCTCGTCGTGGTCGTTCGGCTGCAGCCCTTCGTCGTCACGCTGTGCGGCCTGCTGCTCTACCGCGGCCTGATGCGCAAGTTCACCAACGACGCGACGAAGGGCTTCGGCTCGGGCTTCGACGACGTTCGCTGGATCGCGACGGGCCGCGTGCAGCTGACCGAGTCGTTCGGCGTGCCGGTCGCGTTCCTCGTGATGACGGCGGTTGCTGCGCTGGCAGCGGTGTTCCTCAACCGCACCGTGTGGGGGCGGCACCTGTTCGCGCTCGGTCGCAACGAGGAGGCAGCGCGCTTCTCCGGCGTCGCGACGGGGCGGCTCACCGTGCTCGCCTACGTGCTGTGCTCGCTGCTCGCGGGGCTCGCGGGTTGTCTCTTCGTGCTCGACGTGAACTCGGCGCGCGCGTCGGACTTCGGCAACTTCTACGAGCTCTACGCGATCGCCGGCGCAGTGCTCGGCGGCGTCGCGCTGCGCGGTGGCGAAGGCTCCGTTCTCGGCGTCGTGCTCGGCGCGGCGTTGATGCGTGTGCTCGCGATGGCGATCAACATCGTCGCCGACAGCAACCAGCTCGAGTTCGCGATCGTGGGCGCCGTGATCCTCGCCGGCGCTGCCGCGGACGAAGGCGTGCGCAGCCTGCTGCGGCGTCGGCGCTGAGCAGGCGGTCGTCTGTGGTCTGCGACAGTCTCGCGCCAAGGGCGGCCGCGAGTTGCTGCGTCGGATCGAGTCGCAGCGCCGCCGCGTCGATCAGCCGCCGAAGTTGAGGCCGCAGTCCGGGCAGCGCGTGCGGCCCTTCGTCTCGAACTCGGTGCCGCAACCGGGGCACGTCGTGCGGTCCTTCGTGAAGTCGACTGTGCACGACGCCGAGGCGACGGGGCGCGGCAAACCGAGCAGGCGCGCTTCGTATTCCTCGATCAGCGCTTCGGCCTTCGGACGATCTTGGCCCGCGACCGCGAGCCATGCACGGGGGCCGCTTCAGCCGCCGCCGGGAAGGGGGACCAGGGACGCGCGCACTTCGCCCTTCTGCAGGACCCGTTCGAGGTCCTTCGCGATGGCGAGGCTGCCCTGGTAGATGACGACGGGCTTCTGGGAATCGGTCACGGCAGAAGAAGAGTAGCTCGCTCGGGATGCGCGGCGTCCTGCGCCTGCGCGGGCTTTCCGCTGCTGCGCCGAGCGCGCGTTCGCAGCGGGGATTGCGCGGTCCAAGGGCTGGACCGCGCAAGTCATGCATCGATCAGATGCGCGGGGCCGCGGCGCGGATCTTGTCGTTGCAGCGGTCGGCGTACTTCTCGAAGTTCTTCACGAACAACGACGCGAGGTGCTTGGCCTTCTGGTCGTAGGCCGCCTTGTCCGCCCACGTGTTCTTCGGGTTGAGGATCTCGGCGGGAACGTTGGCGCACGACGTCGGGACGACGAGTCCGAACACCGGGTCGACCGCCGTCTGCGCCTTCGCGAGCGAGCCGTCGTGGATCGCGTCGAGGATCGCGCGCGTGTGGCGCAAGCTCATGCGCTTGCCGGTGCCGTAGCCGCCGCCGCTCCAACCCGTGTTGACGAGCCACGCCTGCGAGCCGTGCTTCTGGATCTGCGCTGCGAGCAGTTCGGCGTACTTCGCCGGGTGCCAGACCATGAACGCCGCGCCGAAGCACGCCGAGAACGTCGCCTCGGGCTCCGTGACGCCCATCTCCGTGCCGGCCACCTTCGCGGTGTAGCCGCTGATGAAGTGGAACATGCACTGGTCCGGCGTCAGCTTGCTGACCGGCGGCAACACGCCGAACGCGTCGCACGTCAGCAGAATGACGTTCTTCGGGTGGGTGCCGACGCAGGGGATCTTGGCGTTCGGGATGTACTCGACCGGGTAGCTGCAGCG
>CAZEQF010000248.1:0-6400 GCA_964514315.1 uncultured Singulisphaera sp. | reverse complement strand
ACATGGGCGGCACAGTCGACAATCCGACCTACCGCGCAGTTTGCGACGGCGAGACCGGCCACGCCGAGATCGTCAAGATCGTCTTCGACCCGTCGAAGATCCGGTATCGGCAGCTGCTCGACTGGTTCTTCCTCGCGCACGACCCGACGACGCTGAACCGCCAGGGCAACGACTACGGCACGCAGTACCGCTCCGCGATCTTCTTCGTCGACGACGCGCAGAAGCAGACGGCGCAAGAAGCGAAGGCAGCAGCGAACAGCAAGCACGGAAACCGAGTGGTCACCGAGATCACGAAGGCGTCGACGTATTGGCCCGCCGAGGACTACCACCAGGACTACTTCGAGCGGAACCCGAGCCAGCCCTACTGCAACGCGATCATCCCGCCGAAGCTCGAGAAGCTCGGGCTCAAGGAGAAGCCCAAGCACAACTGATCGAGCCGCCGCGCGTCACTTGTCGCGCGGTGCTTCGCCAGCCTTGGGCTTGGCGGGCTCGGCGGCGGCCTCCGACGGTTGCTTGCGCACGAACGTCTGGCGCATCACTTCGGCCAGCTCGCCCTTCACCTGGTCGCGCACCGCGAGCGAGAAGCCGTCCTTCGCGAAGCCCAGCACCAACTCGAACGGGCGTCCCGTCGGCGACGCGGCATCGACCATCGTGCCCTGGAGCGCCGCGACATCGGGACTCGCGTCGGACACCGGCCCGGCGCATTCGACGGCCCACGTCGACAGCGAGTCGCGCCAACTCACGGTGTAGAGCGAACGAAGGTTGTCGTAGCCGAACACGTAGAGGCCCTCCATCACGACGGCCGCGACGCGCACCTTCAGGTTCACGAGCAAGTAGCGGCCGCCGAGCACCGTCATCGCTCGAGCCTCGCCGAGGCACTCCTGCGCCGGCAACCCAGGCGGCGTCAGCTGCATCGACACCGCATACGCGCCTTCGAGCTTCTGGAGCCGCTCGTGCTGCGGTCCCGGCAGAGCGAGCTTCATCGTCGACGTCATCGCGCGCGCGAGCTGGAGCGCATCGAGCCCTGCGGCGCCTTCGGGCACGAGGGACGGCTTGGGATCTTGCGGCGGCTTGCCGGGCTCTTGCGGCTTCGCGGTGTCTTGGGACGTCGCCGGCTTGATCGCGGGATCCTGCGGCGCGGCCTTCTCGACCGGAGACTGCGACGCGACGGCGACGCAGAAGGACAGGGCACAAGCTGCGATGCGGAGCATGCCGCGAGCATCGCTGGGCAGGCGTCGCTCCGCAATCCACCGTCGGCGCAGCAGCCGCAAGACGATCGCAGAACTCCGACGGCGCCGCGCGCGACGGCCGAAGCCTGCCGCTACAACGATCCCCGCATGGCAACCGACCCGTTCGATCCGCGCGCGTTCCGTGAACTCGGCCATCGGCTCGTCGACGCGATGGCGGACCACCTCGCCGAGACCGCGCAACGATCCGGCAAGACGCTCGCGCTGCAGCAACCGCAAGCGATGCTCGACAGCGTGGCGCCGCTCGACGGCAACGGCGGGCAGGACCTGTTCGCGCTCATGTCGCGCATGCTGTCCGCGAGCAATCGGCTGCACGACCCGCGCTATGTGGGCCACCAGGTCGCGGTGCCGAGGCCGGAACTCGCGCTGCTCGAAGGACTGAACGCGCTGCTCAACAACGGCATGGCCGTCTACGAGATGGGCCCCATCCAGACCGCGATGGAGCTGCGCTCGCTGCAGTGGATGGCGAAGACGCTCGGCATGCCGACGCGCACCGACGGCGTGATGACGTCCGGCGGTTCGCTGGGCAACCTCACGGCATTGCTCGCGGCGCGGCAACGCGCTGCCGACGCGTGGAACCACGGCGGCGACCGGTTCTGCGTGCTCGTGAGTTCGCAGGCCCACTACTGCATCGACCGCGCGGCGCGCATCCTCGGCTGGGGCGAAGGCGGCGTCGTGTCGGTGCCCGTCGACGACGCGTTCCGCATGCGAACGGATCTGCTGCCGGAAGCCTTGGCGTCGTGCCGTCGCTCGGGCCGCATCCCGGTCGCAGTCGTCGCGAGCGCGTGCTCGACCGCGACCGGGTCGTTCGACCCGATCGACGCGATCGCGGACTTCTGCGAACGCGAGAGCCTGTGGCTGCACGTCGACGGCGCGCACGGCGCGGCCTACGCACTGTCAGAGCAGATGCGGCCGCTGCTCGCTGGCATCGAACGAGCCGACTCCGTGGTCTTCGACGCGCACAAGATGCTGCAGACTCCCGCGCTCGTGACCGGCGTGTTGTTCGCCGACCCGGCGGCGTGCGCTTCGGTGTTCACGCAGCAGGCGAGCTACCTGTTCTCGAAGAAGGCCGCGGACGAGTGGCACAACCGCGGCCACCGGACGATCGAGTGCACGAAGCGCGCGATGGGCGCGTTGCTCTACGCGGCAGTGGCGACGCTCGGCGAAACGCGGCTGCGCGACGACCTCGAACGCGGACTCGCGCTGGCGCGCGCGCTCGCGAAGCGCGTGGCCGAGTCCAACGACTTCGAACTCGCGGTGGAGCCGCAGTGCAACATCGTGTGCTTCCGCCACCGGCCGAAGGGACTCGAAGGCGAAGCGCTCGATGCGCACAACCGCCGCGTGCGGCAGCGGCTCGTCGACGACGGTTCGTTCTACGTCGTGCAGACGGCGCTGCCCAAGGGCCACTTCCTGCGCACGACGTTGATGAACCCGCGCACGACCGAGACGGACCTCGATGCGCTGCTCCTGGCAGTGCGAGCCGCGGCGAGAGGCTGATCCAGAAGCTCGCCGATGCGGCGCCGCGCGCCTTCAGCGCCGCACGAAGTCGCGCAACGCGTCCTTGCCGACCCACCGCTCCGCCGCGTCGTCGGACTTCGCGAGCTCGTTCGCCAACGCGCGCGCATGCTGCAGGCATTCGCCGCCGCGCTTGCCGATCCCGCGCAGCGCCCAGCTCACCGCCTTCTTGACGAAGTTGCGGCTGTCGCCCGCCGCGGCGCGAATGCGCGGCAACTCGGCGACGAAGAGCCGGGCCTCGGCCTTCTTGTCGTGCAGCGCAAGCGATGCGAGCAACGCGAACGCCGCACGCTTGCCGAACTCGTCCTTGCGCGTGCTCCACGCGGCGACCCGCCCCCACGCGAGCGGCGACTTGTCGAACAGGTGGAAGCACGCGGTGTCGCAGATCGCCCAGTTGTCGAACGTGCTTCGCCACGCGTCCATCTGCCGCACGGTCAACGCATGCGGCTCGCCGACGAAGCACGCGAGCATGCGCGCCTCGTAGCACTCCTGCTCGAACAGCGACAACGCGAGCGCATGGTCCCGGCCGATGGCCTTGCCGATGTCGCGGATGTCGCCGACCGAGACGCCGATGGCACGATCGTTGGGGATGCCGAAGCGGAGCATCCCTTCGCGGACCGACTTCTTGGCGCGCTTCCGCAACCGCGCGAGCGCTTCGTCGACCGTGCAGGAAACCGCAGACTTCTTGGCTGCCATGCAGCGACCTCGTAGCACATGCGCGCCGGCTTTCCGCCGTGCTTTGTCCTCATGCGCATCGAAGTCGAACGCCGTCACATCCATCGCCTGCTCAACCACGGCCCCGTGACGCTCGTCTCCGTCGCGCACGAGGGCCGCCGCAACGTGATGGCCGCCGCGTGGGTCATGCCGCTCGACTTCGAGCCGCCGAAGTTCCTCGCCGTGATTGCCGCGGACACGTTCACGCGCGAACTGCTCGCCGCGTCGCGCGCATGCGTCCTGCACGCGCCGACGAGCGCACAGACAGACCTCGTCTACGCGGTCGGCACGCACTCGGGCCGCGACGAGGACAAGTTCGAGAAGCACGGCATCGCGACGAGCCCGGCGCGCACCGTGGCCGCGCCCCTCGTCGAAGGCTGCGCCGCGTGGATCGAGTGCAAGGTGATCGACGAACCGGGGATCGCCGATCGCTACGACTTGTTCGTCCTCGAAGCGACGTGCGCGTGGGCCGACGACGCCATGTTCACCGCGGGCCGCTGGAAGTTCATGCCGGGCGGGCCGCGCACGATCCACCACGAAGCGGGCGGCAGGTTCTTCGCCACCGGCGACACGATCGAGGCACGCCGATGACGCACGAGGACCTTCCGGCACCGTCACGCTGGCTCACGCCACTGCGCGCCGACCTGCTGCTGCTGGCCTGCGCCGCGATCTGGGGCGTCAGCTTCCTGTGGCAGAAGTGGGCCAACGAGCACGTGGCGCCGCTCACGTATGTCGGCGTGCGCTGCCTGTGCGGCGGCCTGATCACGCTGCCGCTCGCGCTGCGGCCGCGCGTGCGCGAGAGCCTGCTCGATCCGCGTCGCCGACGCGCGCTGTGGACCGGCGGACTCGCAGCGGGCCTGTGCATGGCCTTCGCGAGCGGATTCCAGCAGACCGGCTTGCTCCACACGACCGTGACCAACGCTGGCTTCATCACCGGCCTCTACGTCGTGTTCGTGCCGTTCCTCGGCGCGTTCCTCGGCCAACGCATCGGCGTGCCCGCATGGCTCGCCGTGCTGCTCGCGATCGCCGGCATGTTCTTGCTGTCGTTCCACCACGCGACGTCGGCCGCGGACTTCGCCGAGTTCGTGAAGGGGCTCAACGACGGCGACCTGTGGGTGCTGCTGTGCGCCGCGACGTGGGCCGTGCACGTGCAGGTCGTCGGCTGGGCCAGCAAGCGAACCGATCCGGTCGCGCTCTCGGTGCTGCAGTTCTTCGTCGGCGGCGGCCTCGCGACGACCTATGCGCTTTGCTGCGAGAACATCACGCTCGAAGGCCTGCAAGGCGCAGCCGCGCCGATCGCGCTGTCGGCCGTGTTCGCCGTCGGCCTCGCGTTCACGCTGCAAGCGATCGCGCAAGACGTCGCGAAGCCCACGCACACGGCGATCCTGTTGAGCCTCGAAAGCGTCTTCGGCGCGCTGACGGGCGTGTTCTGGCTCAGCGAGACGTTCGACGCACGACAGGCAACGGGTTGCGCGCTCATGCTTGGAGCGGCGCTCGTTGCGCAGTGGCCGCAGAAGCAGGGCACAGCCTCGTAGCGACGACGGGCTACGCGATCGCCGGCCAGCGGAACACGCCACCGAGCCTCGGCTCGCGATGCCAACGGATGAAGTCGATGCGCAACGCGTCGACATCGCTCTTCGGCGAGCGGATCGGTTTGCCCTGAAGCGGCCGCAACATCGTGATCGCCTCGTCGGAGCCCGAGAACTGCTTCGACACGAGGATCCTGCGGTCGTCGGTCAGCGACCACGCACCGTGGTCGAACAGCTTGTGCATCGTCGGGCTCAACGGAATCCCGTTGTCGACGGTCGACGGGCCGCCCTGGCTGTGCCAGTGCACGTGCGCCGCTTCGAGGCCGAAGAACGCGCCGCCGAAGGTCGCCTGAAACCCGGTCGCGACACAGCGATGGTCGTAGGCAGCGAGCACGCGTTCGCGGAACGACGCGTCGCGGGCGAGCTTGGTGCCTTCGCGCACGAGCTTCGCAGGTTCGCGCAGCGGCGCGAGCCAGTCGGCGGGGAAGCCGCACGCCTGCAGCACGTCCTCGTGCAACGACGGCTCGAAGTGTTCTTCGAGCAGCGTTTCGACGCAGGCGCGCGCCAGCGATGGACTCGCGAGCAAGGCGTTGCGATACCGCTCCGGGATCTGCGCCACCGTGGCGCGCAGCGCATCCAGCGTCGGCCTGCCGTTGCTGCCGCGCTCCATCGTGTCAGCCCCCGGGATCTCCCACACCCCGTCACTCTGCAGGTGCCAGTAGGGCAGCCTTGGATCCGGCTTCGCGGCCGGCGGCGCGTAGACGAGCAGCAACCGGACCATCGGCTCCTCGATCTCCGCGAACGGCACCCCGGCTTCGCCGCCCTCGCACAGCCGCTGCAAGGCGAGCAGCATCAAGAACGGCTTGTGCGGCCGCCGCTGGCCTCCGGTGGCGTCGACCCGGAGCTTCCGCAACCGCGCGAGGAACTCCCCGCCGGCTTCGCTCCACGCGCCTTGTGCCGAAGACCAGACCACGCGGCGGATGCTAAGTCGGCACCGGCCCGGAGCCAGCGGCCCCGGGGGGCGTGCGTACGCCCGACCGCACCCACGAGACACAAGAGCCACAGCCCCGCCGCCCTGCCCTGTTCCATGCCGCGGGCCCGGTCGCTACCGTTCTCCGCCCAAACACGGCCAAACCCGTTGCCGGGCGGCCAACCCAGTCCCCAGAAAAGGCCTCCGAGCCATGCCCACCTTCGACCTCTCCCAGTACGGGATCACCGTCAAGACCGTCTACCGCAACGCCGAGCCGTCCGTGCTCTACGAGCAGGCCCTCCGGCGCAACGAAGGCGAGATCGTCGCCTCCGGCGCGCTCGCGACGCGCAGCGGCCAGAAGACCGGGCGCTCGCCGAAGGACAAGCGCGTGGTCGACACGGAGCCGTCGAACAAGGACGTCTGGT
>CAZEQF010000247.1:702-6400 GCA_964514315.1 uncultured Singulisphaera sp. | reverse complement strand
CGGAATCCGCAGCCGTTGTCGAACTCCGGCGCGTTGACGCCGTAGCGCAGCGACGCGCGGCAGAAGCCCTGCTCGAAGTTGAAGAAGCTGCCGCGCATCACGCGCGACGTCCCCGTCGCGGGGCCGGTTGGGTCGGTCTGCGGCGAGCGCGTGTATTCGCCGTACCAGTCGTTCACCCACTCCCACGCGTTGCCGATCATGTCGTGGAAGCCGAGCGCGTTTGCAGCCTTGCCGCCGACCGGCTTGCGCGGGCCTGCGATGTTGCCGCGGTGCCACGCGATGTCGTCGAGGTTGCCGTAGCGCGGGCCATCGATCCCTGCGCGGCACGCGAACTCCCACTCCGCTTCGGTCGGCAGGCGCAGGCCCAGCTTGCGGCAGAAGTCGCGGCTCTTCGTGAAGCCGGCCGTGACCGGCAAGTCGGGGCGCGTCGGGTCCTCTTGTTCGACCTCGTCGCCTACGGCGACCGAGCGGACGACCACGGTTCCGTCGGCCTTCGTCTCCGTCGTGACCTCGCTGCGCACGACGTTGCCATCCGCGCCGCGCAGCTCGACGCTGCCTTGCAGGATCACGACGCCGCCACCCGGTTGGACCACCGCGGCGCCGTTCTCCTCTGCGTCTTCGCGGGCGCCATCCTTCGCGGCCTCTCGCGCAACCTGCGACGCAATCCCCTTGTCCCACTGCTCGCGCGTCACTTCGTAGCGACCGAGGTAGTAGGGCTGCGTCAACGTCACCGCGTGCGCGGGGACCTCGTTGGATTGCGCTTCCTGGTCGCCAGGGCTCTTGCCCATCGAGAACGTGCCCGGCGGCACGAGCAACATCTCGATGCCACTCGCGCGATCGCGCACACGCCACGGCAGGCCGGTCTTCGTGATCGCATCGCGCAACGCGGCATCCGTCACCACCGCGCTGTCGACCTCGGCCTGCAGCACCTTGCACCACGACATATCGCTCGGCACGCGCGGCTGTGGCTCCAGCACCGTCGCAGCAGCGACCGAAGGCTCGCGGCCTTTCACGTCGGCCTGCGGAACTGCGCCCGTCGCCTTGTCCGCGCGAGGGGCCGCTGGCTCGCCAGTTGCACCGCGCGGCGTGCGCACACGCATGCCCGGGATCGGCGCATCGAGCGAAGTCGCGAGCGGGCGGTTCTTCATGAACACTGCGAACCACACGCGGTCGAGTTCGCCGATGCGCGCGAGCAGTCGCGCGCGCAACTTCGCGCGGTCGTTGCGGTCGTCCTCCATCATCAACATCGTGCCGGCCCTGCTGACCGGCACCACTTCTTCGAGGAGACGGAGGCCGAGGCGATAGAGCTCCAACGCCGCTTCGTCACCGAGCGACTCGGATTGCTGCACCATCTCGGCGAGCACGCGGCGCGCGTTCTCTTGTGATTTGGCGCCAGCGGCGAGCTCTTCGACGTCCTTCTCGCGATAGACCTGCGAGGCGAACAACTTGCCCTCGAGCGACCGCGGAGCCATCAAGCGATCCACCACGTGCACGATGTGACCGCCGACCGCGATGTCACCAGCGAGCACACGAGCCTTGAACGGTTCTTCTGCGGCGCGAGCGACACCAGCCGTGCGCAGCGTGTAGACGAACACCATCCCGTTGTCGAGGATGTCGAGAACGAAGCGCCCGCGCTCGCGCGAGACCATCGTCGGCCCGAGGTCATAGAGGTCGAAGTCGAAGCTCCACACCTGCAGCTCCGGCAGCGCGTGCCAATCGAGCACTGCGCGCAACGCATCGCGGTTGTTCGGATCGAGCAGCGCTGCTCGTTCGCTGTCCGACAGACGCTCGAAAGCATCGTTGGTCGGCACGAACATCGTCCAATTGCCCTTCGACTCCGGCTGCGCCCAGTCCTGGTCGGCGCCGCTCGCCGCCACCGCTTCGAGGAACATCGAGAAGCGACCATCCGGCACCGCGCGCAGCGCGTCGAGCAAGCTCGTCGGCGCCACTTCCTTCGCGGCCATCTTGAGCCCGTCCTCGGTGCGCTTCTCCGTCGGCATCACGACGCGGTCGATGACGTGCACAACCCCGTTGCTGCACGCAATGTCTGCGCGCACGACCCTCGCGTCGCCATAACGAAAGCCGCGCGCGTCGGCGCTGACCGACACGCGGCCCCGGCTCGCCGTCGGAGCCATCTGCGGCACGTCGATGTTGCCGATCTCGAACGACGTCAGCCGTCCGGGCACGACATGGTTGCGCAGGATGCGGCGCAGCTTCTCCTTGTTCTGCGGCAGCAACAGCGATTGCAAAGCTCCTTCGGGCAACGCCGCGAAGGCATCGTCGGTCGGCGCAAAGACGGTGAACGGCCCCTTGGACTTCAGTTCGTCGGATAGCCCTGCTGCGTCCATCGCGGCAACCAGCGTGGTGAAGCCAGCCGCGGTCGCAGTGTCGACGATGTCGGACTTCGGAGCCCGTCGCGCAGCGCGACCATCCTGGGCGCGTGCGTCGACTTGGAACGGAGAAGCGAGAAGCAAGGCAACGGCGGCAAACGCGGTGAGGCGCATCGAGATGGTCTCCTGGCCCGCGCACGTGAGGACGCCGGCGATGGGGAATGCGCCCGCGCTTCGTCCGATGCCACGGATCGGATGCAACGTCGAGACGTTTGGTGGCTCAGTCCGCGCAGCCTGTCACAGCGCGACGGACCAGCTGGAAGCGACAACCTTCGTGCGTGCCCCGGATTGCGGCGTCGAGGCCGCGGGGCAAACCTCACTCCACCGCAAGCAGCACGGTCAGAACCGCCGCTCGAACTTCACGCCGTCGAACCGGAACACGCCGTTGCCCGTCACCCACAGGTCGCCGCGACGATCCGTGTAGATGCCCATCACGTCCTTCGTCGTGAGCCCGTCCGCGGCCGTGAACTGCCGCATCGCCGTGCCGTCGTAGCGCCACGCGCCCATCTCGACGGTGCCGAACCACATGTGGCCGTCGCGGCCTTCGCCGATGGAGAACACGCGATGCATCGACGGCGCGCCGAGCGGCGCGTCCGACGGCAGCGGCAGCGCGCGGTCGCCGTGCATGCCCATGCGCGACAAGTGCATCGCTTCGGTGAAGTGCGTGACACGACCGTTCTCGTAGAGCAGCACGCCGATGCCGTTGTTGCCGATCCACACGCGGCCCGCGCTGTCCTCGAACACGGCGCGCACGTGCAGCGTTCCACGTGTCGCATCGAGCCCGCAAGCCGCGTCGTCGAGCAAGGTGAACGTCTTGCCGTCGTAGCCGATCACCGCCGCATACGTGGCAAACCACACGCGGCCGTTCTTTCCCATCGCGATGCACGTCGTCGCATAGGAGTTGCGTTTCGCGAGCACGGGCACGACAGGATACGTCAGGTAGGTGAACGTCGCGCCGTCGTGGCGATAGGCGCCGGGCCGCGCTTCGACATCGGTCGCGCCCATGCTGCCGTCTTCCTTGAACCACAGGTCGTCCTCGCGCAATTGCCACGGCGACGACGCAGAGACCACACGCGACGCCGGCGCGAAGAGACGCGTTCCGTCAAAGCCCGTGAGGCCGGTGGCGCACTCGAGCCAGACGATGCCGTTGCGGTCTTCGCGGATCGCACGAACCTGATCGTCGGCGAGGCCGTCCTTTGCCGTGAAGTACGTGAGGCCTGTTCCGTCGTAGCGACACACGCCTTCGTTCCAGCTGCCGAACCAGAAGTTGCCCTTGCTGTCCTCGAGCATGCTGCGAACGGTCTCGAAGCGCAGTCGCGAAGGCGGACCGAGATCGAGGCGGGCGGTCGTCGCGCCACTCATGCAGGACGACGCGGCGAGCACGCACAAGAGCGTGGATGCTGCGGCCACCGATCGAACGCATCCAGAAAGCCTCATGAAGCGCGGCTCCATCCTCACGTGCGTCGTATCGAAGGAGCGCCGATGCATGACGACATCTTGCCGCGGATCACGCATGCGCTGCCAGACATCCGCGAATCGACGCCCATGAAACGGAATCGAGGCCTTCGCCAACCAGAGCCGCCACCCAGTCGACAGCCTTGTAGCCCCCAGTCCACTGGCTGCCTCGCCCTGTCCTTGGCCAAGTTCCCGCAATAGCGCACGGCGGCGCGCAGGCAGCCCACGAGATCCCGAGCACCAACCCGACTTCCACTCACGCGGGCCGCCGACCACGGTCGAAAACGACACCTGCGCGGGCACCTTCGCTCGGCGCCAAAATCCACTCCACGACCATGCTGGTGCTCGCCTCGTTCGCCGTCTCGAGCCTCGCGCTGGGAGCGATCGGATACGTTGCGTCGGTGCGCTGGGCTCGGTTCCCCCAGCTGGTCCTGCCCGCGCTGTTGGGATTGCTCGCAGCGCATGCGGCGCTCAAGGCGAGGCCGGACTGGGAATGGGCTTGCTTCCCGTTCGCGTCCTACGCCTACGTGCAGGGATTCTGGCTGTATCCGTTGGCGACGTTGTTCTTCGGTGTCGCGGCCGGCCGATTGCCCGCGCGATGGAACCGCGTGGTCGTGTTGCTCGCAGGCTCCGCGGCGCTGGCGCACGGCGTTGCGCGCCATTCGTGGATCGCGTGGCCAGAGGTCCACGGCGAACTCGTGTTCGCGGATGCGCAGCACCATCTGCGACAGTCGACCGCCTACACGTGCGGGCCGGCCGCATGCGTGGCCGCGTTGTCGCGCTGCGGGGTGCGTGTCACCGAACGCGAGATGGCGTCGCTGTGCCTCACGCGCTCGTGCGGCACGAGCCTGTTCGACCTCTACCGCGGAGTGGTCTTGGCTCTCGAAGGCAAGCCATACTGCGTCTCGATCCGCATGGTGACGGCCGCTCAAGTGATGGAGCGGGGATTGCTGGTCGTCGCATCGAACTGCGGCGGCGGCCACGCGATCTGCGTCGAGGGCAACGCCATCGATGCGGTCGTGCACGATCCGCTGCAGGCGGCTGGGCAGACATGGAGCCGGCAGCGCTTGCAGCAAGACTTCTTGCCGCCGGCGATCGTCATCCAGCGATCAGATCGCGAGCACAGCGAGCCCGCGGCGCCCAGATAGGGATTCGCGCATAGCGAATGGAAACTCGCCGGCAGTCGCCCGGCCGCTCGCACACCCGAAGCTCAGGCAGCCCGCCTCGCCGCTACTCCGGGGCCTTCTTGCGCAGGATGCGTTCCATGGGCCGGCCCTTCGCAAGCTCGTCGATCAACTTGTCGAGTCGACGGATCTCGCGCATCGTCGGCTCCTCCACGGCTTCGACGCGAACGCCACACACGACGCCCGTCACGAGCTCGCGCAGCGGATTGGGCCGCGGCGCCTTCTCGAAGAACGTCAGGAAGTCCGACTGCTCGCGGATCTGCTTCTCGAGGCCTTTCTGCGTGTAGCCCGTGAGCCAACGGATCACTTCGTCGACTTCGTCCTTCGTGCGCCCCTTGCGCTCGGCCTTCGCGACGTAGAGCGGGTAGACGCTGGCGAAGCTCGTGGTGTAGATGCGGTGCATGGGAGCGGGTCGGGGAAATGCGTTCGGTGAAGCTGCGCGAACGCAACTGGACGCGGAACGACGAAGTCCTCGCAGTGTCGCCGCCAGCGCGCAAGCCGTCGATGCCGACATGCGCAGCACGAGCACCGACGACGCCTGACACACTTGGATCGCGACGCCACGGATACCATGCCGCGCCTCGTGACCCTCCTCGCCGACACCGCACCCGCGCGCGCGCCTCGACGCATCTTGCGTCGCGTCGCATCCGTAATGGCGATCGCAACCGC
>CAZEQF010000247.1:0-692 GCA_964514315.1 uncultured Singulisphaera sp. | reverse complement strand
CGCCTCTGGCCCCGAGTCGTGCTCACCGCGGCGATCGCGATCGCGCTGCTGTTCCTGGTCTTCGGCTGGACCGCGCGCGTGCGTCCGCCGGCCTCGGTGTCGTCGCCGATCTCCGTGTTCGTCGTGCGCGACGAACTGCACCGCGGCCTGTTGCTGCCTGTACCCGCGGGCGGCTTCGTCGAGTTCGGCTTCGGCGACTGGGAGTGGTATGCGCGCGCGCAAGAACAGTGGCACCGCGTGTTCGCGACGGTGCTGTGGCCGACGCGCGGAACGCTCGCGCGGCGCGAACACTTCGCCAGCGACGCCGAAGCGCTGGGCGCCTCGATGCCCTGGGCGACCTTCGACGAGTTCGTCGTCGAGGCAGCCGACGCTGCGCGCCTGCGCGAACGCCTCGACGCGCAGTTCGCCGCGGGCAACCGCGAGCGCGTCATCCGCTCAGGACTGCGCATGCACTTCGTGCCGTGGGACCGCGACTACTGGTTTGCCGACACGTGCGCGGACGCGGTCGTCGAGTGGCTGCAGGAGCTCGGGTGCCGTTCGTCGTGGGTGCCGTTGTGCATCGACGTCGCGCGCGAGACGGGAGCAAAGTGAGCAAGCTCCGACCGCTGCGCCGCCACTTCGCAGCCCACTCTTTCTGCACCACACTCCGAACCATCCGCCTTAGGCAACGAAACCGAAGTGCACACCTGCCT
>CAZEQF010000246.1:0-6426 GCA_964514315.1 uncultured Singulisphaera sp. | reverse complement strand
AGTCCGGCATCTTCACGTAGTCGTAGTGCGCCCAGCCGCCCTGGCCGACGCCGACCGCGGTGCGCAGGTAGACGTCGTGCTTGTTGAAGTCGACGGGCCCGACGGTCTGCCACCAGTCGAGGAACTTCGGCTGCCACTTCTCGAGCGCCATCATCAGGCGCTTGTTCTCGCGGAGGCCGACGTTGTTGGGGATCTTGGCTTCGAGGTCGACAGTGCTCATGGGATCACGTCCTTCTCCAATCGAACTTGGCGCTCTCGGGAGCGCCGTAGCGGGTCAGTGCGCCTTCGTCGCCGGTGGCGTTGGGGCGCGTGAAGATCCAGTTCTGCCAGGCGGACAGGCGGCCGAAGATCTTGCTGTCGCAGTTCTCGGCGCCGCCGAAGCGCAGTGAGGCTTCCATGCCGGTGAGCGCGTCAGGCGACAGCGACACGCGTTCTTCGATCGCGATGCGCGTGTCGTCGTCCCAGTCCACCGGGTCGAGCAGGTAGGTGCAGAGGCCCTGCTCGTCGGCGTCGGCGCCGGACAGCGTGGGCATCTCCTTGGCGAGCGAATCGGCGTGCGCCGGGTTCGCGAGGAAGCGGTTGTGCAGGCGCGTGATGCCGTGCGTCATCGGCAGCGCGCCGTTGCTGAGCGGGCCGACCTGCATCACGGCCTTCTCGTCGTCGAGCAGGTAGACGCGGTCGCAGCCGAGCGTCAGCTCGAGGAACACGCCGGCGCAGCACGACTCGGCGTCGACCATCGCGAACATCGAGCGCGCGGTGACGTCCCAGCGACGGCACGTGCGCGCCATCTGCATGAGGATCTCGTTGACGAACCAGTTGCCCTTGTTGGCGAGCAGGTCCTTCTCGACTTGCAGCAGCGCAGCGCGGTCGCCGCGCGTCTTCAGCACGATCAGGCCGACTTCTTCGTAGCCGAAGCGCAGCTGGCAGATCGCGTCGTCGAGTTCGCGCATGCACTGCAGCGCCCAGACCGACGAGCCCGCGGCCTCGTATTCGGCGCCGGTCTTCGGCTGCGCGGTCTTCGGCGCGTGGACCGTCACGGTCGCGACGCGCTTCTGCTGGTCGACCTCGACCTCGACGTGCGAGTAGGCAAAGCCCTTGTCGTTCTCCTTCGCGTGGATCGCCGGCAGTTCGATGCCCTTCTTCGACTTGTTCGGCAGCGACGCGGCGAGCTCCTTGGCGCGCGCGGTCACCTTGTCGGCGAACTGCGACTTCGGCCAGATTGCGTCGACGAGGCCCCACGCGAGCGCCTTCTTGCCGCGCAGGCCTTCGGCCATCGTGCAGAACACGTCCGCGCGGTCGCGGCGCACCTTGCGCTTGTCGACGAGGCGCGTGAGGCCGCCCGTGCCGGGCAGCACCGCGAGCAGCGGCACTTCGGGCAGCGACACCGCGGAGTTGTTGTCGTTGACGAGGTGGACCTCGTCACACGCGAGCGCGAGCTCGTAGCCGCCGCCGGCGCACGCTGCGTTGATCGCGCAGATCGACTTCAGGCCCGAGTTGCGGCTCGCGTCTTCGAGCGAGAGTCGCGTCTCGTTGGTGTACTTGCAGAAGTTGACTTTGAAGGGGTGCGTGCTCTCCGCCAGCATCCAGATGTTGGCGCCGGCGCAGAACGCGCGCTCATTGGCGCTGCCGACGACGACGACCTTCACTTCGGGGTGCTCAAACCGCAGGCGCTGCACGACGTCGCACAGCTCCATGTCCACGCCGAGGTCGTAGCTGTTGAGCTTGAGCTCGTAGCCCTCCCGGTAGGGGAAGTCGGCGTTGACGTTCATGCGCAGCGTTGCGACGTCGCCGTCGAAGCTGAGCTGCCAGTGCTTGTAGGAGCTGGGGTGTCGGTTGAAGTCGATCATGGAGCGGCTCGAGAGTGGCGTTCGAGTCAGTGGGGCGAGAAAAAATGTGCGATCGCCGCGTGCGCCCGGGCGAGTTCGGTTCTTCCCACGGTGTGACGGGCGCAATGCCCGCACGGTCCGGACCCGCCCCCTTGTTCTCCCACCTGTCTCCTGAGGCCGCGCGACCAGCGGCCAGGCGCGTCGCCGTCTCCACGGCGCGGTCGGGTCTACGTACCCACCCCTCGGCGCGCCATTGCGGTCGAGCGGCAGAGGGCATGGGGCAGCGAATGGCAATGCGAGCCGCCGTCGTCGGTGGCTCCGCCGCGCAACCGGACCGCGCCGCTTCCGACTGCCGACTCCGGCGTCCGTGCAGCGAGCGCGCCATGACCGCACTTCCGCACCGGATGGAGCCCTCACGCGGCTCCGTGCGGCAAGGGGAAGAAGGGGAGTCAAACCCCTGGGCCGCAAGGCCCCGGTGACCGTCGGCGGCCGTTCCCTCACGGGGCGGCCGCCGACGCGTTGCCGTTTGCTCCGTCGACGATGCCGCGACCTCGCGGCACGATCGCCGCATGACGCCGAGCGAACTCGTCCGCAGTCCTTCGCGCATCGTGCGCATCGCTTGCAGCGTGGCCGCAACGTCGCGGCGCATCCGGCATGCGAGGGGCGAGGTTGCTCGGGCTTCGTCGACGGCACAGCGTTGCGGAGTCGTGTTGCTTGCGGGTTGCCTTGCTGCGGCAGCGAGTTCGCAGCAAGACGCGACCGCATTCGCGCGCAACCTGCCTGAGGCCGAGGCGCGCGTCGCGAAGTGGCGCGACCTCGTCGTGCCGTTCGCTCGTCGCATCGCGTGGGTCGACGGCGGCAGTGTCGACGGCGTTCGGGCGGTCGCGTTCACGATCGGCGAAGGCGATGCGCGGAGGCATGTTCGCGTCGACTGCGCGACAGGCGAACGGCGCGAGTCGGCGGATCCGAAGGCGCTCGGGCTCGGGCCCGACGACGGCTTCCTCGCGCCGCGCGAGGCGAAGGTGCGCAGCAAGAACGGCGGCGAGTCGTCGTCGATCCGCTTCGTCAATGCGTTGCGCGAGGAGTTGCGCGTGCAGTGGATCGACGCGGAAGGTCGCGCGCATGACTACGGCACTCTGTTGCCCGAGCAGGACCGTTCGCAGCACACCTTCGAAGGCCACGCATGGCGGCTCACGCGCGCGGACGGCACCGTCGTCGGCGCGTTCGTCGCCGACCGTGCGCCGGCGACGGCGCGGATCGACACCGTCGCAGCCGAGGCCGCGAAGAAGGAGCCCGCGATGCCGCGCCGCTACCGCGAGTTCGCCGGCCCCGAGGCGCGCGCCTTCGTGAAGGACCACGACGTGTTCCTTCGTGTCGACGGCGAGTCCGAGCCGGTTTGCCTCGCGGACGACGGCTCGGCGAAGGACGCATACCGTTCGGTCCACGTGTCGCCGACGGGGACGCACGCGCTCGCGTTCCAAGTCGTGCCCGAGCAGGAGCACGAACTCGTGCTCGTCGAGTCGCGGCCGAAGGACCAGGTCCAGCCGAAGGTGCACACGCAGCAGTACCTGAAGCCCGGCGATCGCATTGCCGTGCCGCGCCTCCGCATGTTCGACCTTGCGACGAGGACGCGCATCGCCGTCGACGAGGCGCCGTTCGCCGACGCGTGGTCGATCGATCGCGTGCACTGGGCGAAGGACGGCCGCGAGGTGCATGTGCTCTACAACCGGCGTGGGCATCAGGAACTCGCCGTGCGCGCGATCGACGCGGCGACGGGCGCGGTGCGCACGATCGTCGAGGAGCGCAGCGCGACGTTCGTCGACTACTCGCAGAAGACCTTCCTGCACTGGCTCGATGCGACCGGCGAACTGCTGTGGGCGAGCGAGCGCACGGGCCACAACCATCTCTACCGCATCGACGTCGCGACGGGCGCGATCGCGCCGGTAACGAAGGGCGCGTGGAACGTGCGCTCCGTCGAGCACGTCGACGAGAACGCGCGCGAGGTGTGGATCACGGCGCTCGGCTTCCACGGGGGCCAGGATCCATACCACCGCCACCTCGTGCGGGTTCCGCTCGACGTCGGCGAACCGGTCGCGGTGACGTCGAGCGACGGCGACCACGAATGGGAAGTGTCGCCGGACCGTTCGCACGCGATCGTGCGGTGGTCGCGCATCGACTGCCCGACGGTGACGGAGTTGCGTCGTTGTGCCGACGGCCACCTCGTCGCGGAGCTCGGCCGCGACGATGCGACCAAGCTGCTCGCGAGCGGCTTCCGCTTCGCGCAGCGCTTTGTGTGCAAGGGCCGCGACGGCGCAACGGACATCCACGGCATCGCCTTGCGTCCGGCGCTGCTGCGCGAAGGCGAACGGCTGCCCGTGATCGAGGCGATCTACGCGGGGCCGCACGACTTTCACGTTCCCAAGTCGTTCGAGCTGCAACTGCGGCTGCGCGCGTTGTGCGAACTCGGCTTCTGCGTCGTGCAGATCGACGGCATGGGCACGAACTGGCGCAGCAAGTCGTTCCACGACGTGTGCTGGCAGAACCTCAAGGACGCAGGCTTCCCGGACCGCATCGCATGGATCGGCGCGCTCGCGGCGCAGCACAGGGAGGTCGACGCGACGCGCGTCGGCGTGTTCGGCGGCTCGGCCGGCGGTCAGAACGCGCTCGCCGCGCTGCTTTGGCACGGCGACTTCTACAAGGCCGCGGCGGCGGACTGCGGCTGCCACGACAACCGCATGGACAAGATCTGGTGGAACGAGGCGTGGATGGGCTGGCCCGTCGGCGAGCACTACGCGGCGAACAGCAACGTGGTCCACGCTGCGCGGTTGCAGGGCAAGCTGCTGCTCACCGTCGGCGAGCTCGACCGCAACGTCGATCCGGCGTCGACCCTGCAAGTCGTCGACGCGCTGCTGAAGGCGGGCAAGGACTTCGACTTCGTGCTCGTGCCAGGCGGCGGCCACGGCTGCGGCGAGATGCCGACGCTCGCGGTGCGGCGCGCGGCGTTCTTCGTGCGGCACCTGCGCGGAGGTGACTGAAGTGACGAAGCGTCTGCGCAACGTGGCGATCGCGTGTGCCTTCGTGTGCATTGCCGTGGTTGCATGGACGTTCTTGGACGCGTCGTCGCGTGTCGCATTCGACGCAATCGGTGCGAATGCGAGCGAGCCGTCGGCGCGCGTTGCGGCGATGGAGGTCGCGGATGCGGTCACGCAAGCGAACGGCAGCATCGACGCGAGTCGCGTGCAGGCTCCTGCGCCCAACGGCGTCACGGCTGGGGGCGCTGGCGTCGGCGAGGTCGAGACGGACCGCTACCACTTCCGCATCCACGTCGTCGATGCAAGCGATCGCGGCGTCCAGCACGCCACGCTCTGGCTCGGCACGTTGGATCCCTGGCACGTGTGGCAGATGGAGAACACCGACCAGGATGGACGCGCCAAGATCTCCGTGCCGCGTCGCATCGGGCCGATCGACGGCATCGGCATCGTGGCGAGCCTTGCCGGCGTCACGGCGACAGGTTCGTTGGAAGGGTGCAAGGAAACGGACGAGATCGAACTGCAGTTGCCGGCGATGGGATGGTTCTCGCTCACCGTCGACGGCCCGCTCGGCAACGTGGGCGCGCAGCTGGTCGAGTGGGATGGCCACGAGACCTTCGGGCACACGACGACGTTCTTGTTCGACGAACCGACGGAGCGCGTCGCGGTCGGCCTCGGCTCGTCCTATTCCGTCACGGTGTGGTCGGGCGGCGAACGCGACGTGCGCGCCGGCGTCGTCGGGCCGAGGAGCCCCGACGAGGTCGTGCCGCTTGCGTTCGACTTCCGGCGGTGCGCGGTGAAGTTCGAGTTCGCGCCCGGTGCGTCGCATGGCGATGCAGCGTCGCCGATCGACGACGAGTCCAGGGTGGCGGTGCACTTGCTCGAGGGCAAACGCAGCGTGCGCTGCGACTACTCGCATGCGTCGGATGGAATGTGGACCGCGTTGGTTCCTCGCAGCGCTTCGGCGCGAGTCGTCATCACCTCCGGCGCAACGAGCTACGAGTCGGAGCCGATGTCGTTCGGCGAATCGGTCGATCTCGGCCGCGTTGCGTTGCAGCCGATGAAGGACTTCGGCGTGGTCGAGGCGCGGATGCCGGACGGAACGATCGCACCCGGCAGGCAATGGCCTTCTGCGTTCGTGCATGCGGACGGGACGCGCATGCGCGCGTCGAACTCGACAGGCTCACTCTTCGTTTCGATGGCTACCAACGAAGGCGCCCGAATCGCGAGCCTGCGCATGTTCGCAGCGGTGGAAGTGGTGGCGCGAGCGGCTGGTGGCCACTACGCGGATCCAGCGGTCGCGACCCTGACGGGCGCCTCGCGAGCGCAAGTGGCGATGCTCGCCGGCGCCGTGGTGGAGATCCTTGCCGTGGATGTCGTTCCGGTCCGCAGGACTGCCTTGGTGCATCGCGCAACGGGCGATCGCGAGTCGCCTGGTGTGTCGATCGTCGACGAAGGGAGGCCGAAGTGGATCTTCGGTGGCCTTCGTCCGGGCGACTACGACATACGCATCGACGGCATGTCGTCGTCGCCGTCGTCCGTGCACGTGCCCGCAGGCTCGACGCAGCGCG
>CAZEQF010000245.1:5608-6442 GCA_964514315.1 uncultured Singulisphaera sp. | reverse complement strand
TCACGCTGGGGTCGTGTTTGGTACACTGGCGCGCGCATGCCATGATCGTCACAATCACCTGCATCGGCTTCAAATCGCACGGCGTCGCCACGACAGGATTGCAGGGGGATGTGCTGCACTTGCCATCCGATGGCAAACCATCAGGGAATGTCTCTTCGCTCACGCTGAAGGACGCGGTCTTCTCCGGGTCTCCCGGCATCTGGCACTTGCAGGGGGCTGGACCAGGAAACGCATGGTTGACCACCTTGCAAGCACAGGGATCCACGGGAGGCGGATCCTGAGCAACCGCCCCGAGGGAACCAACGAGCCAGAGTAAGGAAATCGCGGCCATCTGGAACAAGTGCATGAGCAAAAACAGGGTTCTAAGGTGTAATCGCGGTCAGGGAACCTTTAGTCAGCAGACGAGCACGCGTCCCTCACCACCGATCACGACCCGCGGGGGGGGCCATTCTGCGCCGAATTCTCGAACCGCGCGGAGAAACTGCGCAACCTGGCACATGGGTAACACTTCCTCCGCCGCCAGTAGCTCCCAACCCAGTGCGGCACGCATCGACCATCGCGCCCTGATCGACCCTTCTTCAACGGGCTGCCAAGGGCAAGCGGCCACGGATGCTCACCACTCAATGCACGACGATATTGACATGCACCCCCGCTCGCCCACGGCCCCGCCAACCGCCCTTCTTTCGAGGGCGAGCGGGATGCTTGACGAAGTCTGGACCGAGCACGGTGAGGATTTGCGACCTTGGGTCAAATACCTTCATCAGATGTTGCGATCGTGCAACTTGGCGGCCTTCGGGGCGGCACGAGCCGACCATTGAGCGGGCGCGGGCCGTC
>CAZEQF010000245.1:0-5598 GCA_964514315.1 uncultured Singulisphaera sp. | reverse complement strand
TTGCCCAGCCGGCTATCGGCGCAGTAGTCCACGCGCGATGCCGGTGACGAACCTGTAGGCCAACGGAGCCCGGGGCCTGCACACGCCCCTCGAACCAGAGTGGCTCGGTCAAGAACGCAACCAACTCCTGAACACCTTCGCCGGCAACGATGTCAACGGGGGCCTCAGCGAACAAACCCGCTTCCCGCCACAGGACCGCCAAGTTGTATGCTCCTAGTGGCACGGGCTCCGTCACAAAAGGAAACTCACCGCTTCCTACAAGCTCGCTTCGGCTATCCCTCTTCATCAATGTCCACTCAATGCCTCCCCCGCGCGACACGGCATCGGTGCCTGAAGCCACAGCGTGAATGCGCACGGTGCGCGCAGCGTGCAACAGCAGCTCGGCGTCGCGAAATGGCGGATGGACACGCAATGTCTCGCTCATTCCATGCTGCTTCGTGAAAGCCGTCACATCGAACGCACAGTCCCCGCCAACAGCCAGCGAGAACCTCCCATCCTCGGTCGCCCTCGTCTGTGCTGGCATGATGACGCGCAAGAGACTCGCGTCTGATGCCGGCAAAGCCGTGACGACAGCGCTTGGGCAAGGCCGCCCCATATCGTCCCGAACCACACCCTCGAGCACGTCACCAGCCCCCAATCCCACAAGAGTCACCCGAAACTCCTCCGGCCACGAGTCCATCCGTATGGACTGATGGACTTGGCGACGATTCGCGGCAGCCACGGCAACCAAAAGAACTGGATCCTCCATGACCTGCAATACCGCAATCCCTCGGGCGTCCGTCAGGACCTGAACAACTGTCCCGTTCCGTCCGACATCCGGGGGCGAGACCGCAACAGTTGCGCCCGCCACTGGGGCACCGAGTTCGTCGACAACCATCACCACACAACGACGTGGTCGAAGAATCGCCCGGAATCCCTCTGCGGAACTGAGAACAGACACATCGGTTCCCCATGAGTAGACGGTAGAGCCGCATCCAGTGCGGACCTTTACCGGAGCCTGCGCGTCGGCCCCACGACAACGGACCGAGAAGGCTCCATCGAGATCCAGCATTCCCTGTCCTAGGTTCCTGGTCTTTCCCATGCCCAGTTCCTGCACCAACACGAACCCCACGGCCCGATCACATGCTGCATCGACACCAGATATGACTCCGTGCATTCGAAGCTCAGAGGGGACCAGCAGGACCAGCCCATCGGTCATCTGCACATTGCCGACAAACAGGATTTCATGCACGGAGTCCGCTACGGTGGCTCGGCACACGCTGTCCTTGAGCACGCCCGAAGGCAAATCGATCGTGAAGGCACCCTCGGCGGAAGTTCGCGCTGAGGCCTCCTGCTCGGGAAGCGTGCTCCCCTTGGCGAGTATCACTTCGCATGTCACAACAACATCCGGGACCGGCCGACCTGTCGCCTGATCCAGGACGTGGCCGCTCACCCGATGGGCGTGACCGTCTATCGGGGAAGGCTCTGCTTCTGCGAGCAATCGAAGTGCTTCACCGTAGCTCACGACCGCCTGTGTCGGCGCAGTGAGCCCAACCGCGGGAATTGCTTCGTTGAGCAGGGCCGAACCAGTATCCGGTGGTGATGTATGGTCGACCAAGCACCCCCACGCCAGCACGGTGGCGAACGCCGCCGCCACCGCTGCAATCGCACTACGAAACCTTAGACAAGCCATCGTGAAGCCCTAGTGGACAGGCAACCTGCGCTCCAGCACAGGTTGATTCCTTGCTACGAAACTACCTGCCTGCATCGGTCAGTAGACGCACTTGCAGACAATCGGGGGGTTGGGGTTCTCAACGGAGCACTTGCCACCGCGCCGAATGCACTCTTCGTTCTCCTTACAATCGGTGCCGGGCGGGTTGATGGTCGGGCAGGCCGCAGTAGCAGGGTCGAAGTCGGGCACGATCCGCATCGCACCCGAAGCGAAACTCGCAAGCGCGAGCGCTGCGACGAGCAAATGTTCGTATTTCATTGACGTTCCCTGTTTTGGGGGTTGTGGGGCCCACCGACATGGCGGGTCGACCTTCGCCAGCAACAGTACAGATCCCTGGGGGGGGGCCATTCTGCGCCGAATTCTGAGAACAGCTCGCGGTCCACCCGGGTACATCGGTGACACTCGAAGCTGACCCGCCGGGCCAGTTCGGGTCTCGCGCCTGGATGCCATGGATCCAGACCGAGCCAGAGATGGAGCGACGGAAGTTCGTCGAGGCCGCGTTGCGGCGAGAGGAGTCGATGCGCGAGTTGTGCCAGCGATTCGGGATCAGCCGCAAGACCGGCTACAAGGTGCTGGCGAAACACGCCGAGCACGGCCTGTCGGGCCTCAAGGACGGCTCCAGAGCGCCGCGGTCGCACCCGAATCAGACCGAGCCCGAAGTCGAAGGCGTGATCCTGCGAGTGCGCAAGGCGCACCCGACCTGGGGCTCGAAGAAGCTCCTGTGGACGCTCGAGCGCGAGCGACCTGATGCCGACTGGCCTGCGCGTAGCACGATCGACGAGATCCTGCGTCGAGCTGGCTGCGTGACGCCGCGCGGTCGTGGCGATCGCCGCCAGCCCAGCGCCCCGCCGGTCGTCGATGCGTCGCGACTGAACGACGTGTGGTCGATGGACTACAAGGGCTGGTTTCACACCGGCGGCACGAGCTGAAGCGTCTCAGACCCTATCTCGGGGGCACTCTCCGCCTTGCTATCAAGTCTCGGATGGCTGCCCGCATGGTCTCCAAGCATCTCTCCGCCCGCTCATTCTCCGCGTCAAGCGGAGCACTCTCCCCGGGCATGACGTCCACGACCTTTGCGACATGCTTCCCATCCTCGAAGCCGTGCCGGACCCTGCGGAAAACCATCCCCTTCCGGAACATCCAAGGCCACTTCTCTTCAGCCTTCGGATCCTCGGAATCCACCTTGCTGTCTGATTGGAAATGCTCGAACTGGCCCTTGGACATCCGTTCCTCGGCAATCTGCTGCCCCATCTCCAGAACCTCGTCTCTGGCTTCGCGCGCATCCCGCCTCGCGCCATCGGCTGTCCTGTAGAGCTCTTCCCAGGCTTCGGGACTGTCTAGCAACAAGCCTGGCGGCACATCCACACCCTGCCTCGCAAGCCAGCGAAGCATCTCCGCCATGGACTGCGGCGCCCCGATACCCACAGCAGCGTGCGAGGCCTCCGGCGCGGCAGCATGACGCAATGTCGCATCCAACTGCTCGACTGGCGGCTTCTCTGGATCCACTGGGCTGCGAGGTCGGGCCTCCACGAGAGGCGGACCGACAGTCCCGTTCACCAGATCCTCGGCTGGCTCGCGGACCGAGTTGCCGTCAGCAACCGACAAAAGCAGGAAGACGACGGCCAACACTACGACACAACCCGCAGCAGCAAGTGCGCGGCCACTCCCCTTCGACGGAACGCCTGTGACAGACAGGCGGCTACGCGCTTCCCTCGTCATGGATTATCACTCCTGTTGCGCACACGCGCAGCGGACCATCTCCAGGGATGCACTGGCATGCAAGTCACCAGCCACTGCCCAGGCACCAGATCAAGAGCCCCAGAGAGTCTAACCATGGCTGCCTGTGCCACCATCACCCACCGTCCGCCCGACTTGGCACCTGCCTGGAAGCGTGAAGCACGAAGTGAGCCACGATTCGGCGCGAGTAGCCTTACGAACCTGTCCGGCACTCGACCTGATAGCCCTCGGACGTAGCTGGGACTCCACGGACCACGCTGCCTTTCGAGCAGGCCATGCGCCTCACTGCCGCCACGAAGATCGAGGGCAAGAAGCGATGCCGCAGCTGCATCATCAGATTCCGAGGGGGACGCAGGACGCCGCGACCCGGCCGCCATCCATCAGGATGACCCGCGCGGTGGCTTGCTGCGGCGCGAAGAACCGTCATCCTCGTCGTCGGTGGACGTTTGCGTATCCGCGTCGCCGTCGCCTTCGAGCATGCGGCGAAGGGCTTCGCACACGACGCCGGATTCGGTGTCGAAGCGGCCGCTGCGCACTTCGGCAAACACCGCCTGCGCGAGTTCGAGAGGCATGCTGATGCTGAGCGTGGTGTAGCGCGAGTGCCGGGCCATCGCCGCAACGTAGCAGCACGAGCCTCAGATCGGCGTGACGAAGCCGAAGTCCGCGGGCCATGGCGCCTCGACCTCGATGCTCGCCGCCGTCATGGGTTCGCGGAATGCGAGCGAATGCGCGTGCAACAGATGGCGGCCAGGCTCGATGCCGCGCGGCACTTCGATCGGCTGGCCCCGTTGCCAGCGCACGAACTGCCGCTCGTCGCGACCGTAGAGCAGGTCGCCGACGATCGGATGGCCGACGTGCGCGAGGTGCGCACGCAGTTGATGGCGGCGACCGGTGCGCGGACGCAAACGCAACAGGGTGCGGTCGTCGGCGCGCGCGAGCACTTCGACCCATGTCGACGCGGCGACTCCAGCGGCATCGACGCCGACTTTGCCATGGATGCGGCTCCTCGGGTCGCGGCCGAGCGGCGCGTCGATCGCAAACTGGTCACGCAGCACGCGGCCTTCCACCACCGCGACGTAGGTCTTGGTGATCGAGTGCGCGCGGAAGGCGAGATCAAACGCGCGCGCTGTCCCTCTCTCGCCGGTCAGCAACAGGCAGCCGCTGGTGAACCGATCGAGCCGATGCGCGGGAGCCATACCGAGCTGCGTCGTGAGGTCGTTGCCCGGATCGCGTGAAGACGGCGTACAGCGCACGCCCGCGGGCTTGTCGACGACAATCCAGAACGCGCCGCGCGCCAGCGCCTTGGGAGCCGCGAAGGTCGCGGCGGCGACCGGCGCAGTGACCGCGATCGTCACGACCTCGCCGACGACGAGCCGTCGCGCCGCCTTTGCCGCGGAGCCCGACGCGAGCCGCACGCGGCAACCGATCGCTTGTTGGATGGCCGCGCGCGACATGCGCGGCAGCATCGCCTGCAAGAAGCGATCGAGCCGCGCGCCGCGATAGGCCTCGGTCACTGCATACGCTTCGACATCAGGCTGCGCGGTCACGCCGGGGACTCTCGCCGCGATCGAGTGCGACGGCAAGGACATCGATGGATGGCTCGAGTGGCAAGGGCGGCATGGTCGCGAAGCTCGGAGCTTCGTTCTTCGCCGATCCAGCATCGATGGGCACCGGAGCGCGCGTCAGTCCGCTGCTCGACACGAATGACGACGGCGAACTCGATGCAACCGAGATCGAACTCGGCATCGAACGCATCCTCGACTTTGCCTTCTCGCAGAAGGGCAACGTGTGGATCTACGCCGAGGGCCGGACGGTCCCGCCCGTCACCGATCAGGCGGCACGGCTTGCGATGCCCGTGCTCGTGCTGCAGGGCGAGCACGATGCGAGCACGCCGGCGCACGGCATAGCTCGCCTGTCCGCGGCCTTTGCCAAGGCTGGCAACGCGCGCGTGGACGTGCGCATGCTTCCCGGCATGGGGCACACACTTGGCCCGGCCGCATCGCCCATCGACGACCTCGGTCGCGCGCCTGATGCGGCGACCTACGTCGGCGTCGCCGAATGGCTCGCGGCAAACCTCGCGCGCTGAGGCGCCTCGTCAGTTGAGGCAGACGCGGAATCGCAATCCCGCCGAACCCGACAACGTGCCGCCG
>CAZEQF010000244.1:0-6477 GCA_964514315.1 uncultured Singulisphaera sp. | reverse complement strand
TCGGGTCGGCCGTTTCCGGCTCGCGCGGTTGCCGCGGCCTCCGCCGAGGGAGCTGGCCGCCGAAGACGCGCGCGCACCAGGCGGGGCGCCTCCGCCCCCCCACGCCGACGCGCGGACGGATCAGAGATCGGCGCGCGCCGCCGTCTCCGTCAGCGGCGAGTGCTCGGGCTGCGCCGGCTCCTTCGGGATGCGCACGACGAACTCGGTCCCGTGGCCCTCCACCGACTCGAACGCGACCGAGCCGCCGTGGCCCGCCGCGATCTCCTTGACGATGTGCAGCCCGAGGCCCGTGCCGCTGATGCCGCCCGTGTTGCTGCCGCGCTCGAAGCGACGGAACAGCCGGTCGCGGTCCTTGGCCGGGATGCCGATGCCGTTGTCGCGGACGCGGATCGCCCACGTCGCGCCTTCGTCCTCGCACGCCACTCGCACCGTCGGCCGCCGTTCGGGATCCGCGTATTGCAGCGCGTTGCCGAGCAAGTTCGTGAGCGCCTTCGTCAGCGCCCACTCGTCGGCGCGGATCGTCGGCATCGGCTCGATGCGCAGCAGCGCGTCGCGCTCTTCGAGCTCGTAGCGCATGCCGTTGCAGATCTGGCCGAGCAGCAACGTCAGGTCGACCGGCTGGAAGTCGAGCGTCACGCCGTCGTGGTCGAGGCGCGAGCTGTCGAGCAGGTCGCGCACGAGCAGTTCCATCTGCCGCACGGCCATGAGCCCGTTGTCGAGGGCCTGCTGCTGCGGATCGGTGAGCTGTCCGAGGTAGCCCTTCTTGAGCGTCGACAGCATGAGGCGCACGGCGCTGATCGGACGGTTGAGGTCGTGCACGGTGTTCTGCGCGACCTCCACCATCTCCTGCACCTTGCGCTCGAGCAGCGCGCGCTCCTGGTCCACGTCGCCGAAGCGGCGCGCGAGCTCGAGGCTCGAGCGAACGCTGCTCGCGAGCAACGCGGAGTCTTCGCCTGCATCCGAGTCTGCTTGCGCCAACTGCGCCGCGTTCGCGTCCGTGGCGATCACATCGGTGGTGAGTTCTTCGTCCGACAGCCAGTCGCTGCCAGGGACCTCGTCGCGCGGCGACATCGGCGCCTCGGCAACCTGCACGCTCGTCTGCGGCAACTCTGCGTCGACGACTTCGGCGCGGTCGCGGCGCACCTGGTCGCAGATCTCCCACAACTTCGTGCGCGCTGCTTCGGCGACCTCCTCGGGCGACTCCTTGCCGCGGCCGAGGCCGTACTGGCGCACCTTGTCCTCGACGAGCATGCCCGCTGCGTGCACGAACGTCTCGAACACGCCCTGGCCTTCGGTGGCGACCGAAGGGAACGCTTCGACGCCGTCGCGGAACTTGAAGTGCCGGTCGAGCTCCTTCTCCGTGAGGATGTCGGCGAGGTCGCGCTTGTTGTACTGCACGACGATCGGAATGTTGTCCGCGCCCGCGGTGCGCAGGTTCTCGATCATGCTCTGCAGCGACTCGAGGTTCTCCTGCAGGCGGCTGCGCTGGCTGTCGACGACGAACACGACCGCGTCCGCGCCGTTCAGCACGTACTTGCGCATCTGCCGGTACTTCGGCTGCCCCGGCACCGTGAAGCCCTGGATGCGGATCTTGAAGCCGCTGACGCTGCCGAGGTTGATCGGCAGGAAGTCGAACAACAGGGTGCTGTCCTCCTCCGTGTTGATCGACACGAGCTGCACTTCGTTGCGCGGGCACAGGATGCCGTGCACGCGCTGGAGGCTCGTGGTCTTGCCGCCGACGCCGACGCCGTAGTAGACGAGCTTGGCGTTGATCGTGCGTTCTGCGACGTTGATGAAGCCCATGGTCGATGGCGTGGGGAGTTGCGCCACGTCATCGGCATTGCAGGGCTTCCGGCTTCAGCCGCCGCCCGGCGAGAGGAACGAAGGCTCGAGCAGGTTCCACACGCGCGGCCCCTTCAGCAGCTGCCGCAGCTCGGCGTCGACCGCCACCGCGTCGACGTCGCCGATCGCGAGCAGCATCGAATCGTCGATGCCATGGAGCCCGAACAACGCCAGCGAACGCGCGCGCGTCGCCAACGCCGCGGGCACGACGCGCAACGCCTCCAGCTGCAAGGCGGCGAACGGCGGCGCCTGGAACTCGGCGCGGACCACCGCCACCGCGGCGGACATCTCCTTCGGATCCGCCTTGAGCGCGCATGCGGCGACGAGCTCCTCCAGTTCGCGGCGAGGCAGGTCGGAACCGGCGTCCGCGACACCGCGCCGCGCCAGCAGCACGAGCGGGTCGCCGAGCAGCGGTTCGTGCTGCACGAACGGGGCGCGGGCCATCGACTCGTTGCCGCGCGGGCTGGAGAACCGCACGCGAGCGCGGATGCGCAGGATCTCGACAGCGAGCAATCGCGCGAGCGACACGGGACCTTCCGGCGCGACCGCCGCACAGCCGACGTAGGCCGCGTCGATGCGCGTGTGCTTGTGCACCGCGATCGCGAGCCCTTCGACGTTGCGCAACGGCAACGTCGCGGCGACGCCGACGTTCGCGCGCGGGATCGTGCGCAGCACGGGTTCCAGCGCTGCGCCCGAAGGCAACTCGCCGACGACCGCGACGGTGAGGCCGCCGGCTGGCGCGGCGGACAGCGCGCGCGTGAACTGCTCCGGCGTGACCTCGAGCAACGAGGCCGCGTCGCCGAGCGCCGCAGTGCGCCGCGAGTCGCCGTCGGCGAACAGCGCCCTGCGCGCGAGCCCCTGCAGCACTTCGCCGGGATAGAGCCAGTCCGCGTCGTCGCTCGCGAGCGCCGCGAGCGCGAGGCTGCGAGCAGCCGCGTCGGCTTCGTCGCGCGAGCCGAACGGACCGCACAGAGCTTGCAGCCAACGCGGCGCGAGCGCTGCGTCGGGCCCTTGCAAGAACACCGAGAACACGCAGAAGCCCTCGCCCAGCTCGCGTTGCGTGCGCACGCGTTCCGGCAACGTGCGGTCCGCGGTGGCGGCGCGATGCAACGATGCTGCGTGCGCGAGCGCGCGGCACGCGCCCGCGTCGCCCTCGACCGTCCAGGGAAACACGACGCTGATGCCGCAACCGCCGACAGGCGCATCCACGACGCGCAACCGATGGCCCGCGACTTCGGTCCACGGCGAAGAGGGCGCCGCGACCGGCGCTTGCGCCGAAGCTGCGACGCCTGCCGCGAGCACCAAGATCCACGCACATGCCGTCCACATCGTTGCCATCATGATCCCCGCAGTTCGAGACGTTCGTCGCCGAGGCCCCGCGCAAACGCGTCGTCGTGCGTGATGCACACGACGGCGAGCCCTCGGTCTTCGCATTGCTTGCGCACGAGTCGCGCGACGCGCTCGGCAGAGTCGCGGTCGAGCGACGCAGTCGGTTCGTCGAGCACGAGCACAGCGGGCGCAGCCGCGAGCGCGCGCAGGATCGCACCGCGCCGCTGTTCGCCGCCCGACAACTGCGCGGCCGTCTTGTCCAACGTGGACGTCGGCAGAGCGAGTTCACGCGCCAGTTGCTCGAGGTCGACGCCTTCGGCCTTGGTCTCCATCGCGAGCGAACGCAGCGTGCGAGACGGCGTGAGCGACCCGCGCGCGTCCTGGCTCACGTAGGCGACGAGGCCTCGAACGCGGCGTTCGATGCGGCCTTCGCTCGGACGCACGCGACCGACCAGCGCATGCGCGAACGAGGTCTTGCCGACGCCCGACGGGCCGACGACCGCGAGCACGCGGCCTGCGCGCGCAGTTGCGGAAACGCCGCGGAACAGCGTGCGCGCGCCGCGCTGCACCGCGACCTGTTCGGCGACGAGGACTTCTTCGCCGCCGCGCGAAGACGCAGCCGACAACGACGGCCAAGGCCGCGGCCCGCAGCCGCCTTCGCGGAACGAGCCTCCATCGAACACGAACTGTCGCAGCGGCAACGCCGCGAGCAGACGCGCGTCGTGCGTCGCGAGCAGCGTTGCGCCGCCGCGCGCACAGTGCGCAACGATCGCCTCGGCAACGCGCGCGCACGCAACGTCATCGAGATGCGCCGTGGGCTCGTCGGCGACGAGCAGCTCCGCTCCGCGCAACGCGGCAAGCGCGAACATCGCACGCTGCGCCTCGCCGCCCGACACCTTGTGCGGATGACGACGCCCGGCCTCGACGCCGAGTTCGCGCAACGCCGCGTCGCAGTCGTTCTCGCTGCGTCCGCTCGCGCGCGCCAATTGCGCCAAGATCGTCGCAGTGGGATCCAACGCGCTCTTTGCGTCCTGCGCGAAGAACGCGACCTTGTCGCGCAGCAACCTGCGCGCGGCCTCGGTGTCCGCCGGCCATCGCGTGCCGGAGAACGCGACTTCGCCCCGCGCTGCGGCGCATCTGCCGTTCGGCAAACCGAACACAGCTCGCAAAACACTCGACTTGCCGCAGCCAGAAGGCCCGACGAGCGCCGCAGTCTCGCCGCGCGCGAGCGCAAGCGACGGCAACTCGCACGCGAAGCCTTCGCGCTGCACGACGAGTTCGCGGATCTCGAGGACGGGACGCACCGAGAACACATCCCACCATCGCCGCAAACGCGCCGCAAGGCTGCGCACAGGGGGATTGTCGGCGTTCGTACTGCTTTCTAGCTTCTTCGCCCGCAACGCGTCCGCTCGCTGCGGACGATGCCACTGCAAACTCGCACCGTCGCGACCAACTCTCGGTCGCTTGCAGATTTCGCCTCTCTCTCCCCCGCACCTCATGAGCATCTCTCTCTCCTCGTCCGTGCGCGGCGCGCTCAGCGTCTCGCTCCTCGCGGTCTCGGCCGCTGCCCAGAGCCTCTTCTCGCAAGCCGAGATCGTGATGGCCGAAGGCGATCCGATCCCGGGCCTCGCGGGTTCCGTCAACGGCGGCAGCAGCTCGCTCGACACCGCGGTCACGGACCTCGACGGCAACCTGCTGTTCCGCGCTCGCTTCACCGGCGGCAGCATCATCGCCAACGTCACGGACCGCGCCTACTTCTACGGCCGCAGCAAGGACACGCTGCAGATGATCATGCGCGGCGGCGATCCTGAGCCGAGCGGCACGCTCGGCGCCGGCGTCGTGTTGATCAACCAGCTGACGACCTCGCAGGCGATCGGCATCGGCGGCAGCCCGCGCCTGAGCCCGCGCGGCGGCTGGATCATGTTCGGCGCCAACCTCGTCGGCCCGGGCATCCTCAACACGGGCACTGCGGCGACGGGCCGCAACGACGCGGCCCTGTTCCACGGCCGTCCGGGCGCGTGGCAGGTCCTCGCGCAGCGCGGCGGACAGACCGGCGTCAACGCCACGATCTTCGACACCGCGTTCTCGGGCATCAGCTACCAGACGAGCTCGCTGAACGAGAGCGGCATCGCAGCGTTCCAGTCGACGCTCGCCGGCGGCGACGTCGTCGGCACGACGAACAACTTCGCGACGTTCACGGGCCTGCCCGGCAGCCTGAGCCTCGTGATCCGCAAGGGCGATCTGATCCCGGTCGCTGGCGGCGGCACGGCGCGCGTCGGCTTCGTCGGCTTCAACTCGATCCTCAACCGCGCGGGCTGGATCCTGCACGACGAGCGCTTCGACGCCACGGGCGGCACGACGCCCGCGACCACGGCCAACGACAGCGTGCTGATGGTCTACTTCCCCGGCGGCGTGAACCAGATCATCATGCGCGAGGGCGACGCGGCCCCGACGCTGGCCGCCGGCGTCAACTTCGGCAGCCCGAGCATCGCCCAGGGCTTCGGCCAGACGGGCGGCTGTGCGTTCGGCACCACGCTGACCGGCGCGGTGACGACGGCGGACGACAACTCGATGTGGGTCGGCGGCCTCGGTGGTTTCCTGCCGGTCTGGCGCGAAGGCGACGCGAACCCCGCGGTCCCCGGCGCCGTCAACGGCATCGCCAACACGAGCTCGAGCTACTCGGACTACCAAGGCGGCTCGGTCGCGTTCTTCGGCTCGCTGACCGACGGCGGCAGCGGCGCGGTCACACTCGCCAACGACCAGTGCCTCTGGGTCGGCCGTCCGGGCAACCTGCAGCTCATCGCGCGCGAAGGCGATGCGGCTCCGGGCTTCAGCAACCGCCCTGGTTTCGTCAGCGCGACGTTCGGCCCGCTCCAGGCCGGCAGCGTGCAGATGAACGAGCGCGGCCAGCTCATGTGGGGCAGCACGGATGTGAACGTGGTCGATGCCGGCGGCGCGGTGCTCGTCACGAGCTGCCAGTTCACCTACGACCCGATCAACGGCGTGCAGTTGCTGTTCCAGGGCGGTGAGACCTATCCGACGGTTGCCGGCCCCACGGTCGCCAACAACTCGGGCGGCATCCAGTTCCCCTCCAGCGACGGCGCTCCGCTGACGCTGAACAACCAGGGTGACCTCGTCCAGCGCGTCAACTTCAACGTCGGCGGCGCGATGGTCCGCGCGCACATCGGCAGCAACCAGTGCAAGCCGAGCACGATCAGCGGCACCGTCGGCGGCGTCCACACGATGGAACTCGACGCCGGCGTCGCGAACGCGAACCAGATCTACCTGGTGCTGTGCGGTGGCCTC
>CAZEQF010000243.1:0-6507 GCA_964514315.1 uncultured Singulisphaera sp. | reverse complement strand
GTGCACGGCGGCGAACTCGCCGCATGGTCCGCGTTCACTCGGCGATGGGCGACCGAGCCGGTTGGCCCGTCGCCCGTCGTGTGGGCGTGCAACGACATCGTGCTCGCGCGCGACGGCCTTCGTTTCGTCGCATGCTCGGCGATGCGCGGAAGGTTCGAGTCGATCGTCGTGGGGCCCGGCGCGCAGTTGCTCAATCCCGCTGCGCAGACCAACGACTCGATCGTGCTCGTGCGCGACGGCAATGCGCTGCATGCGTTCTCCGCGTTCTCCGGGCGATGGAGTGCGCGAACGTTCTCTGCCGCCGCCGCCGTGGTGGTGCAGCGTCATGTCGCCGTCGTCGTCGACGGCACGGTTGCGAGCGGTTTCGATGCGTTCACGGGAGAATGGCGCGACGTCGCGCTCGACGGGCCTGTGGTGCATCTGTCCGCGGACGGAGTGGCCGGGTTCTGCGCAACCGCGTCGACGGCCTACGGCTTCTCGTCGCTGCATCGCGCTTGGGCGAGCTCTGCGTGCAGCGCGTCCACGCAGGCGTTCCGCAACGACGATTGGATCGTGTTGCGCGACGGCGTGGTGGCGCTCGGCTACAGCGGCATCACGAACACATTCGCCGTCGCGTCGACGGGACCGGTCAGTTCGCAGCAGGGCGACGACCTGTTCGGCGCATGCCTCACGCCGGGCCTCGTGCACGCGTTCTCGGCGGTGACCGGGACCTGGAGCGTCGCGCCGATGGCGAATGGCGCCACGTTGCGCGTGAGCTCCGCCGTTGCGCTCGTCGTCGACGGCCCGCAGGTCCATGCCTATTCGGCGCCGCTCGGCGCCTTCGTGGCGCTCGCCCTGGATGTGGCGAACGAGGCGGTCGCCGGATGCGTGGTCGCCGTGCAAGAGCGCGCAACTGCTCGGCCTTGGCTCTTCTCGGCGTTGACCGGGCAATGGAGCGCCGCTCCGTCTTCCGCCGCGTCGTCGATGCCTCGGCTCTCGACCACGGGCGCGCTGCTGTCCACGAACGGCGGAGCGCTCGCGTTCTCGGCGCGAAGCGGCGCGTTCGTTCCGCTGGCGGCTCCGTCGTCGACCCTCGAAGCCAACGAGAGCAGCGCGCCGATGCTGGCATGGGACGCCGCGCACGTGTTCTTCTTCGACGGTCGCCAGGATCGCTGGATGTCCGCCGATCGTGCGGGCACGGGGCCGCTCGCTCCGCAGATCTGGCGCACTTCGGCGTTCGTGCAGGATGGTTCGGACGTGCTCGGGTTCGCGTCGCAAGGCGGTGTGGTCGAGCGCTTCGCCTTGAACGCGCCGTTGCTGTCGTTCCGCGCGAACAGCGAGTCGGCGAGCCTCGTCACCTCGGACTCGATCGTCGGCTTCTCGGGCGTGCCCGAGCCGTATTGCCTGCCGCAGTTCCCCGAGTTCCGTCGCGTCGCCGCCGTGGGCAGCCCGTTCCAATTGCACCAGCGGTTGCTGCAGAACGAGGTCGCGCTGCTGGGACTCGGATCGGCGTTTTCCTCGCCGGTGCCCATCGCCGGGCTCGGCGGCCTGTTGCTCGATCCTTCGGCTTGCGCCACGGCGTTGCTCGCGCCGGAACCCGACGCGGACCGCGCCGTGTTCTCCGCGCAGATCCCCGCGGACCCCGCGTTGCGCGGCGTCAGCGTCTGGTTCCAGGCCCTCGTCGTCGACGCGGCGGGATCCGCCTGGCTCTCCGACTCGTCCGTGCTCTGGATCGGCTGACGGCGAATCCGGCGCTGCCAAGGATGTCGCGGCGCAGAGTCGCGCCGCTATCCTGCGCCGCGTGACTGCTCCGCGCCTCGAGGACTTCCCGTCGTTCCGTCGCCGCCGCCGGCTGCGCGATCTCAAGAGCGTGCCCGTGCTCCCGAGCCTCGTGACGCTCGGCAACGTGTTCGCGGGATTCCTCGCGATCGCCAAGGTCGCGGACGCGCTGCGCACGACGACTCCGGGCTCGCCGTTCGCCGCGGTCGTCTCGCTGTTCGAGACCGCGGCGATCCTGATCTTCGTCGCGATGGTGTTCGACGCGCTCGACGGCCGCATCGCGCGCATGACCGGGCAGGCGACGCCGTTCGGCGCGCAGCTCGACAGCATGGCGGACATGGTCACGTTCGGCGTGGCCCCTGCGTTCCTCGGCAAGGTGCTGATCGACTGGCACGCGCAGACGGACGCGAACAGCATCTTGCCGCGCCATCCCAAGCTCTATTACGGCGCTGCCGCGATCTACGTGCTGTGCGCCGCGATGCGCCTCGCGCGCTTCAACGTCGAGACCGGGCCGCAGGAAGAGGACCATCGCGAGTTCCGCGGCATGCCGTCTCCGGCAGCGGCCGCCGTGGTCGCATCGCTCGTCGCGCTCTATTGCACCAAGGACGAGGTCAGCAGCGTGCTCGGCCATGCGATCCTCGCGCCGCATCACTTCGACGCGATCGTCGTCGCGATGCCGCTCGTGCTCGTGGTGCTCGGCCTCCTCATGGTGAGCCACGTCCCGCACCCGCATGCGATGCACGCGATCGCGAAGGGGCGGCACAGCTTCCCGTTCCTCGCCGGCCTCGTCGTGTTGATCGGCGTGGCCGCGATCGAATGGCAGCTCGCGCTCGCAGTCGCGACGGTCGGCTATGCGATCTGGGCGCTCGCGCTCGGCGCGATTCGCATGATGGCGCGCGGCCGCATGGAGGAGCGTCGCGACGACGGGGACGACGCCGAGACCTTCGACGCGCCTTCGGACCCTCGCAACAACTGAGCTGCGGATGCGAGAAGTCGTCGCCTACCTCGGGCTCGGCGCCAACGAAGGCGATCGCGAGCAGAACCTTCGCTCGGCGATCCTGCGGCTCGGATCGACGCCCGGCATCCGCATGCTGCGCGTGTCCGCGTTCGCGGAGAGCGAACTCGTCGGCGACGGGCCGAAGCAGGCTCCGTTCCTGAACGGCGCGTGCGCGGTCGCGACGACGTTGTCGGCGCATGCGTTGCTCTCGGTGTGCAAGGCGCTGGAGGCGCAGGCGGGACGCACGCTGCCGGCGAAGAAGAACCACCCGCGGCCGCTCGACCTCGACGTGCTGCTGTTCGGCGACGAGCGCATCGACTGCAAGGACCTGATCGTCCCGCATCCGCGCATGTTCGAGCGCGAGTTCGTGCTGCGGCCGCTGCGCGAACTCGGCGTCGCCGAAGCGGCGCTGCGTGCGTTCGCTCCGCCGTCCCAGCCGCGCCTCGTCACGACGACCGCGGAGTTCGCGGCGCAGTGCTCGCAGTGGATCCAAGGCGGTTGCGTCACGGGCCTCGTGCCGACGATGGGCGCGCTGCACGACGGGCACCGGAGCCTGTTCGAGCGCGCGCGCAAGGAATGCGACCGCGTCGCGGCGACGATCTTCGTGAACCCGCTGCAGTTCGGCCCCAAGGAGGACCTCGCGGCCTATCCGCGCAACCTTCCCGGCGACCTCGAACTGTGCAAGCAAGCGGGCGTCGACGTGGTGTTCGCGCCGCCGCCGTCGGAGATGTATGCGCCCGGGTTCTGCAGCAACATCGACGTCGGCCGCGAGGCCGAGACGATGGAGGGCGCGCAGCGGCCTGGCCACTTCCGCGGCGTGTCGACGGTGGTCGCGCGCCTGTTCGCGATCGCGCGGCCGCACCGCGCCTACTTCGGCCAGAAGGACGCGCAGCAGGTCGCCGTCATCCGGCGTCTCGTGCAGGACCTCGGGTTCCCGCTGCAGCTGGTCGAGTGTCCGACGGTGCGCGAAGCGGACGGGCTCGCGATGTCGAGCCGCAACGTCTACCTCGATGCGAAGGACCGCGTCGCCGCAGTCGTGGTCAACCGCGCGCTGCGCGCCGCGCAGGCTGCGTTCGCGGCCGGTGAACGCGACCGCGATGCGATCGTGCGCGCCGCGCGCATCGTGTTGGAGGCCGAGCCGCGCGCGGCGATCGACTACCTGGAACTGCGCAGCGAAGGCGACCTGTTGCCGGTTCCTGCGGGCGCGGTGCGCGGCGGCCGGATGGTGACGGCGGTGCGGTTCTCCGGCGGGCGCCCCGTGCGCTTGCTCGACAACATGTCGCTCGACGTCGCTTCGGAGACTTCTTCGTCGTGAACGCGGCGCTGTCGCTGTTCTGTCCCGCGAAGCTCAACCTGCACCTGCGCATCACCGGCAGGCGCGCCGACGGCTACCACCTGCTCGAGACGTTGTTCCATGCGATCGACCTCGGCGACGACCTCGTCGCCGAACGCGTCGACGGGCCGATGACGCTCGCGGTGACGGCCGACGATCCACGCGACGCGTTGCCGCCCTCGGACGACAACCTCGTGCTGCGCGCAGCCCGCGCGTTCTGCGCGCGCGCAGGCGTTTCGCCTTCGTTTGCATTCCGACTGCACAAGCGCGTGCCGCACGGCGCCGGCCTCGGCGGCGGCAGCAGCGACGCAGCAGGCGCGCTGCGCCTGTGCAACGCGCTGTGCGGCGAGCCACTCGACCGCGCGGCATTGCTCGAACTCGCGCGACCGCTCGGCGCCGATGTCGCGTTCTTCCTCGACGGCGGCACGCAGTGGGGGCGAGGCGTCGGCGACGAACTCGAACCCGTTGCCGATGCTCCTTCGCTGCACTTCACGTTGCTCGTGCCGCCGTTCGGATGCCCGACGATCGACGTCTACAAAACGCGGGCGGCGATGTGGAAGGCCTCGCAAGGCACAGGTAGCATCGGCCGCGTTAGGGACACTCTCCATGACGTTGCCGACGCGACTGTGCGCGGCGAGATCGTGAACGACCTCGCCGCCGCTGCAGAGCTGGTGCGACCCGAACTCGCGCGTGTGCGCGAGCGGGCCGAGAGCCTCTGCGTCGGCAGTGTGGCGATGACGGGCAGCGGATCGACGTTGTTCGTCGCGGCGAGAAGCGAACGCGAGGCGATGCGCCAACGCGAGCTGCTCGCGCCGATCGCCGCGATGTCGGTGCGGACGATCGCTGCGCGTTCGTTCGGAACGGCTCCGGCGCCGCGCCCCGTGCGCACGCCGCCGCCCGGACGCAGTGGAGAACGCGCATGACCTTGCGTCGTCCCTGGCGCGGCTTTTTGTAGTCGGACACCTGGGCTCGACGGAGGGCAGCATGCAAGCGGACGAGAACACGAACGGCAGCGGAATCAGGATCACCGAGATCCGCGTCAAGCTGACCGACGACCCGCGGAACAAGCTGAAGGCCTACTGCAGCGTCACGATCGACGACGCCTTCGTCGTGCGCGACCTCAAGATCATCGAGGGCAGCAAGGGGCCGTTCGTCGCGATGCCGAGCCGCAAGCTCGCGGACCACTGTTCGCGCTGCGGGCACAAGAACCACATGCGCGCGAGCTACTGCAACCAGTGCGGCCTGGGGCTCGCCCCCGACCGCGCGCCGCGCGACGAGCGTGGCCGCGCGCGCCTGCACGCCGACCTCGCGCACCCGATCAACAGCCCGACGCGCATCGAGCTGCACAAGGCGGTCGTGCGCGCCTACTACGAAGAGGTCGAGGCGATGAGCCGCGCGGGCGCGGACTACCGGCCGAAGAGCTTCGACGACTTCGACCACCTCAGCGACTCGGTGGATGCCGACTACCTGGAAGAGCTCGAACGGCGCCAGGAAGAACGCGACAAGCGACGCCGTGAGTCGGCGCAAGGTGGAGGCCTCGGCGCGGAGGGCGCCGCAGGCTAACGACGTGGCGATCCGCGTCGCGATCCTCGGGCCCGGCCGCGTCGGCATGGCGCTCGGCCGAAGGCTGCGCGAGTCAGGCGTCGACGTGCTCGGCTACCTGGGCCGCAGCGACGCGAGCGCGCAGCGCGCGTGCGACTTCGTCGGCGGCGGCCGTCCGCTCACGTTCGCGGACCTGTCGCGCGCGCACGTGGTGCTGTTCGCGGTGTCGGACCCGGCGCTGCGCGAAGTGGTCGCGGCAGCGGTCGCGAACGCGGAGCCGCGCAGTTGCAGCCTGTGGCTCCACACGAGCGCGCGCTTCGACCTGTCGGTGTTCGAGCCGTTGGAGCGAAAGGGCGTGCGCCTCGGCGCGCTGCACCCGGTCGCGCCGTTCCCGGACGCCGAAGCGGGCTACCGCGGACTCGCGGGCAAGCCCGCCGCGTTGATCGCCGACCCGCGCGCGCGTCGGCTGCTCGCGACGTTGGTGCAGAAGCTCGGCATGGTGCCGCTGTGGTGCCAGCCAGGCGGCAGCCGCGTGCTCTACCACGCCGCCTGCGCGCTCGCCGCGAACGGCCTCACGGCGCTGCGCGCCGCGGTCGACGCCGCGTTCGCCGCGAGCGGCTGTCTCGCCGATGCGGATGCGGACGCCGCCGCGGATGCGCTGATGCGCGCAGCGCTCGACGCATGCCGCGATCTGGGGCCGGCCGCCGCGTTGTCGGGGCCCGTGGTGCGCGGGGACGCCGAGACGTTGCGGCTGCATCGCGCGGCGTTGCGCGCATCGGCTCCCGAAGTCGAGTCCGTGTATCGCGCGGTGATGGGCGCAGCCGTTCCGCTCGCGCATGCGCGGGGCCTGCCGGCCGACGCCGAGCGCGCGGTGCGT
>CAZEQF010000242.1:0-6551 GCA_964514315.1 uncultured Singulisphaera sp. | reverse complement strand
ATCGCCGATTCGCGCGATGCTCTGTCGACGCGGATCGGCAGCGCGGTCGGCGCCGCGTTCGACCTTCGCGCGCCTGTCGACCAGCGGATCTCCGCCGTCGACGTCGGCAACTCGGCCGCGCTGGACTCGGTCCGTCTCCGCTACGAAGTCCGCAGCGGCGCCTTGACCACCGCGTCAGCGTGGGCCGGCGCGCCCGCAGCGAGCCCTTCCGCCTTCATCGTGCCGCCCGGCGACCACCTGTGGCGCGTCGAGGCGTGGCACGACGCGACGAACTCGCGCGTCGTCGGCCTCGCGCTCGAGACGCGCGGCGGCCAGCGCGCGACGTTCGGGCAGCAGTCCGGCGTGTTCGCGGCCTTCGCGTCCGCCAACGGCGCGGAGATCGTCGGGATCCAAGGCACGGCCGCGACGGTCGTGACCTCGCTCGGCGTCGTCACGCGGCCGTTGCTCGGCGACCACTACGCGGCGGGAGTCGGCTGCAGCAGCGATCT
Source organism: uncultured Singulisphaera sp. (assembly GCA_964514315.1). Taxonomy (GTDB): domain Bacteria; phylum Planctomycetota; class UBA1135; order UBA1135; family UBA2386; genus SXPK01. The sequence goes on along the minus strand of CAZEQF010000242.1, from coordinate 6,063 downwards.
CGGGGCGTTGTCGATCCGCTTCCGTCCGGGCCAGGACCGGTTCCGCATCGGCGACGCCGTCGAAATCGAGGTTCTGAACGTCGTCGGACCGTTCGGCATCCTGGCAGTGGGCTTCACGTCCGCCGAGTCGCCGTTGGACTCGGTCGGCGCGCCCGGCTGCTGGGCCTACTCGTCGAGCGACTGGCTGTTGCTGGTCCCCGTTGATGCCACCAACGTCGCGTCGGGGCGCGTCGCGGCGCCGCCGAGCACGGCGCTGGTCGGCGCGAGGGTCGACTTCCAGGGCGCGTCGTTCCAGGCGCCCAACCCGCTCGACCTCGCGACGTCCGGAGCGCTGCGAGCCAGGGTCGGCGCGCTCTGAGGCGGCGTGCAAGCGCCAGGGATTGCCGGCGTGTGTCCAACGCGCTGACCCGGCCCTGACCTGGATGGCGAGGCGGGAGCGGAGGCGGCTCGTTCTCGCGTTTGGTCCCGTCGAGCCTGATTGGGTGGTGCCCCGGTGCCGACGCTTCCTGAGTTTAAGACCCGCAACCGCGCGGAGTTTTTCTCCGAAGCACGCGTCTGGCGGCGCCAAAAAACCATCCAGCCCGCCGATGTCCGGTTCGTCTCGCTCGCCGTTGCTCGTGACCGCGCCCGTGGTTAAGGGTTCTCGCCCCGTTTGGCGCAATTGCGCCGGACGAGCGGTCGGTCCGAGGGCGCCACAGCGCGCAGGCGGAGGACGGGCGCAGGTTTCACCCAGTTGAGCACGACATGGCCGATTCCAACTTCCAGTCAGCTGCCGGACGGCAGCCCATGATCGAGGCGATCGACCTCTGCAAGCACTACGGGTCGTTTGCAGCGATCGATCACATGAGCTTCACGGTCCACCGCGGCGAAGTGGTGGCGTTCCTCGGCCCGAACGGGGCCGGCAAGTCGACGACGATGAAGGTGCTCACGGGCTACCTCACGCCGACGTCGGGCGCGGCGCGCCTCGCGGGCATCGACGTGGTGAAGGATCGCATCGCCGCCGTGCAGAAGCTCGGCTACCTGCCGGAGAACGGCCCGCTGTATCCCGAGATGACGCCGCGCGAGTTGCTGCAGTTCTTCGCCGACGCGCGCGGGCTGTCGGGGTCGAAGTTCTCGGAGCGCCTCGACTTCGTCACCGGCGAGTGCTCGCTCGAGAGCCTGCTCGACAAGCCGATCCGCAAGTGCAGCAAGGGCCAGAAGCAGCGCGTCGGCATGGCGCAGGCGCTGCTGCACGACCCTGAGGTCCTGATCCTCGACGAACCGACGACGGGCCTCGATCCCAACCAGATCCGCCACGTGCGCGAGCTGATCAAGAAGCTCGGCGAGACGCGCACGATCCTGCTGTCGACGCACCTGTTCCAGGAAGTCGAGGCGATGGCCGGCCGCCTGTTGCTCGTCAACGAAGGCAAGCTCGCGTTCGACGGCACGCCGCAGTCGTTCAAGGAGCGCGGCCACGGCCACATGGACCAGGCCTTCTACAACCTGACCGGCGCGAAGGCCGTCTGAGGAGAATCCCGATGAACAAGAACGTCATCTTCGCAGTCGCGCGCCGCGACCTCCGCAGCTGGTTCGGCAACCCGACCGGCTACGTGTTCATCTGCCTGTTCGTGCTGTTGTCGGTGGTGGCGCTGCTGCTGCCGGGCGAGTTCTTCCGCGACAACCTCGCGACGCTCGACCTGCTCAACCAGACATTCCCGTGGATCGCCGTGCTGTTCACGGCCGCGATCACGATGGGCACGTGGAGCAACGAACGCAGCAACGGCACGCAGGAGCTGTTGTTCACGCTGCCCGCGCGCGACAGCGAGCTGCTGCTCGGCAAGTACCTCGCGGCGCTCGGCATCTACGCCGTGTCGCTCGTGTTCTTGCTCGCGCTGGTCGTCGGCCTGTCGGTCCTCGGTTCGCCGGACCTCGGCCTGATGTTCTCCAACTACCTCGGCTTCCTGCTGCTCGGCGCGATGCTGATCGCGGTGTCGATGCTCGGCTCGCAGGTCACCGACAACATGACGGTGTCGCTGATCGTCGGCGGCCTCTGCTCTGCGTTCGTCGTCGGCAGCGGCAGCCTCGCGCAGCTGCTCGGCGGCGGCCCGGCGTGGTACGCGAACGGCCCGCGCGGCCAGTTCGAGGACTTCGGCCGCGGCATGATCACGAGCGGCGGCGTGCTGCTGTTCCTCGGCCTCACGGTTGCGTTCCTCTACTGCAACCTCGCGCTGATCTCGCGTCGCCACCACATCGCGGGCGGCAGCGAAGGCATGCACCGCGGCGTGCGCTTCGTCGCGCTCGCGGTCGCCGCGGTCGGCCTCGCGGTCACCGGCGTCAACACGCTGCCGCGCCTCGACAGCACGGTGGAGGGCATCCACTCGCTGAGCGACGAGAGCAAGAAGCTGCTCGCGCAGCTCGACCCGAAGAAGCCGGTCATCGTGTCGGCGTTCGTTTCGCCCGACGTGCCTGCCAACCTGATCCAGCAGAAGCGCTCGCTGCTCAACCTGCTGAGCCAGTTCGACCACATCGGCGGCGACGCCGTGCAGCAGCGTGTCGTGATCACGGAGCCGTTCTCGCCCGAGGCCCGCGACGCGGAGAAGAACTTCAAGATCATGGGCCAGCGCTCGATGCTCGACGAAGGCGGCGTCAGCGTGGAGGCCACGGTCTACCTCGGCTTCGCCGTGCAGTGCGGCACCGAGGAGGTCGTCGTCCCGTTCGTCGATGCAGCGTTGCCGCTCGAGTACGAGATCATGCGCAGCATCCGCACCGCGGCGGGGCAGGCGCGCAGGACGGTCGGCGTGCTCAAGACCGACGTCGAGCTCTACGGCGGCTTCGACTTCCAGAACTTCTCGCAGAAGCAGCGCTGGCAGATCGTCGACGAGTTGTTGCTCCAGTACAAGGTCGAGAACGTCGACCCCGATTCGGACTACCCGGCGACGCTCGACGCGCTCGTCGTGCCGCAGCCGAGCTCGCTCGTGCAGGAGCAGATGGACCGCTTGCAGAAGTGGATCCTCGCCGGCAACGCGGCACTGCTGCTCGAAGACCCGGCGCCGCTCGACGCGCCCGGCACCGCGGCGACCGACCAGAAGGGCGGCGCGCGCGCGTCGATGATGGGTGGCGGCGGCCCGCAGAAGGGCAACTTCCAGTCGTTCCTCGGCGCGATCGGCCTGCGCATGGCGACGGGCCAGGTCGTCTGGGACCTCAGCTACCGCACGTTCGCGGGCGGCGGCCTGCCGCCTGAGTTCTTGTTCGTCGGCTCGCGTGGCTACGCGGCGGACGACCTCATCACCAACGGCCTCGACCGCACGGTCGTGATGTTCGGCGGGCACTTCCAGCAGATGGCGACGGAGGGCTTCGAGTTCCAGCCGCTGCTGCGTTCGGCGATGCCCGACCCGACGAACCAGGAGATGAACGGCACCGTCTCGACGATGGACCTGTTCGTCTTCAATCCGTTCGGCGGCAGCCAGCAGATCAACCCGCGCCGCGTGAACCGGCCGAAGCCGATGGACTACGTGCTCGCCGCGAAGTCGATGGGCGCGGAGAAGGACGGCAAGCGCGCTCGCGTGATCGCGATCGGCGACCTCGACCTCGTCGGCAACCAGTTCTTCATGCTGCGCCGCTCGGCCGACGATCCGAACCTGCGCTTCGACAACATCACGTTCGTCTTCAACTGCATCGATTCGCTCGTCGGCGACACGAGCCTCGTGTCGCTGCGCAAGCGCCGCCCGGCGCTGCGCAAGCTCGAGGCGGTCGAATACGCGCAGCGCGACTTCGAGAGCTCGTGGATCAAGGCCAAGGAGACGGCCGAGGACGCGGCCAAGAAGGAGCTCGACGAAGCGCAGGCGCGCCTCGACGACGCGGTGAAGGCGCTCAAGGAGAACCAGGAGCTCGACGCGCAGGCCAAGGAGATCCGCATCCAGGAGCTCGAGGAGAAGGAGAACCGCAAGCTCGAGCTCAGCAAGGCGCAGATCGAGAACGACAAGGCGACGAAGATCGAGGTCGCCCGCCACGATCGCGACAGCCAGAAGCGCGCGCTCTACAACTCGTACCGGATCGGGATGATGGTGTTCTCGATCCTGCCGGCGCTCGCGTTCGGCATCGCGACCTTCTTGCGTCGCCGCGCCCGTGAGAGCGCGATCGTCCCGCAGAACCGCATGGTCAAGTGAGAGGCACTCCGATGAACGAAACCGCAAAGACGATCGCATTCCTCGGCGCCGCTGCGCTGCTCGTCGCGCTGGCGTCCGTCACCGGGCCAGGCAAGGTCGAGAACGCGCTGTTCGACGACGAAGGCCAGATCCTGTTCCCCGAGTTCACGGACGCGTCCGCGGCGTCGGAACTGCTCGTGGCGTCCTACGACGACGCGAGCACCGAGATCCGCACGTTCAACGTGAAGCGCGACGAGAAGGGCATCTGGACCATCCCGTCGCACAACGGCTATCCCGCCGACGCGAAGACGCGCATGGCGAAGAGCGCCACGATGATGCTCGGCATGAAGCGCGACCGAGTGATCAGCGACCTCGTCGACGACCACGCGAAGTGCGGCGTCGTCGATCCCGAGGAGCAGAGCCTCGAGACGAAGGGCCGCGGCACGAAGGTCACGTTCAAGAACCAGGGCGGCCAGGACCTCGCCTCGCTGATCATCGGCAAGGAGCTCGAGGGCAACACGGACATGCACTTCGTGCGCCTGCCGGGCAAGAAGCGCGTCTACGCCGCGAAGTTCGACAACCAGTTGTCGACGAAGTTCGCCGACTGGATCGAGACGGACCTGCTGAAGGCGAAGAGCTGGGACATCAGCAAGATCACGTTCGACAACTACTCCGTCGACGAGCAGCAAGGCCAGATCGTCCAGGGCGACCGCATCGTCGCGAAGAAGGACGATGCGTCGAAGTGGGCGATCGAAGGCGTCGAAGAGGGCAAGGAGACCAACGAGGAGAAGCTGCGCGAAGTCGCGGACTCCCTCGGCCAGGTCAAGATCGTCGGCGTGCGCAAGAAGCCCGCGGGCCTCGACGCGCGTCTGCAGAAGAAGCCCGGCATGAACGACGCGATGTCGCTGCAGAGCAAGGGCTACTTCCTCCTGCGCGACGGTTCGATCCGCAGCAACGAAGGCGACCTGTTGTTCGAGTCGAAGGGCGGCGTGCGCTACACGCTGCGCTTCGGCGAGATCGTCTACGGCGAAGGCGACGTCGTGACGTCGGGCGAAGGCGAAGCGAAGCCCGTGGAGCCGAAGGACGGCCAGCAGGGTCCGCAGCCGGTTGCCGGCAACAACCGCTACCTGATGGTCTCCGCCGACTTCGACGAAGCGCTGCTGCAGAAGCCTTCCGGCCAGCGTCTTCCTGCCGAAGTGCTCGACCAGCGTCGTGAAGCGCGCAACCAGATCGAGGCGATCACAAGCGCGATCGACGCCTACAAGGCGAAGAACGAGAACAAGCTGCCGGCCGCGCTCGCGGACCTGACGAAGAAGCCGAACGACACGGACCCCGCGCCGCTGACCGAGCTGAAGCAGGACCCGTGGGGCCAGGACTTCGTCTACGCGATCGAAGGCGAGGCCTACAAGCTGTTCAGCAAGGGGCCGGACCAGGTCGAGGGCGGCGACGGCGTCGGGCTCGACATCGTGTCGACGCTGCTCGTGCGCGAGGACGACCTCAAGCGCGACGCGGACCAGTGGACCGAGTTCGAGAAGAAGGTCGAGGCGGGCAAGAAGGAGGCGGACGACCTCACGCGTCGCTTCGGGCCCTGGTACTACGTGATCGACAACGCGTTGTTCCAGAAGCTCAAGCCCACGCGCGCCGACCTCATGAAGGCCAAGGAAGCCGCCGCGGCGACGCCGCAGGACGGCGGCGCGGCAGCGCCCGTTGCGCCGATCGCGCCCGGCGTCGACAAGTAGTCGACAGAAGCCGCAGCGGGACGAGGTCCCGCTGCGCGCCGACGGTCGCGCGCCCTCCGCTGCGATTGCAGCCATCGCGCGACGTTGCGCACTGCGTCGTCTCTTTCTCGAACGGGGCACAGCGATCCCCGGCGATCGCGTTCGCCCGTGATCTTCGGCGATGGCCCGGAGCGAGCACGTTCCGCGATGCGTTCGGGCGA
>CAZEQF010000241.1:0-6553 GCA_964514315.1 uncultured Singulisphaera sp. | reverse complement strand
GCTGCAGGCGATCAACGAGGACGACACGTGCCTGCGTTGCCACAGCGGCACCGTTGCGCAGAAGAACGTCGGCAACGACATCCTCAAGGTCTCGGCGCACGACGTTCGCGACACGACAGGCGTGCACGATCCGGCGGAAGATCCGATGGCGATGACGCGGCACGTCGAGTGCATGGACTGCCACAACCCGCACGCTGCGCGCAGCGGCACGGCGCCGGCCCCGGGCGTGCCGGGACCGATCGCGCAAGTGAGCGGCATCACGACGACGGGCGCGCGCACCGAGAACATCCAGTTCGGCTACGAGCTCTGCTACAAGTGCCACGCGGACGCGAACGGCGGCACGGCGAACGTCCCGCGCCAGATCCAGCAGACGAACGTCCGGCTCGAGTTCCAGCCAGCCAATCCGTCGTTCCACCCCATCGAGGCCGTCGGCCGGAATCCCGACGTTCCCAGCCTGATCTCGCCTTGGACTCCGTCGAGCCGCGTCGGCTGCACGGATTGCCACCAGAGCGATTCGTCGCCCGACGCAGGCGGGTCGGGCGCGCGCGGGCCGCACGGCTCCAACTTCTCGCCGTTGTTGATCGCCAACTACTCGACGGTCGACAACCAGACCGAGTCGGCGGCGCGCTACGCGCTGTGCTACCGCTGCCACAGCCGCTCCTCGATCCTCGGCGACAACTCGTTCAAGGAACACCGCAAGCACATCGTCGACGAGCGGGCTGCGTGCTCCGCCTGCCACGACTCGCACGGCATCTCGGCGTCCCAGGGCACGCCGACCAACAACTCGCACCTGATCAACTTCGACACCCGCGTCGTCACGCCGCGCAACGGTGTGATGCGGTTCGTCGACCAGGGTCGCTACCGCGGCAACTGCACGCTGGTCTGCCACGGGCAGAACCACGACAACGAGAACTACTGAGGACGGCACGCGGCGGCGGAAGTGGCCGCCCGCACAAGGAGCAGGGGGCTGGTGCGGGTGCCGGACGCCGTGCCTCGCGGGGAGAGACCGCGCCTACGCACTGCGGCGCGCCCCGTCTGCGCCTGCAGCGTAGTGGCCGCTCCGATGGAGACAGATTAGTGACTTCGGCTGCGTCGTCGGACTCCAACCGTCCGGCAGCGCCATCCTCCCCATGCGCTGGCCCACCCTGAAGTCCCTCGTGGCGATGTCCGCCGCGGGGCTGACCGCGTTCCACTCGTTCGAACGCGAACTTCCCACGCCTCGATCCACGCCGACAGCGGCAGCAGCGGCAGCGGAAGAGCAAGACCCGAAGGGACGGCCCGCGCCGACACAGATCCAAGCGGGCCAAGGCTGCGCGACCACCGGCTGCCACGACACGCTCACGAAGGGCGAGTTCGTGCACGGCCCGGTCGCCGTGCAGCAATGCGCCGCGTGCCACGCGCAACCGGACCCGCAGAAGCACGCGTTCGAGAAAACCGCGCAGCCAGCGCAGCTGTGCGTGAAGTGCCACCAGCACAAGCCCGTCGCAGACGGCAACTGCACCGCGTGCCACGATCCGCACCACTCGCAGACGAAGGCGCTGCTCAAGCAAGTCGACGAGCGCACGACGTGCGGGCAGTGCCACGAGCAGGCGCAGGCCACGCACAAGAAGTTCGTGCACGGCCCGGTCGCAGCCGGCGCGTGCACGCTGTGCCACAACCCCCACTCGGGCTACTACCCGAAGCTGCTCGACAAGCAGGGTTCCGAGGTGTGCCTCAAGTGCCACACCGACATGGAGCAGATGCTGCGCGGCGCGAAGCACTGGCACCGACCGGTGTCCGAGAACTGCGCCAACTGCCACGACGCGCACGCGAGCGACCATCCGTTCCAGCTCAAGAACGAGCGGCAGGACCTCTGCCTCGACTGCCACACCGCCAAGAAGGAGGAGATCGCGAGCGCGACGGTCTTCCACGAGGCGCTCACGCAGAACGAAGGCTGCGGCAACTGCCACAACACGCACGCGTCGCGGTTCCCCAAGCTGCTCGACAAGCCGGTGATGGAGATCTGCGTCGGCTGCCACGACAAGCCGCAGAAGCGGCCGGACGGCACGATGGTCGCCGCGATCGGCAAGCACATCGCCGACCACAAGTTCGTCCACGGCCCGATCCGCGAAGGCGACTGCAGCGGGTGCCACAATCCGCACGGATCGAAGAACTTCCGCCTGCTGCGCGAGCCGTATCCGCAGGAGTTCTACGCGCCGTTCGACCTCGCCACCTACACGCTGTGCTTCCAGTGCCATGACGGCCGCGTGTTCACCGAGGCCTCGACGACGACGCTGACCAAGTTCCGCAACGGCGACAAGAACCTGCACTTCGTCCACGTCAACAAGGACACGAAGGGCCGCACGTGCCGCGCGTGCCACGACACGCACGCGAGCGACTTGCCGAAGCACATGACGGACAAGGTCCCGTTCGGCGGCTGGGAGATCCCGATCCAGTTCGAGCAAGCCGCGACCGGCGGCTCGTGCGCGCCGGGTTGCCACAAGCCGCGCGCCTACGACTACGTGCAGGCGCTGCCCAACTACCAGAAGGCCGGCATCCCGGCGGACCCGAAGGACGCGAAGGAAGGAGCAGGACGATGAACATGCATCGGATGCAGCAGCAGTTCGTCGCGTTCGCGTTGTGCGCGGCGGCGATGGCGCAAGGCGCGCCGGCCGTCGGCGACAAGGCTCCTTCGCTCGCGGGCAAGGACGCAGCGGGAAAGTCGCTGTCGTGGGACACGTTCCAGGGGCGGACGGTGATCTTGTTCTTCCACTCGCAAGACATGTCGTACTCGCGCCAGGGCCTCGAGGCCGTGAGCCGCGAGCTCGCGACCGCCGAAGAGCTGAAGGACAAGGCCGCGCTCGTCGTCGTCACCAACGGCGAACGCGACATCGGCGCGCTGCAGCAACTCGTCGACGCGAGCAAGCTGCCGGGCGCAGTGACCGTCGACCCCGAGCGCAGCCTCTACTCCGGCTACCACGTCGTCGCGTATCCGACCGTTTGCTCGGTGACCCCGGAGCGCAAGGTCGCGCACCTGACCAAGGGCTACGGCCCGTTGATCGGCGCCAAAGCCGTCGCGGGCGCAAAGCTCGCAGCGGGCCTGCTCGACGAACAAGGAATGCAACAGGCGCTGAGCCGCGCCGAGATCCCCGCCGACAGCGACGCGCTGCTGCGCACCGCGCGTTCCGTGCGCATGGCGGAGCAGTTGTTCGGATCGGGCATGCTCGACGAGGCGCGCAACGCGCTGGAGAAGACGCTGCGGCCCGACTCCAAGAGTTCCGAAGGCATCGCGCTGCTCGCGCGCATCCTGCTGCTGCAAGGCCGCCGCGACGAGGCGACCGTGTGGATCGACCGGCTCGCTGCGCTGACTCCGGACTCGGTCGAAGTGCGCCAGCTTCGCGCCGAACGCCTGCTGCAAGGCGGCGACGCCGAAGGCGCGCTGAAGCAGCTGGAAGGGCTCGACGAGAAGTCCGCGCGCACCGCGCTCGTCCGCGGCCGTTCGCTCGAACATCTGCAGCGCTACCGCGAAGCCGCGGAGGTCTACCGCAAGGCGCTCGGCGCCGTGGAGCAAGCGCGATGAGCACGCGTCGATTCCCTTCCTTGGCGCGCGCGTCCATGGCGCTCGCTGCATGGGCAGCCTTGTCGCTCGGCGTCGTGCGCGCGCAAGAAACCGCAGCACAGAAGCCGCAGTCTTCCTGCGTGCAGTGCCACGACCAGCTGCAGGGCCAGCTGCACGCGCCGGTCGGCCAATGGCGCGACTCGGTGCACGGCAAGGCTGGAGTGACCTGCGACGGCTGCCACGGCGGCGACGTCGCCGAGCCGACGATGGCGCACAGCCCTTCCGCCGGCTTCGTCGGCAGGCCGCGCCTGCGCGACTTCCCCTACATGTGCGGCAAGTGCCACGGCGAGATCAAGGACGTGCACGTCGGCTCGGTGCACGGCAAGAACGGCCTGCCGCACTGCGTCACCTGCCACGGCGCGCACGCGATCCAACCGCCGGATCCCGCAGCGATCATCACCGAGGCCGAGTGCAGCAAGTGCCACGCGTTCGAGAAGGCGAAGACCGCGCAATCGATGCTGCAGAAGGCGCGCGGGCTCGTCGAGGAGCTGGACACGTTCGCGAAGGGCGTCGAGCACATCCCGTCGGTCATCCAACCTCTGCGCCAGATGCAGAAGGACCTGCGGCTCGACCGCGACGGAGTGCTCGCGACGTTCCACTCCTTCCGCATCGGCGAGATCCAGCAGATCGGCGGCAACGTCGATCGCGTGATGAAGACGATCGCCAAGCTCCGCGAACGCGAGGAGCTTCGCGAACGCAACTACGAACGCGAGCGGCCGGTGATCCTGTCCCTCGTCGCATTCCTGCTGCTCGCTGCGGCCATCGGCTATCGCGCCTACCACAGCAACACGCCCATCGCGCACCACGACCACGACGATCATGGCTGACCACGACGTTCCGACGAATCCGTCCTGTCCCGGCCGCGGTGTCGACCGCCGCAAGTTGCTCCAGATCTCGGTGCAGGCCTGCGGCCTCGCAGCTGCGGCCTCTGGCGGCTACGTGGTGCTCAACTACATGTCGCCGCTCCCCGAGGGCCTCGGCGACCAGGACGTCGCGATCCAGGAGAGCGAGCTGAAGCCCGGCACCGCAGTGCAGGTGCTGCACAAGGGCAAGCCCGTGCTGATCGTGCGCGACAGCAACGGCGCGCTGCACGCGCTCTCTGCGATCTGCACGCACCTCGGCTGCCTCGTGAAGTGGAGCGAGGAGATCAGCAAGATCGAATGCCCGTGCCACGGCGCGCAGTTCTCGCTCGAAGGCAAGGTGCTCGGCGGCCCTGCACCCGAAGCGCTCGCGATGATCCCCGTCGGCGTCGAGAACGGCGTCATCCGGCTCGGAGGACCTTCCTGACATGCTGTCGAAGCTTCGCCAACTCGCCAGCTGGTTCGACGACCGCGTCGGCCTGCGCGAACTGATCGAGAAGAACCTCACCGGCTATGGCGTCCCCAAGCGCTCGACGGGCATCCTGTTCTGCCTCGGCGGCCTCGCGCTGATGATGTTCATGGTGCAGCTGGTGACGGGCATCTTGTTGCTCGTGCACTACGTGCCCACCACCGCGGGCGCGTTCGAGTCCGTGCAACGCATCACGCTCGAAGTTCCGTTCGGCTGGTTCGTGCGCGGCCTGCACAGCTACGGCGCCACGATCATGATGGCCGCGGTGATGCTGCACGGCTTCCGCGTCTACCTGTTTGCCGAGTATCGCGCCCCGCGCGAACTGCACTGGGTCACCGGCATCCTGCTGCTCGGCCTGACGATGGGCCTCGCGTTCTCGGGCTATCTGCTGCCGTGGACACAACTGTCCTATTGGGGCTCGACGGTCGGCACCGAGACGCTGCGAGACCTGCCGTGGGGCGACGAGATCGTCCGCCTGCTTCGCGGCGGCGAGAACGTCGGCGAACCCACGCTGCACCGCTTCTTCGCCGTGCACGTCGTCGTCCTGCCGCTGCTGCTCATGGGTCTCGTCGGCGTGCACCTCTACCTCGTGCGCCGCACCGGCCAGGGCGGCCCGCCCACGATCCAACCCGGCGAGCCGAAGTTCCCGTTCTTCCCAGGCCACGTCGCCAAGGAACTGCTGCTGCTCGCGGCCGTGATCGTCGGCATCACGCTGCTCGTGCTCTACGGCCCGCACCACCACGAGGAGCCCGCGGATCCCTACAACACGCCTGCGCACATCAAGCCGGAGTGGTACTTCCTCGCGAGCTACCAGTTCCTCAAGGTGGTCACGCCCGAGTGGCTCGGCCTCGTGCTGCAGGGCCTCGTCGGCGGCGTGATCCTGTTCTGGCCGTTCCTCGACCGGAAGGGCGAACGCGACATCCGCAAGCGGCCGGTGCTGATGCTCGGCACCGCGCTGTTCTTGGTCGGCGTGATCGGCTTCACGATCTGGGGCTGGGTGTCCTGAGCGCGCCAGCCCGTTGAGGATCGGCTGCGGACAGCCCGACCAGGAACGGGGCCGTCAGGATGCTCTGCGGCTCGAGGAATCCGTTCGGGTCATCGCGGCCCAGGCCGCGCACTAGTCCGCGAGCGCGTCGTCGATCGACTTCGCGTCGATTGCCTTCGCGAACCAACCCTCGAGTTGGTTCGTGTCCGCCGACTGGATGTGCAACCGAGTGGAGTCGTGGATCGGTCCGAAGCGTCGGGCCAGCAGCTGCAGCAATGCGGAGGCCAATGCGGCCCTGCTCCCCTCCGCCTTGCCCTCCGCCTTGCCCTCCGCCTTTCCCTCGGCCAACCCCTCCGCCCGCTGCTCGCGCAGCATGCGCTGGAACGGGCTGAGCCACTCCTCGTGGTCGTTGTCGGGCAGCACGGTGTAGAGGGTCTGCTTGAGGACTTCGGGTTCTACCTTGGTCGTGTTCATCAGATACCAAATCAGTGCGCCGTAGAAGGCCCGGTCGCGCGGCGTGTCCAAGACGAGGGAGAGGAACTTCCTGTAGCGGTGCAGCCATGCGCGCAACCGCTCTGCGTCGGCGCGCGACATGTCCTTCAGTGCCTGAACCGCCAGGAAGGCGACGAGCGACAGTTGCG
>CAZEQF010000240.1:0-6576 GCA_964514315.1 uncultured Singulisphaera sp. | reverse complement strand
ACCCACACCTGCGCCTCGTTCTGGCTCGGGTTGCGATCGTTGTCGCGTCCGAGCGCATTGGACACATGGTGGTAGGTGACGCCGCCCTCGAAGTCGAAGTGCGGCGAGATCGGCACCAGCACGCCGGGGCCGAACGAGAAGGTCCAGTTCCACACGGTGCCGCCGTCCGGCACGGGATCCGTCGCGTATTGGTAGCCGCCCGTGAGCTCGAAGAACCACGCGGCGGAGTCGCCGGCTTCGCGATGCACGATCATCCGGCCCACCGCCTCGAACTCGACTGCCTGCGCATCCTCGCCGCCCAGGCACCAGTTCGACGCCGTCACGCCGGAGCCGATCGCGAACGATTCGCTCGCGTGCCAGAGCTCGCGGATCTTGACGCCGGCCGCGTCGTCCTCGCCGTTGCCGTCCCAGAAGAACGACTTCTGCAGGATCGGGATGCCGTAGTAGATGCGGGCATCCAGCACGACTTCGCCCTGCCGGGGCAAGTGCAGCTCGGTGTCCGGGGCTGGCGCGCCGGACTCGCGCAGGATGGCGGGCTTCGCGACGCAACTGGCGAACGCAGCGCTGGCGGCAATCAGGAGCGTGGGAACGCGCATCGGGGGCGAACACGCTACGGCAATGCGAGGCCTCCAGCATCGCAGTTTGTGGCGGCGCGCACGGCAAAGACCCGAGCCTTCGCTAGAAGTGGTTGCACGACAAGTCGGCAAGCGAGGCCGAGCAACGAAGACCGAGGGCAAGGAGCGAGTTCGCAGCGGAATCCGTAGCTTCCGCGGAGAACTCGCGACGCCGCCATCGGACTGCGGAGCCGGCCGCAGCTGCCGAGGTGTTGTGAAACCACTTCTACGGTGCCCGCCCCTTGCGAGCCGATCGGAGACCCGTGACGCCCATCCAACGAATCGCCTGCTGCCTCGCGCTGCCGCTGTGCGGTTGCGCGGCGCTGACGACGATGACGCCGTCGCATGACGACTCCTTGCGCGCAGCCCGTGCGCAGGTCCACGGAACGGAGCTGGTCGACCTCAAGGGCATGGTCCACTGCCACTCGCACCTGTCGCACGACAGCGACGGCACGATCGAGGAGATCACGGCGGCGGCGAAGGCAGCTGGCACGCAGTTCCTCGTGATGACGGACCACCAGACGCCGGACTCGATCGCGCTGGGCCAGCGCGGCGAAGTCGACGGCGTGCTGTTCCTGTGCGGCGCGGAGCTGCGCACGCAACAAGGCACGGTGCTCGCGTTCCCGCTGCAGAAGCCGCTGCGGCGCTGGATGCACTGCGGCGCGCTCGTCGCCGAAGCGACGCAGCAAGGAGCGCTGGTGTTCGTCGGCCACGCCGAGGCGTGGAAGGACTGGAGCATGCCTGGCCTCGCCGGCGCCGAGATCGTCAACCTGCACGCAGGCGCGAAGACCGCGAGCCCGGCTGCGGTGCTCGGCAGCGCGCTGCTGCTGCCCGCACGCAACCTCATGCGCACGATCGCGATTCGCGACGAAGCGGTGCTCGCGAACTGGGACGCGGAACTGCAACGTCGGCACCCGTTCACGCCCGTGGGCGGCGGCGATGCGCACGCGAACATCCGCGCATTCGGACCACTCGGCGGCACGATCGCTGGCTACCCCGAAGTGTTCCTGTCGATCAGCACGCACGTGCTCGCGACAGAATGCACCGAGGCGGCGATCGTCGACGCGATGCGACGCGGCCGCTCCTACGTGAGCTTCGACGTGTTCGGCGACGGCACGGGATTCGACTTCCGCGGCGAACGCAGCGACGCAGCGCCGCTGCTGCCCGGCGACAGCATCGACGACGGCCGCGGCGTCACGTTGCGCGTGCGCACGCCGAAGGCCGCGCGCATCGAACTCTTCTGCTCGGGCCGCGTCATCGCGACGTTCGACGGCGAGGAAGGCTCGCTGCAGGACCCGCAACCCGGCGTCTACCGCGCCGAGGCGCGCACGCCGTCCGGCGCGCCGTGGCTGTTCTCGTCGTCGATCCGCATCGGCAACTGACCGACGCTGCAGGCTCGCGATCTAGCGGGTCGGGCTCCAGTAGCGCAGCACGAACGCCGGCGGCACGTTCCGGATCACGGGGCCGATGCGCTCGAAGCCCGCGAAGCGCTCTGCCATGAGTTCGCGGAATCGACGAGCCTTCTGCATGCCGTAGGCGTGCATGTACTGGAACGTGCGGAAGTCGCCGTGTTCGTGCAGGCACGCGCTCACGCCGTCGACAACCGCGTCCTGGACCTTGGCGGGCAAGCTCGCGAACGGCAGGCCGGACACGATGCGCATCGCCTTCGGCAGGCCGCGGTCCGCGAGGATGCGCGGCAGGTCGCCGGCGCTGCCGAGATGGAACTCCATCGTCGAGAAGCGCTGCGTCAGCAGGTCGTGGAACTTCGGCTCGAGTTCGATGCCGAGGTACTTGGAGCGCGACGGCAGCAGTTCGCGGATGACCGCGGTCATCGGCCCGGTGCCGGGCCCGAACTCGACGACCAATTCGCCGGGCTGCAGGTCGAGCCGCCCCACCAACGCGCGGGCGAGGTAGCGAGTGCTCGGGAGCACGGCGCCCACCGACCCCGGCTGGCCGAGGAAGGCGCCGAAGAAGCCGAGGCCGTCCTTGATCGGGTTCTTCGGCGCGGCCGGGCGCGGGATGGAGGTGTTGCCCATCAGAAGCGCCCGAGTTCGACCTTCACGACGCCGCGTTCGACGCGCGCCGAGCAGGAGAGACGGAAGCCCGGCTCGAGCCCCATGCGCTCCAACGTGGATCGCTCCGGGTCCTGGGCCGGGGCCAACGCAGTGTCCGGCTCCACGCGGACGGCATCCGTGCCGCACATCCCGCGGCGGCAGCCGCAGCCGATGTCCACGCCCGCCGCCTCGGAGGCCGCCAGCAACGTGGTGCCGGGGCTCACGAAGACGATCTTGCCAGCCGGTTGGAACTGCACCTCGACGAGGTTCACCCGTGCCAGATAAGCACATGCGGCGGCGCAGCACCATCGGCTACCCGACGGAGATGCTGGCAGCGGCAGCCCACCCCCTCGATCCCGGCGGCAGATGCCCGCCTGCGGCCCTGCGCATCGGAAGGGCAAACACGGCGTGAAAATCCCCTCGCAGTGGGGCCTCCGTTGTCCGTAGAACCGCGCCCCCGACAGGCGTGCCCCCGGCGCCTCCCACCCCCATGCGGCAGAACCCACACCTCTTCGTCCCGTTCGCCTGCACGCTGTCGCTGATCACCGGCGGGCTGCTCGCCCAGGATCCCGTCGAGACGCCGCCAGCGGAGAACCAGCCCGCTGCCGAAGCAGCGCCGCAGCCGGAAGGCCCGCGCGGCCCCGGTTCCCGCCGCCAAGGTCGTCCGCGCCAGCGCACGGTCGCCGTGTTCGCGGGCAACGTGCACCCGGTCTCGGGGCCGTCGATCCAGAACGGCGTCGTCGTGTTCCGCGGCGACCGCATCGTCGCGGTGGGCAAGGAGGGCGAAGTCGAGGTGCCGGAGAACGCGGAGACGATCCGGTTTGCCGACGGCCACATCTACCCCGGCCTCGTCGACGCGAGCTCGGACGCGTTCCTCGACGACGGCGTGCGCCAGGATCCGTCGGCCGACGCCGCGACCCACGCCGGCGAGGCGTTCGGCAAGCGCTTCGACCGCGAAGACCGCATCGTCGAGACCGGCATCACGACCCTCTACGCCAGCTCCTCGCGCGGCGCGCCGTGGTCGGGCACCGGCGCGGTCCTGCGGCCCAAGAAGGACGGCGTCTCGAGGTTCCCCGAAAAGCTGGAAGCCGGTGTCGGGATGCAACTTGCGGCCGGCCCCGTCGGCACGCACGCACTCGATCGCCAGCGCGCCATCGAAGGCGCGTTCGGCGCGTTCTCGGGCCTCGACGACTACAAGAAGAAGCAGGAAGAGCACAAGAAGGCGCTCGAGAAGTACACGAAGGACTTCGCCGACTACCTCGCGTACTTCGAGAAGAAGAACGGCAAGACGGGCGACGAGAAGAAGCCCGCCGACGGCGAGAAGGCTGCGGCCACTCCGGACGCGGCGACGCCGCCTGCCGAGGGTGGAGCCGGTGCGCGCGGCATGCGCGGCGGCCGACGCGGCGCGGGCCAGCCCCAAGGACCGGGCGGCGGTGGTCCCGGCGGCGGCAGGCGGCCCGGCGGGGAGCCTGGCGGCGAGCCCAAGCCCGAGGACCCGAAGCCTGAGCAGCCGAAGCCAGAAGAGCCAAAGCCAGACCAACCGAAGCCGCAGGAGCCGAAGCCGGACCAGCCCAAGCCCGAGCAGCCGAAGCCGCAGGAGCCGGAGAAGCCGAAGCCGCAAGGCGACGGCAAGCCCGCCGAGCCGAAGCAGGAGCCGAAGCCCGCGGAGCAGAAGCCCGCGGAGAAGCCCGCCGAAGCAAAGGCCGGCGAAGCCAAGCCCGCCGACGCGAAGGCCGACGAGAAGCCGCCCGAGCGCCCGAAGTATCCGAAGGCCCCCGACCGCGACCCGGTGAAGGACACGCTGCTGAAGGTCCTCGACGGCGCGCTGCCGTTGCGCGTCACGGTCCGCCGCCCGGACGAGATGCGCGCAGTGCTCGCCGCGGCGCGCGAGAAGAAGGTCCCGACGATCGTCTTCGACGACGCGCTCGGCGCTGCCAGCGTGGCCAACGAACTCGCCGACGCCGCCGTCCCGTGCGTGCTGACGGGCCTGTTCCCGGTCGCGCTGCCGGAGAGCTACGAGAAGCTCGACCCGCTCGCGGCCCCGCGCGCGCTGCAGGACGCGGGCGTGCCGTTCGCGATCGCGACCGGCAGCGGCCGCCGCGCGCGCACGCTGCCGATGATGGCGGCTGCCGCCGTCGGCGCCGGCCTCTCGCAGGACGCGGCGATCCGCGCGATCACGCTGACGCCCGCCGAGATCCTCGGCGTGCAGAAGGACATCGGCTCGCTGCAGGCGGGCAAGATCGCGGACCTCGTCGTCTGCGACCGTCCGCTGCTGCAGAGCGACAGCCGCGTGCTGGCCGTCTATTCCGGCGGCGCGCTGCAGTTCGAACCGACCCCGGCGAAGAAGGAGCCCCGCTGATGCGCTTGCAACGTAGCCCCCTTTTGGCGCTCGCCGTCGCTGCGACGCTGACCGCGCTGCGCGCGCAGGAAGCGACGGACCTGCTGGTCTCGTGCAAGACGCTCGTCGTCGCGACCGACACCGTGCTCTCGCCCGGCGAGTTCCTCGTGCGCGACGGCAAGATCGCGTTCGTCGGGACCGAGATCCCGGCCGAGGCCCGCGGACGCGCGCGCAGCGTGCGCTTCGCCGATGCGACGATCGTCCCCGGCTTCGTCGTCGCGCACGCGACGTTCGACCTCGAACGCGAACTCGCGGAACGCGCCGTCGCGCTCACGCCCGACCTGCTCGCGAAGGACGCGTTCGATCCCGCGGACGAGAAGCTCGCGCTCCTGCCGAAGTTCGGCGTCACCACCGCCGCGTTGTCGCCGTCTTCGACCAACGTCGCCGGCGGCATCGCCGCGATCGTCGAGCCCGGCAGCCTCGTCGACCACAAGCACAAGCTCGGCTCGGTGCAGAAAGACGCGAGCTACGCGAAGTTCTCGCTGATCGCCGCCGCGCGCAACCCGGAGCGCCAGCCCACCTCGCTGATGGGCGCCGTCGACATGCTGCGCAATGCGTTCGCCGAAGCGCGCACGGGCGCGCTCGCCGGCCCCGAAGCGGCTGCGTTCAACGCCGTCGCGCGCAGCGAGCGCAAGGCCGTGTTCCACGCCGACACGCGCGCTGAGATCCTCGCCGCGATCGCGGTGTGCAAGCCGCTCGGCATCGAGCCGGTGATCGCCGGCGCCGCCGACGCGCACGAGTGCTTGGCGGAGCTCGCGGCCGCGCGCGCGTCGCTGATCCTCGGCGGGCTGCAGCCCGAGGCGACGGAGCAACGGCTCGCGCTGCCCGCGCAGCTCGAAGCCAGGAAGATCCCGTTCTGCTTCGTCGGCGAACCTGCGCTGCTGCGCAGCACGGCCGCGCTCGCGGTCGGCTACGGCTGCTCGCGCGCGACCGCGCTCGCCGCGATGACGTCGACGCCGGCTTCGATCTGCGGCATCGACACGACGCACGGCTCGCTGCGCCGCGGTTGCGACGCGGACTTCGCGGTGTTCACGGGCGACCCGCTCGACCTCACCTCGCGCCTCGTCGCCGTCTACGGCAACGGCGCGCTGCTGCACGGAGAAGAGCCCGCGAAGAGCGGGACGAAGACCAAGGAGGCCAACTGATGCTGCGCCACACCGTCGCGCTTTGCTCCGTGTTCGCGTTCTCGCTCGCTGCGCGCGCGCAGGACGAACCCGTCGTCTACCGCGGCGCGCGCCTGCTGCCCGGTGACGGCACGACGGTCGAGGATGCAGTCCTCGTCGTCGAAGGCGGCCGCATCCGCATGATCGGCGGCCCCGCGACCGCGGTGCCAGCCGGTTCGCGCATGGTCGAAGTGCGCGGCATGGTCATCACCGCCGGCCTCATCGACGCTGCGTGGGACTTCGGCGGCGCGATGCCGGCGCAGGACCAGAACGAGCAGAGCACGGAAGTGACGCCGTCGCTGCACGTGCTCGACACGCTGGATCCGATGGACAAGGCGATCGCGCGC
>CAZEQF010000239.1:0-6603 GCA_964514315.1 uncultured Singulisphaera sp. | reverse complement strand
TCCGTTTCCACGGTGGGACTCTTCAGTGCCTTGGCCTCGAGTACAGTTACCCGGACAGAAGGCGCGCTCTCGAGCCGGGCGCGGCCGGCGACGAGGCCGACGAAGCGCAGGTCGCCGCGTTCGCGCGCGAACACTGCGGCGCCCGCAGGAAGTTCGCAGCCTGGATCGAGCAGGACGTCGCCGCGGATGCCTTCCGTGCGCGCGAGCTCGACGGAGACCGTCTCGATGTCGACGCCGTTGGGCGTCCACATCGCGACGAGCTCGTCGTCGACGCCGGGCACGCGGTCGAGCACGCGCAGCCGCATCGTCTTGAGGTCGATCTCCGCGAGGCTGAACGTGGAGCCGGTCGCGCGCATCACGCCGTCCTCGACCATCGGCGTCGGGCCCAGGAAGTAGTGCACGCGGCACGGGCCGTCTTGCGCCGTGCGTCCGAGCGTGAGGATGCCGAACTCGGTCGTGGCGCCGAATTCGACTCCACCCGTGGTCTCCACGAGGGCCACTGGGCGTCGGCGGTCGATCGACTCGTAGCCCGAGAACAGCCAGCCGCTGCACGAAGCCAGCAGCGGCAAGAGCGCGAGCATGGAACGGCGGGTGGTCTTGGGGTTCACGAGTCCTCCTCTATCGGCCGTGGACGGGTCGGGGCCTGATTCTCGCCGCCGCAAATCCTGGGCGCGGGTTCCGGTGGCAAGGGGCCTTGGACGGAACCCTAGCGGGCCCGCCGGCCGCCCGCGACCTTCAGTCGAGCAGCTTCTGTCCCTCGGCGACGATGCCTGCGAGCAAGGACGCCATGCGCGGGGCCGCGAGTTCGGCCGCTTCGATCATCGCCTCGATCGAGGATGGGGCCGTCGTCCGCTGCGGAAGCGCCTGTTGCGTGATGCCGACGAGCGCGAGGACCTGGAAGCCCGCGTGCACAGCCGCGATCACTTCGGGCACGAGCGACATGCCCACGAGGTCGGCGCCGATCTGGCGCAGGAAGCGATACTCCGCGCGCGTCGGCATCGACGGACCTGGCACCGCCGCCAGCACGCCTGGCATGCAAGGAACGCCGCATCGCAGCGCGACGTCGCGAGCGACGTCGATCCAGCGCGGCGAGTAGGCCTCGCTCATGTCGGGGAAGCTCGGGCCCCATTGCTCGTCGCTCTTGCTGCGCAACGGCTGGATGCCCGTCAGGTTGACGTGGTCTTCGACGATCGCGACGGTGCCGGGCTCGAGCTGTTGCGACAGGCTCGCGGCGCCCGCGGTGATGATCAGCGCTTCACAGCCGAGCGCGCGCAGCAACCGGACGAGCATCGTAACCTCGACGCCGGTCTCGAGCGGCAGGATCGGCGCGTCCGCGACCGCGACCGGGGCGCCTTCGAGCAGGCCGATGAGCAACGGCGTCGCGAGGCCGACGCCGGGCGGAAGGTCTTCGGCGTGGATCGAGATCTTCTCGCGCAGTTGCCCTGCGATCGAAGCGTGGCCGCTGCCGAGCAGCAGCGCCATGCGCGGGCGATGCGGGCAGCGGGCGAGGATCTGCTGCGCGGCTTCGCGCAGGCGGGACGGCTTCGCGCCGTGGGCAGGACCGACCATCGACGCACGGTAGCGCAGAGCGCGCGCGCCGCCAGCGCGCATCCGTCGCGCTGCTACGACGAGAGCGCCGCGGCGAGGCGAGCCACTGCTTCGTCGCGGTCGAGCCCGCGAACTTCGACGGTCTTCACGGGCGAACTGGTTCCCGACGCAACGTGCACGTCGCGCGTCGGCACGCCCAACGCCTGCGCGAGCAGTTCGCAGATGCGGTCGTTGGCCTTGCCCTTCTCCGGCGGCGCCGCGACGCACACCTTCAGCGAGTGGCCGTGTTCTCCGGCGATGCGGTCGCGGCTGCTTCCGGGCACGGCCTTCACCGCGATGCGGCACCCGTTGGCGCAGGCCTCGACGCGGACGTTCACGGCATCCCGGTCACGCAGAAGCTGTGCGGGTGCTCGGCGAGCAGGCGGTCGACATGGTTCGCGGCCGCAAGGTTGCGGCGTTCGGACAGCGCTCGCACGCCGGCGGCGAGCATGCGGCTCGCCGCGACTTCGGCGCGCACGCCCTGCGCCCATGCCGCGTCGGTCGGCAACTGCTGCAGCAGCACGTCGAACGCAGTCACGCCGAGCGGATAGCTCGCAGGGCCCGTGCCCGTGGCGTCGTCGCCCGTCTTGAGGTTCTGGAGGTAGGCGCGCGACGCGCGGTGGTGGGCCGCGATGCCCACGAACGAGAGGAACGCGCTGCGGCTGCCGGCGCCGCCTTGCGGCTCCTGCACCTGCGCGGCGAGCAATTCCCACAGTTCGATGCCGACGTCGGCGGCCGCGAGCACGGTCTCCTTCACGGGCTTCTTCGCCGGGTCGGCAAATGCGAGCTGGCCTTCGGCCATGCGCCACGCGGTCCACGTCAGCGACGTCTCGGTCCCCGCAGGCGTCATGTGCACGCTGCCAGCCGTCACGGCCGACTGCATCGCGTCGGCGAACGCGCGCGCGTGCCGCAGCGACGCCGCGAGCGCCGTGGCGCGATCGGCCATCGGCAGCCCCTGCGCGCCCTTCGCGTGCGCATCGAGCGCGTCGGCCGCGCCCGCGAAGTCGAAGCGTGCGAGGCGCTCGGCGACGCCGCCTGCGCCGTGCAGAGCCTGCGCGTAGGACTTCCATTGGGCCGCGGTCGCGCTCGACTCGAACTGGTCGGCGGCGGTCAGCGCGGCCTGTGCCTTGCCCACGTAGGTGGCGCGGTCCAGCGTGAGTTCCGCGGGCCATCCCTGCTCGCCGACGACCGCGTTCAACTCGCGCGCGGCCGCACGGATCGCTTGCGGATCGCCGCCCTTCTGCGCCGCGTCGAGCTTCTGCTGCAATTCAGCCAGGTGCGCGGATGCCGCTGCGAGCACGTTCGCGCGCAGTTCCTTCTGGCCCTTGGCGAACGCATCCGCGTCGCTGCCTTCCGGCGCCTTGGCGCCATCGAGGATTGCGAGCGCTCGCGGCATGTCCGCGCTCGATTGCGCGGTCTGGACCTCGGCCCGCACCGTTGCCAGCGCCTGCTCGCTGGCCTGCAGCATCGCGGACTTCTTCGCGCGTTGTGTCTCGACGTCCTGGCGCGTCGCGACCGCGAGCTGTTGGGCTTCCGCCGCGGCCTTCGTGCCGCCGTGCGCAGCGACGAGTTCCTCGAGCGCCTTCGCCAGGGCCTCGCCCGAGCCCGCTTCGAGCCGCGTTCGCAGCAACGCGATCGTCGCCTTGTCTTCCTTGGCTTCCTTGCGCAGCTCCTCGTTGACGCCTGCGAGTCGCGCCGCCTCGGGGTTGTCGATGTACTCGGTCTTCTCGATGACGTCCTTGGGCTTCGTCACCGCCCAGTAGATCGCGCCCGACGCGAGCAACGCGCCCGCGGCCGCGAGGCCGATCCAGAGGCCCTTCTTCGCCGGCGGCTGCAGCAGCGCCTGCACCGATTCGAGCAGTTCGCTCGCGCTCTGGAACCGGTCGCCCGGCTCCTTCTGCATGAGCTTCTGGATGATCGCCGACACTTCCTGCGGCACCGCAGAGTCCGCCTTGTGCGCGGGCTCCGCATCGTCCTTCACCTGCGCGCGCAGGATGTCCTTGACGGTC
Source organism: uncultured Singulisphaera sp. (assembly GCA_964514315.1). GTDB lineage: Bacteria > Planctomycetota > UBA1135 > UBA1135 > UBA2386 > SXPK01. The sequence goes on along the minus strand of CAZEQF010000239.1, from coordinate 3,007 downwards.
TGGCCCTTGAACGGCGTCTTGCCGGTGACGAGGCGATAGAACGTGCAACCGAGCGCGTAGAGGTCGGTGCGGTGGTCGAGCGGCTTCCGCAGCACCTGCTCGGGCGCCATGAAGTGCGGCGTGCCCGCGGTCTGCTCCTCGCCGGACTCTTCGGTGAACGCGAGCCCGAGGTCCGCGATCTTCACCGTGCCGTGCTGGTCGAGCATCAAGTTGTCGGGCTTGATGTCGCGATGGACGATGCGCAGCGACTCGGCGTAGGCGAGGCCTGACGCAGCGTCGGCGATCACCTGCAGCGCGCGTTCGACCGGCATCTTGCCGTTCTTCTTGAGCCACGCCTCCAGGGAGCCGTGGTGCATCAGCTCCATCGCGTAGTAGTAGGTCGAGCCGTCCTGGTCGACGTCGAAGACGTGCACCACGTTGGGGTGCGACAGCTTGGCCGCGGCGCGTGCCTCGGCGACGAACTTGGAGACGAACGTCGGATCCGACGTGCGCTTCGTGTCGAGCACCTTGAGCGCGACCTGGCGCCGCAGGCTCGTCTGCTCGGCGAGGTAGACCTTGCCCATGCCGCCGCGGCCGAGTTCGCGCAGGATCTGGAAGCCGCGCACGGACGGCGCGCGCGACGTGATGCGCTCCTCCTTCTCGTAGACGATGCGCGACGCGCCGATTTCGATCGTGTCGCCGTCGGCGAGCGGCGCCGCCTCGACTTCGCTGCCGTTCACGCGCAGGCCGGGTGCGAGCGCCTTGATGCCGAAGCCCTCGTCGCGCAGCGCCTTCACCACGGCGTGCTGGGCGGCGATGCCGGGTTCGTCGAGGCGCAGCGCGCAGTCCTGGGCGCTGCCGATCGTGAGGGTGCGGGCGCGGTCGAGTTCGACCGAAGCGCCCGCCATGGGGCCGGATTCGACGTAGAGGCGCACGGTGCTGCTTTCGTTGCGGCCGCGAAGGCCGAGAGGGTTCCGCAGTATGGCGGACGCCATGGCATCGCGGAAGTCGGCAATCCGTGCAGCGGTCCGCGGCGTGCTGCGGACGCGCAGTCGTGCGCAGTCGGGCCTGCCTCAGCCCGTCGTCACGCGCACTTCGACGCAGCGTCGCGTGTTGAGCATGAGGCGCGCGGGATCGGCGATGTCGGCGCCGGGGACCCACAGGATCCGGTCGTTCGCGTCCACGAGCAGCGGCAGGCGATCACGGTCGAAGCGCGGCACGTGGCGCGACAGGAAGAACCGGCGCAGTTCCTGTTCGCCGCGCGCGCCGAGCGGTTGGATGCGGTCGCCGGGCTTGCGCGCGCGAAGGCGCCAAGGCAGCGGCGCGTTGCGCGGGTCGATGAGCGCGCGGAACGGACCGGCCTCGGTCGGGGACGGCGACAGCGGCGGCAGCGGATGTTCGATCGCCTGCACGTGCCACTCGGTCGTGCCGAAGCGTTGCTTGCCGGTGTCCCACGTGAACAGCTGGCCCGGGGCGTCGATTGCGGGCGGGGCGCCGACGTGCGCGGGATCGACGAGCAAGAGGCCCTTGCGCGTGCGCTCGGCCAAGAGGCCGCCGCGTCCGCAAAGCCTCGTGCCGTCGGGCTTGTCGAGCAGTTCGATCGCGCGGTCGAGCCAGCGCTGCAGCGGCGCTTCGCCGCGCGGATGGATGTCGACGTGCGCGATGCGCAGCGCTTCCGCCACGAACGTGCGGTCGTCGATGCCGATGCCGCGAAGGTCGAGGTGCATGCAGTGCGCCGAGCGGCGGATCGCACGTTCGGCGAGCACGCGACGCGCTTGCGCATCGAGGATCTCGGTCGCCGCTCGCGCCGTCGTCGACACCGTCATCAGCGCGACGTCGAGGCCGATGCCGAGTTCCTTCTGCAGGTGCGGGATCGTCTCGAGGCGCAGCCGGTTGCGCGCGTAGCTCGTGTCTTCGTTGGTCGTGTCCTCGTAGACCGGGATCCCGATGCGGGACAACAAGCTGTGCAGCGCGTTGCGGCGCACCTTCAGGAACGGACGCACGAGCAGGCAGCGAGCGGTCTCGCCGACGAGCCACCGCGACTCCGGGATCCCTGCGAGGCCGCGCGGGCCGGTGCCGCGCAGCAGGCGGAAGAGGACGGTCTCCAGGTTGTCGTCGGCGTGGTGCCCGGTGACGACCGACGCGGCGCCGATCGAATGCGCCACCTCGGCGATCGCGTCGTAGCGCGCCTGGCGCATGCGGTCCTCGCTGGGCCTTTCGCCCATGGGAGCGAGCTTGCGCACGTGCACCGGGACCTCGAGACGCTCGCCGAGGGCGCGGACATGGTCCGCATTCTTGTCGCTGTCACTGCGCACGCCGTGGTCGATGTGGCAGAACGCCAGCGATCCGGGCAGGCGGCCTTCCGCGCGCAACCGCTCCAGGACGTAGGCGAGCGCGGTGCTGTCGGCTCCGCCGGAAATCGCGGCGAGAAGGGGGCGTCCGGCAACGAGGTTTTCGTAGCGGACGAGGCAACGCGAGGTCGCGTCAAGGAGGCGGCGGAGGCTGTCCATTGGGCAGGGAGGGGTCTCTCGCTATGCTGCCTCGCCTTTTACGCGCAGCAACATCAGCCGAGGAGTCTAGCCCTTCATGTCCACGCGGGTCGCCATCAACGGATTTGGTCGCATCGGTCGTCTCGTTTTTCGAGCGCTTGTCGAGCAGGGACTGCTCGGCAAGACGCTGGACGTCGTTGCCGTGGGCGACATCGTCCCGGCGGACAACCTTGCCTACTTGCTCAAGTACGATTCGGTGCAGGGCCGCTTCGGCGGCACGGTGAGCTCCAAGAAGTCGTCGCCGGACAAGGCTGAGGACGACGTGCTCGTCGTCGACGGCAAGGAGATCCTCGTCGTCAGCGCCAAGACGCCCGCGGAACTGCCCTGGGCGAAGCTCGGCGTCGACATCGTCATCGAGTCGACGGGCCTGTTCACGGAAGCCGACAAGGCGAAGGGCCACCTCACGGCCGGCGCCAAGAAGGTGATCATCAGCGCGCCTGCCAAGGGCGAGGACATCACCGTCGTCATGGGCGTCAACG
>CAZEQF010000238.1:1583-6620 GCA_964514315.1 uncultured Singulisphaera sp. | reverse complement strand
GCGTCGGCGCATGCGTCAGCGGACCAGCTGCGTGCGCGCCGATTCCGAGAAGCGCATCGCGCCCGCATCGAGCACGAGCGACTGGAAGTGCAAGCTCATGCCGGCGAGCAACGCATCGTCGGGCAACGGCCAATGCCGCGACCACATGCCGGACTGCCCCGCGGCCTCGACACCCGTGAGCAACCAGATCGGATCCGGCCCGATCGCGAGCGCGCCGAGCGGCGGCATGGGGATCCACGCACGGATCGGCGAAGCGCCGAGCACGAACGAGGCGCCTGGCGGGCCGCTGCACGTGACGACGATGCCGTCGCCGAGTCCTGCGCACGGCGAGCACGAGGCGCGCGGCAACGGGTCCGTCCACGCGAAGTGCGCGCCGAGGCTCGCACCGCCGAGGACCTGTGCTGACACCATGCATCGGCCCGAGCCATCGAGCGACGGCCAGCCGGTCAGTTCTCCGAGAGTGCCACCGCTCGGCGCGGGATCGCCGCGACGCGCGAGCACTTCGCGCGAACCGTCTTCGCGACACAGCACGACACGATCGCTGCCGCCCTGGATCGACAAGTCGCACCACACGACGAGGTCGCGACCGTCGAACGGCGTCATCGGGCCGCGCGAGATCGCGAGGCCGAGGCACTGGCCGCCGTCGACTGGGTCGAAGAAGCCGAGCGCGCGACGCCACGCGCCGGGACGGCCGACGAACCAACCCGCGGTGGGCCCGTTCGGCGACGCGCAGTCGGCATAGAACGCGCAGTGAAGGCCTCCGTGCCCGTCGCGTCCGAGCAACGGCGCGCCGAACGCAACGAACGTCGCAGCGCCGGGCGCAGAGTCGCCTGCGCGCGCCCACCATGCGTCGACGCCGTGCTCGCGCACCACGATGCCGCGTTGGCTCGCGTTGCCGCCATGCGCGCAGAAGGCAATCGCAGAGCACGCGTCGACGGACGGCAGCGGGCCCGTCGGGATCGACGTGCCGTCGACGAACGTCATCGACTCCGTGCCGATCGCCGCAACGACTCCGCCCTGCGGCAACGCGTCGCCCACGAGCACGAACGGCGACGTCACGCCATCGCGCCACGTGAACAGCTCTGCCGAAGCGACGCCGTTCCGCTGCGCCAGGAACAGCACGCCGCCGCGCGGCAAGAACACGCCGGTCCCGACGCTCGCGAACACACCACCGCCCGGCGCTGCGTCGCCCACCGCGGCGACCGCGACGAGCGAAGCGTCGCGCATGCGCCGGCAGAACAACGCGCGCGCGCTGCGTCCTTGCCGCACATCCGCCAAGAACAACACGTCGCCGCGTTCGTCCATCGCGGGCGCAAACGCCACGCCCGCGAACAGTCCCGCAAAGGTGCCGCCGATCGGCGTCGCATCACCCGCCGTTCCGTGGATGCCCGAGCCACCGCCCGGACCCGAGCCCCGTGCGACGACACGAAGGCCGTTGCTGTCAGCACAGAACACTGCGTGGTCGTGCGCAGCGCCCGTCACACGCGCCACGAACGCAGTCCGTCCGCCGCGCGCGCACACAGCCGGGTCGAGCAGCGGATCGAGCGCCAACACGCCACCGCCTGGCGCAGCGTCGCCTCGCTTCGCCACCATCGCCGTCGTCCACGCGGCGTGCGGATCCTGCGCACTCGCATCCGCGCCGCACGTCGCCACCAGCAGCGCAACCAAGACCGACCACCGCCGCGTTCTCTGTTCGTCCATGCCCCGTGTGGAACGAGACCGTGCGATTCGAGCCCGAAATCCCGCCTTTGCTGCGATCGCCGTCCGCAGACCCGCGCGACGCCCGCGAGTAGCCTTCGCGCATGACTGCCTTCGCGAACTTCCGCGCCGCCTCGCTCACAACGGCCCTCGCGCTCGTGCCCGCTTGCTCGACGTGCAATCCCCAGCTGCTCGGGACGCAGGCGGAATCGGTCCACGGCGCGATCCACGACGCGTGGCGCGCGCACGCAGCCGCCGCCAAGACGCGCGACGCGCAGGGACTCGTGCAGATGTACGCCGACGACGCCGTCTACGTGGTCGAAGGCCAGAAGCCGATCGTCGGCAAGAAGGCGCTCGCCGCGATGGAGTCGCGCGGCCTCGAACAAGGCGAGATCCAGAACATGCGCCACCACACCGACTCACTGCGCGTCGACGGCGACCTCGCGTGGGAACTCGGCACGATCGACGCGACGGTGCAGCCCAAGGGCCAGGAGCCGCAGACCGTCACGTTCCACTTCGTGGCGATGTGGAAACTCGGCAAGGACCGCGCGTGGCGCATCGGCCACCTCGTAGGCCAGGTCGAGGCGACGCTGGTCGCCCCGATGAAGTGAGCGTCACTTCACGTCGAACACTGCGCGCGCCAACACTTCGCCGAGTGACGCGAAGAACGGGTCCGCGACCGACTCGTATTCGTAGCGGTCGTCGCCGATGCAGCCGTCGGCGTTGACGTAGATGACAGCGGCGACGAAGAAGCCGCGGCCCGTCGCGACGTTCTCGACGTAGCTGTTCTCGATCGCGAAGCCGTAGGCCTGGCCGATCTTGGCGTAGACGCGCAGCGAGTCCGCGGGCACGACGCGGCGCAGGCCCGGTAGCAAGAACTTGCAGTAATCGTCGGGGTGCTTCGTCTCGTCGTACTTCGGCGACGGACTCTCGCGCGGATACGCGCCGAGTTGCTCGACGAGGAACGCGCGCGACGTCACCGACAACTCGGGGAAGCCGCGCTTGCCGAGGTCGATGTCGGGACGCACGACCATCGCGAGCAGGTCCTGAAGGTCCTCGAGCGTGATCGCGTTCTTGTCGGCGAACGACATCGGCTGCTCGACGCGTTCCTTGCCGCGCATGTGCGAGGATCCGACGAGCAGTTCGTCGAACGCGCCGTTGTCCAACGTCGCGCCCGCTTCGCGCGCCGCGATGCCGAGGCTCGTCTCGCCTTGCCGGATGCCGAACTGCCGCGTCACGCGATGCTCTTCGACGGTGCGCGCCTCCGACAGCCGATGCCACATGCGCGCCGACGACAGGCCTGCGCCCCACAGCGCATCGTTGAGCCCCTTCTGCGACAGCAACTCGAAGCAACGGTTGTAGGGCGGGTTGTCGCTGACGATCAGCATCGCGCGAAGGTCGTCCGCGACGCCGATCCACGGCGACTCCGCGGGGTCGCCTTCGAAGCGCGGGCCTGCGCGCCAGCTCGCGTCGAGCGTGAACACCTCGCCGTGCTCCTGTGACAGACGTTGCAGCTCGAGCAACGCCGCGACTGCGGCGCCGAGCTTGACCGTGCTCGCGGGATAGAAGTACTGGCGCGGATCGCCGAGCCGGCTGCGGCGCAACGTGACCTTGCCGTCCGCCGCAGTGACGGGCTCCGCGAGCAGGATCTGCAGTCGATGCTGCCGTTGCGCGGCGAGCACTCCCCGGAAGTCGTCCGGCTTCGTCCGCAGCAACGCTTCGAGGTCGCGCGGCTCGACGGTCGTCACCGACGGCTTCGGCACACCGCCGGCTTCTTGCGCAAACGCGCAATCGGCGGCGGCGAATGCCGAACCCAGCAACACGAGGTCGCGGAGCAGCGCGAGAGCGCGAGTCGTGGCGAAGCACATGCGACGCATGGTCGCAGCCGCGCTGCGAGTCCGCCAGCGAGCAGCGCGTTCTGTGGCGCACACCCTCGCGCTCCAGCGCACCGCCACGCAATGACGCAATCGCGCGCGAAATGCCACTGCGCCTTTGCCGGCGCTTCCCCTTCTGCCTCGTCGCGCGGAACCCGGCCGGCGACACGCCGACGCAACGTCGCGCCGACGCGCCCCCGGACCAACCGAACGACCATGAACTTCGCTCCGAATGCCCGCCGTTCCTTTCCTCCGATCCCCCGCGCCGAAGCAGTTGCCGCCCGCCGCGAACTTGCGCGCGAACGCGAACTGCGTGCGATCACCGAGGTCGCCTGGATCTGCGCCGCATGGATCGTCCTGGGCACGTGGATGGCCTCGGTGATGCTGCGCGCGTGAACGTCGCTGCATCGGCCGCCGCGTCGCGTAGCATGCGCGCCCTTGTCACGCCCGCGCCCCGACCGTCCCGACCGCCGTTCCGACGCACGCCGCCCCGGCCCGCGCGCGCCGAGCTTCCTCAATCGCTCGACGAAGCGTCGCGACGAGTTCGACGACGACACGGAGCAGCTGCGCGGCGGCGCGCCGCAGTGCCAGCACTTCGGCTTGTGCGGCGGTTGCACGCACCTCGACGTCGCGATCGACGAACAACTCGACGACAAGCTGCGCGAGACGACCGACCTGCTGAAGCCGTTCTTGGGCGCGCGCACGATCCACTGCGAACGCCCGCGGCGCACGCCGGTGCACTTCCGCACCAAGCTGCTCTATCCCGTGCGACCCGACGGCAAGGGCCGCTGCACGCTCGGCATCTACCGGCCGATGAGCCACGACATCGTGCGCATCAAGGAATGCCGCACGCAGGACCAGGGCCTCACCGAACTCGGCGTGCGCGCCGAGCTGATCCTGCGGCAGATGGACCTCGAGCCGTGGAACGAGGAGAAGAAGACGGGCTTCGTGCAAGCGTTCGGCGCGCGCGTGATGCCTGGCACCGGCGAATTGCTGATCGGCATCGTGACGCGCAAGGGCGTGTTCGCTGCGGGCAAGGAACTCGCGGATCGCCTGATGCGCGCGTGCGAAGGGCTGCCGGTGTCCGGCCGCTCGGCGATGACGCCCGTCGGCGTCGTGCGCAGCATCAACGAGCGCGAAGGCAACTACCTGCTCGGCGACAAGAACGTGCCGCTCGTCGGCCGCGACTACCAGACCGACAAGGTCGGAGGGCTGACGTTCCGCGTGCGCTTCGGCAGCTTCTACCAGGTGCATCGCGAGAGCGACGCGCTGCTCTACCGCCCGACGATGGACTGGTGCGGCGACGTGACCGGCAAGCGCGTCGTCGATGGCTACGGCGGCGTCGGCACGTTCGGCATGCGTTTGTTGAAGGCGGGCGCAGCGCGCGTCGAGATCGTCGAAGCCAACCCCACCGCGTGCGGCGACGCGCTGCACAATGCGAAGCAGAACGGCTTTGCCGACAAGG
>CAZEQF010000238.1:0-1483 GCA_964514315.1 uncultured Singulisphaera sp. | reverse complement strand
ACCGCGTGCGGCGACGCGCTGCACAATGCGAAGCAGAACGGCTTTGCCGACAAGGTCGTCGTCGAAGAACAACCGTTCGAACGCGCGAAGTTCGCGCCCGAGCCGGATCTTCTGCTTGTCGACCCGCCGCGCTCCGGCTTGCAAGACGCCGGCGTGCAACGCGTGCTCGACAGCCGCTGCAAGAACCTCGTCATGGTCCACTGCTCCGCCGAGTCGCTCGCGCGCGATCTCGACGGATTGGCGAAGGGCGGTTGGAAGGTCGGCTCTGTGCGCCTGTGCGACATGTTCCCGCACACGACGCACGTCGAGATGGTGACGAAGATGGTCCGGGCGTGATGCGGCGGGGTCGGCGCGAGGCGCTGGCCCTATGCTGCTGCGCATGACGAGCCAACCGTTGCGGCGGTCGTTCTTGCGCTTCGCGATCGTGTTCTTGGCGATGACAGCGCTGGTCGCGCTCGTGTCGGTGCTCACGGGCACGTTTGGCGAGTTGCAGGCACGGATCCTCGGCTCGTCGACGACGATCTCGCTCGCGTGCGTCACCGCGATGGCGTGCGCGGCGTATCGCGAACGAGGCCGACACCCGCGGCTCGGCGAGATCGGCATCGCGTGCTCTGCGCTCGCGGCGACATTGATGCTGGTCGGCATCTGGGCCGAGATCCAGGTGATCGACAGGGAGCTGTTCTGGAAGACGGTCTTCCTGACGATGATCTGGGCCTTCGCGTGCGCGCACGCTCAGCTGCTCTGCCTGCCGAGGCTGCAGGAGAGTCATCTCTGGGCACAGAACGCAGCAGTCGTGGCCATCGTGACACTGACCACGCTCGGCTCGATCGCCCTCCTCGCCGAGATCGACGAGGAATGGCTCGCACGCGTGATGATCGCGCTCGCGATCGTCGTCGCGCTGTTCACGCTCGTCGTGCCGATCCTCGCAAAGATGCGCAAGGCAGACGCGCCGGCAGAGTCTCGCGATACGACGGAGCAACTCGTGCTCGTTCGCGGCGCGGACGGTGTGTTCCGCGACGGCGCGGGCGCCAGCTATCGCGTCGAGCGACTCAGCTGAACGTCACGTTCGCTGCGCACCCTCACTCGCGCGCGGCGACGAGATCGCGCATCGCGCAACCGAGCGCCCAACCGACTTCGAGGTAGCTGCCGCCGTTGCCATACCAGTGATGGCCGTGGCCCGTGTTCGGCGAGTCCTCGGGCTTGCGCAAGAACTGGCGCGTCGGCACGAACCGCGTGTTGCCTGCGACCGCGGCGTCTTCGCAGCCCGCCTTCTGCTGCGCGCGGAACGCTTCGCCGTCCCAGTTGCCCGTTTCGCCGGCCACGAACGGCAGCTGCGCATCGTCGAACTCCGCGCGAAGGTCCGCGATCAGCATCGTGAGGTTGCGGCCGTAGGTCTTTGTCGCCTCGTTGTCACACGCGTCGTTCCAACCCTGGAACCACACCACACCGCAGAGCTTCGGCTCGTACGCAGCAAGTTGCGGAT
>CAZEQF010000237.1:0-6733 GCA_964514315.1 uncultured Singulisphaera sp. | reverse complement strand
TCGGCATCTTCGATCCGCGCCTCGGCGGCGACCCGGTGCTGTTCGAGCACTTCTTCTGGTTCTACAGCCACCCGGCGGTCTACATCATGGTGCTGCCGGCCTTCGGCATCATCAGTGAGCTGGTCACCGTCCACAGCCGCAAGCCGCTGTTCGGCTACAAGCTGATCGCGTTCAGCTCGATCGCCATCGCGGTGATCAGCTTCCTCGTGTGGGGCCACCACATGTTCACCAGCGGTCAGTCGACCTACGCGATGTTCGCGTTCTCGTTCCTGACCTTCTTCGTGGCGATCCCGACCGCCATCAAGGAGTTCAGCTGGGTCGCGACGATCTGGAAGGGCTCGATCGCGATGAACTCGCCGATGCTCTACACGCTGGCGTTCCTGATCATCTTCGCGATCGGCGGCCTCACGGGCGTGATCCTCGGATCGCTCAACGTCGACATCCACCTGCACGACACCTACTTCGTCGTCGCGCACTTCCACTACGTGATGATGGGTTCGATCGCGCTGGCGTTCTTCGCCGGCCTGCATCACTGGTGGCCGAAGATCTTCGGCGTGATGTACAACGAAGGCCTCGCGAAGCTGGCCTGCGGCATCATCTTCGTCGGCTTCAACGCAACGTTCATCCCGCAGTTCGTCATGGGCAGCCGCGGCATGCCGCGCCGCTATGCGACCTACGTCGCCGACTACCACGTGTTCCACCAGGCCTCGACGATGGGAGCCATGCTGCTCGGCGCCGGTGTTGCGCTGATGGTCGGCTACCTCGTGCACTCGTTGCTCGCCGGCAAGAAGGCGATGCAGAACCAGTGGGGCGGTGTGACGCTCGACTGGGTGGCGCCGACCCCGCCGCCGCTCGAGAACTTCGACGAGCCGCCGGTCGTGACCACCGAGGTCTACGACTACTCGACGCTCGATCTCAAGACGACGCAGACCCCGGTCCGCTGACGCGGCGCAACTCATCCTCCACGAGATTCCCATGAGCCACGATCACGGACACTCCGTCGTCGTCCCCGCGCCGGGCCCCGGCTTCTTGCCGCACACCGTCGCGCACCACTTCGACACGCCCACGCAGGAGTTCCAGTCAGCCAAGCTCGGCTTCTGGCTGTTCCTCGCGACGGAAATCCTGCTCTTCGGCGGCCTCTTCGCTGCCTACTTCTACTTCCACCAGGTCTACCCCGAGACGTTCAAGGTCGGCGGGGAACAGCTCAACTGGCGGCTCGGCGCGGTCAACACCGTCGTGCTGCTGCTGAGCTCGTGGACCATGGCCATGGGCGTGCGGTCCGCGCAGGTGAGCCAGAAGGGCAAGCTGCTGATGTACTGCGCGTTGACGCTGCTCGGCGCCGTCATCTTCATGTGCATCAAGTTCGTCGAGTACCAGGCCAAGTTCGAACACGGCCTGCTGCCGGTCTTCGGTGGCATGCACGACGCGCTCGGCCAGCAGCTCCAGTGGTACACCGACCACGACGGCGTGATGGCCGGCGTGCCGCACGGCAACCTGTTCTTCTCGATCTACTTCACGATGACGGCGATCCACGGTCTGCACGTCATCATCGGCGCGGCCCTGATCGTCTGGATCATGTTCGGCGCCGCGAAGGGTCGCTTCCACGCGCACTACTTCCTGCCTGTCGACCTCGTCGGCCTCTACTGGCACCTCGTCGACTTGATCTGGATCTTCCTCTTCCCGCTGCTCTACCTGGTGCCCTGATGTCCGCCCACGATCACGCGCACGGCCACGACGCCCACGGCTACGGGCCGCACCACGTCACGTCGACCAAGACGTTCGTGAACGTCCTGCTCGCCCTGCTGTTCCTCACGATCATCACGGTCGCCGCCTCGCGCGTCGACTTCGGCGCTGCCAACCTGCTGATCGCGATGCTGATCGCCAGCGTGAAGGCTTCGCTCGTGATCGCGATCTTCATGCATGTGAAGTGGGACACGGCGATCAACAAGATCGTCTTCCTGAGCTCGTTCCTCTTCTTGTCGCTGCTGCTGATCTTCACGCTGTCCGACCAGGCCACCCGTGGCTCGGCGGATCCGCTGCGCAAGGTGAAGCTGCCGGTCGACAACGAGTTCGTGCAGCCGAAGCCGCACGCGAGCAACCACTGATCGGCTGCTGGCGGCCACCTTGTCCTCCGAACTTGGCGTGACGCCGCCTGCCTCGGCAGCCCTGCAAGCTGCCTATCTCCACACGCGCGCGCCGGGTTCGGCGCGCATTGCGTTCTGGTCCTCCGCTGCAATCACGAAGGACCAGCTGCCTGCGTCGCTGCAAGCGACGGCGGAGCCTGTCGACGTGCAGTTGCTGCTCCCGGTGGAGGAGTCGTCGCTGCAGCCCATCACGTCCGCGTCCGGCGAAGAGGACGAACAGAAGCCCGCGCGAATCGCGCCGTCGCTCTGGACGCTGCCGGCGCTCGCCACACCGCTCGCGGACGCGGTGCCGTTGCTCGCGACCCTCGACCTCGACACGCTCACGCCGTCGATGCGAGCGCTTGCTGCTGCCTGCAAGCTCGCCGTGCACATGAAGGAGCGCGGCGAGTTCGCGCCCGCGCCGCAGCCCGGCGTGGCGCGCGTCGCGCCGCACTGGTCGACGGACACGCAGTGGGCGCTTGCCGCGATCGCTGAACTCGTCCCCGGCAGCTTGCTGACCGCGCGGACTGCGGTTCCGGACGACCCCGTCTACGCGGTCACTGCGCGCAACCTGCTCGTCAGCTTCGTCGCGCACGCGCTCGACCAGATCGCGCACGACGCAAAGCCCGCGTTCGAGAAGGCCGAGCGGCTGCCACGAGAGTTCTGGCACACGGACATGGTGCCGGTGCTCGAGATCCTCGTGCCGGACCGGCCGTTCGAGGAGCACGCGCCGTGGGGCCTGCAACTTCTCGCGCGACCGATCCCGACCGTCGACCTGCTGGAGACGCTGGAGCAAGTCCACCAGCGAGTCAGCCAGTCGTTGTTCCCCAACGAACTCCTGCGCGACAGCGTGCAGCGCTTCGAGCACAAGATCGACGAACTGGCCGAGAAGCTCCCGCCGCTCCGTCGCGCGCGCAATCTCGTGGACGGACGCGCGAGCCTCACGCGCCAAGAGCTCGACCAGATCCTCGACCACCTTCCGCTGCTGGAGTCCGAAGGCTTCGAGCTGAGCATCCCCGGCGTCGAGTCGATGCAGCGCCTCGCGGCGCACGTCACGCTGCAGGAAGTGTCGGGCAGCGAGTCGACTCGGCCGTGGTTCGAGTTCCGCTGGAACCTCGCGCTCGGCGAGACCGTGCTGTCGCGCAAGGAGTTCGACGAACTCGTCGACGCGAAGACGCCGCTCGTGTTCCTCGACAAGCGGCCCGTGCTGCTGAGTCCCAAGGACCGGCAAGCGCTAGCGGACTTCAAGAAGCGCATGGCCGACACCGGCGAGCGCGTCAGCTTCTTCGAGGCGCTGCGACTGCGACTCGGCGGCGCCGCCCACTTGCACGGCCTCGCGATGGAGACCATCGCGAGCACGCCGCGACTCGAACAACTGCTCGAGAACCTCGAACGCTCGCGCGCGGTCGAAGGACGGCCGATGCCGAAGGGATTCCTCGGCGACCTGCGTCCGTACCAGCAACGCGGCCACTCCTGGCTCTACTACCTCGTCGACCAGGGATTCGGCGCGTGCCTCGCCGACGACATGGGTCTCGGCAAGACCGTGCAGGCGATCGCCGTGATGCTCGACTGGCGGAAGCGCGCTGCAAAGATCGGCTGCCTGCTGATCGTTTGCCCGGTCTCCGTGCTCGGCAACTGGCGCCGCGAACTCATCCGCTTCGCGCCGGAACTGCGCACCACGCTGCACCACGGCAAGACGCGCGCGGAGACTCTCGAGGAGTTCCAGAAGACCCTCGATTCGCACGACGTCATGCTGACGAGCTACAACCTGCTCCAGCGCGACGAAGAACTGCTCACTGGCTGCACCTTCGAGGGCGTGATCCTCGACGAAGCGCAGAACATCAAGAACCCGACGACCAAGCAGTCGCGCGTCGCACGCACGCTGCGCGGCAACTTCCGCGTAGCGCTCACGGGCACGCCGCTCGAGAACCGTCCGCTCGACCTCTGGTCGATCATGGACTTCCTCAACGAAGGCCTGCTCGGCTCGCGGACGCAGTTCATGCAGACGCTCGAGCACCCGATCGTGAAGCAACGTCGGCAGAGCTCGATGTCTGCGCTTGCGCGGCTCGTGCGTCCGTTCGTGCTTCGCCGCCTCAAGACCGACTCGGAGATCGTCGCCGACCTGCCCGAGAAGACCGAGCAGATCGTCGCGTCGACGCTGACGCGCGAACAGGCGATCCTCTACGAGTCCGTCGTGCGCAAGGGCCTGCAAGAGGTCGAACGCGCACAAGAAGGCATCGCGCGCCGCGGCGCGATCCTCACGACGCTGCTGCGCCTCAAGCAGGTGTGCAACCATCCGGCGCACTACCTCGGCGACGGCAGTTCGCTGCATTCGCGCAGCGGCAAGCTCGACCTCCTCACCGAGATGCTGGAGGAAGCGCTCGAAGAAGGGGATCGCTGCCTCGTCTTCACGCAGTTCAAGGAGATGGGCTCGCTGCTCAAGACGCACGTCGAAGAGCGCATGGGCGGCACGGTCCTCTTCCTGCACGGCAGCGTGCCGCAGAAGGAACGCGACACGATGGTCGCCGACTTCCAGGAGTCGCGTCCCGACGGCCCCAAGGTATTCGTGCTGTCGCTCAAGGCAGGCGGAACCGGTCTCAACCTCACCGCTGCCAATCGCGTGTTCCACTTCGACCGTTGGTGGAACCCCGCTGTCGAGGACCAGGCGACGGACCGTGCGTTCCGCATCGGCCAGCAGCGCAACGTGTTCGTGCACAAGTTCGTCTGCACCGGGACGCTCGAAGAGCGCATCCAGCAGATGCTCGATCGCAAGCGCGAGGTCGCCGACAACCTGCTCGCCGCCGGCGAGAACTGGATCACCGAACTCAGCAACGAGGATCTCAAGAAGCTCCTCGCGCTGGATCGCAGGGAGGCGATGGCATGAGCGAGCAAAAGAGCGTCTCGCTGGGCGAACGCTGGCGTCGCGATGCGACGCGCGGCGTCGACGACAAGCGCCTCGCCGCCGCGTTGGAGCTGCTGCCGGCGATCCGCAAGCCGATGGTCCGCATCCGTCCAGGCTCGATGAAGGCCGAGATGGAAGGCGCGATGGGCTCGATCCACGAGGTCAGCCTGCAAGTCGTCACGCTGTCGCAGAAGGACTGGCCGACCGTGATCCGCGTGCTGCGTCGCAGCAAGTCGATCATCGAAGCCCTGGAGCAGGGCCGGGTTCCTCGCGCGTTCGACCGCCTCATCGCGCGCATCGTCGGCGAACCGCTGTTCCCCGACGCGCGCCGCGTGACCTTCGGCTGCTCATGCGACCTGCAGGAGAAGCCGTGCCGCCACGTGCTCGCGCTCAACGAACTGTTCGCGCGGCGCCTGGACGAGAAGCCGTGGGAACTGCTGGTGCTGCGCGGCATCGACCTTCACGGCCTGTTGGCAAAGGTCCGCCAGACCTCGACCGAACAAGACCTGCCGCCGCTCGCATTCGGCGCGCCTGAGGAGCCCGTGCTCTATCCCGAGGCAGAAGGCGCCGACCTCGACGCAGCGCTCGCGCCGACCCAGGTTCGCTGGCTGCTCGGCGATGCCACGCCGCGAGCCGTCGAAGCAGTGAAGAAGCGACTCGACGCACTGCTGCAGTCGCCGAAGAAAGAAGCCTGACTCGGCGAGCCGGCGCTGCTCGCACAGAAGTCGCTGCACATTTCACGACGCCGCGCCTTGAGCCGCCTTGGCCTCGCAGGAAACTGACGAGCCCCTCTCTCGGCCAAGGACGCGTCCGTGACCGCCAACCTCCTCTCCTTCGACCTCACGTCGACCGGGCCGGCGCAACTCGCGCTTCTCCTCTTCTGTCTGGCGTATGTGTTGGTGGTGTTCGAGGAGCGCCTGCATGTGCGCAAGTCGATCCCCGTCGTGCTTGCAGCCGGCGCCTGCTGGATCCTCGTCGCGGTCGCCTACCACGCGCACCCCGACAGCGCGCAGCTCGATGCGTCGCACATGGAGGAGCGCGTCATGCACCATGTCGCGGACTACGGCGCGCTGTTCCTCTTCTTGATGGTGGCGATGACCTACATCTCCGCCATCTCGCAGCACAACGTGTTCTTGAAGCTCAACGCGATCCTGGTGTCGCGTGGCTTCAGCCTGCGCGCGGTCTTCTGGCTCACGGGCGGCCTCGCCTTCGTGATCTCGCCGGTCGCCGACAACATGACGACGGCGCTGCTCATGGGCGCGGTCGCGATCTCGGTCGGGCGCGGCCACGCGTGGTTCATCAGCCTCGCGTGCACCAACATCGTGATCGCGGCCAACGCCGGCGGCGCGTTCTCGCCGTTCGGCGACATCACGACGCTCATGGTCTGGCAAGCGGGCAAGGTGGAGACACTCAAGTTCCTCGACCTGCTCTTGCCGTCCCTCGTCAACTGGATCGTGCCTGCGGCGGTGATGCACTTCATGGTGCCGGACGCACAGCCGCAATCCGTCCACCAAGAGGCCGAACTCAAGAGCGGATGGCTCGTGGTCATCGGTTTGTTCCTGGCGACGATCGGGACCTCGATCGTCTTCCACATCGCGTTCCATATCCCGCCATTCCTCGGGATGATGACGGGGCTCGGCTACTACTTCGTATTATAGCATATTTTGATATTGATAGTTATGATAAATTACAGATTTCAGACCAAGAA
>CAZEQF010000236.1:5065-6744 GCA_964514315.1 uncultured Singulisphaera sp. | reverse complement strand
CGTCGCCACGTCGAGCGTGTCGTAGACGAACGTCGCGAACGCGAGCATGCCGAACGTGACCGCGAACTGCAGCGGCACGCCGAGTTCGTGCAGGAAGCGGCCGATGCCGACGCCGAAGATCTTGTCGGGCGGCTGCTTCGCCAGCGCGCTGTCCGCAGGCAGCATCATCACCGTCGACAGCGCGAGCACCGCGACGACGCCTTCGAGCAGCATGCCGCCGTAGCCCACGGGGTGCGCGTCGGTCTCCTTGTCGACCTGCTTGCTCGTCGTGCCCGAGCACACGAGCCCGTGGAAGCCGCTGCACGCGCCGCACGCGATCGTGATGAACAGGAACGGCACGAGCGGCATGCCGGGCTTGGGCTCGAACGCCTTGAACGACGGCCACGTGATGTCGGGAGACATCACGAACAAGCCGATCAAGCCGCCGATCAGCGTGATGTAGAGGAAGAACCCGCCCAGATACCCGCGCGGTTGCAGCAGGAGCCACACGGGCATCACGGAGGCGATCGCGCAGTAGCCGAGGATCAGCCACGCCCAGTGCAGCGACGGCACTTCGCCCGCCGCGGTGAAGTCGAGCGGCATGCGCGGGCCGATCCAGATCGCGAGCGCCACGAGCGGCACGAACACGACGGTCGACAGCCACAGCGGCCAGCGGAACTTCCGCACGACGAGGCCCATCGCGAGGCTCACGCCGAGATACATCATCGAGCTCGACGCGACGCCTGCGCCCGAGATCGCGAGCTTGCCGTCCGTGGCTTCCGGGAGCGCGATGTCGAGCAGTTCGGTGAACGCGCGCGCCGTGACGTCGGTGAACGCGATGATCACGTAGACGAGCGCGAGCCAGATGTAGACCGTGAAGACGCGGAAGCTGCGGCCGTTGAGGTTCTCGCGCACGATGCCGGCGATCGAGCACGCGCCGTGTCGCATCGAGCCCACGAGCGCCGCGAAGTCGTGCATCGAGCCGATGAAGATGCAGCCGATCACGATCCACCAGAGCGCTGGCTCCCAGCCGAACATCGACGCAGCGAGGATCGGGCCGGCGATGGGGCCGGCGGCGGAGATCGCCGAGAAGTGCTGCGACAGCAGGTAGAACTTCTTCGTCGGCACGAAGTCTTCGCCGTCTTCGCAGGCGTGCGCAGGCGTCGTCGCCTTGGCGTCGAGGCCGAACAGCCGCGACAGCATGCGCCCGTAGAGCGCATAGGCCGCGGCGAACGCGAGGAGCACGCAGAGGACGATCGCGGCGAGCGACATGGAGGCGCAGCATGGGGCAATGCGCAATGCGGCTCAAGGCGGAGGCCTGGGGGGCAATGCGCACGCTGGCGGACGCGCTGCCGACGCCGATGATGCGCCCATGAGCGATCTCCATTGGGTCCACACGCGTTTCGGCGACCTCGTGACGCAAGGCGCGCACGTCACGCGGTGGGCGCCCGGCGTCGAGGACGTGCTGTTCTTGAGCCCGAAGGCGCGGTTCGAGACGGGCACGCCGATTCGCGGCGGCATTCCGATCGTGTTCCCGTGGTTCGGCGACGACGCAGAGCGACGCGGTCCGGCGCATGGCTTCGCGCGGCGCGTGCCGTGGACCGTGGTGACGGCCGGCGCCGGGCGTGCCGAGCGCGACGAGGGCGTGCTGCTGGAGCTGGTGGACGACGAGACGACGCGAAAGCAGTGGCCGCATCGCT
>CAZEQF010000236.1:4274-5055 GCA_964514315.1 uncultured Singulisphaera sp. | reverse complement strand
TCGAGAACCGGTCGGCGGAGCCGTTCACGTTCGAGGCGCTGCTGCACACCTACCAGCGCGTCGGCGACGTCGCGCAGTGCTCGCTCGACGGGCTCGAGGACGCGTGGCACAAGGACAAGACCAAGGGGAACGCGCTCGGTCGCAACGGCAACGGGCCGATGCGCTTTCTCGGCGAATGCGATCGCACGTTCTGCGGCAACGAGGCGACGTGCGTGCTGACGGATCCCGTGCTGCGCCGCACGTTGTCCGTGCTGAAGGAAGGCGCTCGCTCCACCGTGGTGTGGACGCCGGGGGCTTCGCGCGCCGCCGCGCTGCCCGACCTCGGCGACAGCTGGACCCAGTTCGTGTGCGTCGAGAGCGGCAACGTGATGGACGACGCGATCACGCTGCGTCCGGGCGAACGGCACACGATGCGGGTTCGCATCGAGTGCGCGCCGGACTGACGCGCGCGACGTCAAGCAGCGCGTTGCAGAACGCATGCTGCCTGCGACCGCGGCATCCGGGCCGATCTCTGCGACGTGCGGACGGCGTCGAATCCATGGATTCGACTTCGTTCGCACTCCTTGATCTCGACCCGGCTGTCACGCTCTCGGCGCCGCCGCCGGTCTTCAACGGGCTGCTAGCCCTTCGCGCCGTCGCCGCGCAACAGGCGGCCGAGGTCGACCAGCCTGCCGAGCGTCTCGACGCACGGGTCGCAGTTGCTGCCGCAGCACCAGCGCCAGTCGTCGTCGGGCGTGTCGAGGTGCTGCATCGCGAAGTGCACGCAGCCGGGGTCGACGCC
>CAZEQF010000236.1:0-4264 GCA_964514315.1 uncultured Singulisphaera sp. | reverse complement strand
GCGAGGCGGAAGCCGACGTCGCCGAAGCCCTTCACCATCTGCATGCGGCCTGCCTTCGTCATCGGATACTCGCCGGGGCCGCCGTCGTTGCTGTGCTGCTTCATCAGCGCCTTGAAGTCCGCGCCCGAGAGCGCCTCCTTCCAGACCTGCTCGGCGAGGACCTTGGCCTCGTCCTTGTTGCGCGTGACGCCTTGGATGCGCGGCGCGCCCTGGAACGCGATGAGCACGTGCTGGACCGTGATCGACTCGTCCTTGTGCTCGGGCTTCGCCATCAGCGTCTTGATGGCGTCGTCCATCGAGCCGGCGGTCTGGGCCGCCGCCGGTTGCGACGCGTCGGAGCCGCCAGCGGGCTTCGTGGAGTCTCCGCAAGAGGTGACGAGCAAGAGGGGGAGGGTCAGGAAGGCAATGCAGAAGCTGCGCATGGCGCGCACGCTACGCAGCGCGGCATCGGGAGCAACCGCCCGCATGCATCCGCGCCGGGCCTTCGCTCCAATGCGTCGATGCCATCGCCCCTTCGTTGCGTGATCGCCGCCGCCTGCTCGCTCGCCGCCGTCGTCGCGCAGGAGCCGCCGACGTGGCAGCAGCTCGACGCGCGGCCGCTGCCGCAGTGGTTCGACGACGCGAAGTTCGGGATCTTCATCCACTGGGGCGTCTACAGCGTGCCCGCGTTCTGCGACACGAGCACCTACAGCGAGTGGTACCAGCACTGGCTCGACACGAATTCGCACAACGGGCTCGTGCGCAACTTCCACGAACGCGTCTACGGCAAGGACACGCCGTATCGCGCGTTCGCAGAGCAGTTCCGTTGCGAACTGTGGAAGCCCGACGATTGGGCGAGCACGTTCCGGCGCGCGGGCGCGGACTACGTCGTGCTGACGTCGAAGCACCACGACGGCTTCGCGCTGTGGCCCGACGCGCACACGCAGAAGGTCCGCGGCCATGCGTGGAACGCGCTCGACACCGGGCCCAAGCGCGACCTCGTCGGCGAGCTCGCGGCCGCGGTGCGGCGTCAGGGGCTTCGCTTCGGGCTCTACTACTCGTTCTTGGAGTGGCACAACCCGCTGTTCGACAAGTCGATCCCGGACTACGTCGAGCAGCAGATGTTCCCGCAGGTGAAGGACCTCGTCATGCGCTACCAGCCGGACGTGTTCTGGCCCGACGGCGAATGGGAGCATCCTGCGCAGACGTGGCGCAGCCGCGAGCTGCTGCACTGGATCCGTGGCAATGCGCAGAACCGCGACGAGCTCGTGGTCAACGACCGGTGGGGCAAGGAGTGCCGCGGCGAGCACGGCGACTACTACACGACGGAGTACGGCGGCTACGGCGGCAGCAAGACCTACGCGGGGCAGAAGCCGTTCGAGGAATGCCGCGGCATCGGGCACTCGTTCGCGTGGAACCGCGCCGAGGGCTACGACGCCTACCTGTCGCGCACCGAATGCGTGCGCACGCTGATCGACCTCGTGAGCCGCGGCGGCAAGCTGCTGCTCGACATCGGGCCCGCTGCCGACGGGACGATCCCGTTGATCATGACGGACCGGCTCGTCGCGATCGGCGACTGGCTGCGCGAGAACGGCGATGCGATCCGCGGCTGCAAGAAGAGCCCGTTCCGCAACACGCCTTGGGGACGCGCGACGACGAAGGGCGCGACGGTCTACCTGCACGTCTACGACTGGCCGAAGGACGGCGAGCTCGTGGTGCGCGGACTCGAGAACCCGGTGTTGCGCGCTTCGCTCGTGCGCGATCCGGCTTCTCGTCTGCTACGGGGCGCGAATCCTGCGGCGCTCGGTCAGGCCCTCGCGGGAAACCTCGCGTGCTGGCGCGACCTCGAAGGCGCGTTGCACGTCGACGTGCGCGGCCACGCGCCGTCGGAGCATGCGACGGTGGTCGCGATCGACGTCGAGGGCGCGGTGCGCGCCGACGGGTGTTGGCATCGCGACGAGAGCGGCGCGATCTCGCTGCCCGTGCGCGATGCCGCGGTCGTCAGCGCGGCGCTGAAGGTGGACGGCAAGGGCGACCTCGTGTCGTGGACGTCGACGACGGACCGCGTGTCGTGGGGGCTCGTGCGATTCGCCGAAGGCGTCGAATACGAGGTGCAGGCGGACCTCGCGTTCGCCGCGGACGAAGACGGCGGCGAGATCGAGTTCGCGATCGGGCATCTCGCGACGACGGTCGCGGTCGACGCGAAGACGGAAGCGGGCGCGAGCCCCGGGTTCCGTTCCGTCTCGTTGGGCCGCATCGCTTCGCCGACCGGAGGCGGCCCCGTCGAAGTGTCGCTGCGCGCCGTGCGCATCTCCGAGAAGCGATTCGGCTCGTTGCGCGCGCTGCGCTTCGTTCCCGTGGGCGCGCAGTTCGCCGGCGGCGCGGGCAAGTCGGCGCTTCTGCAGGGCTTGTTCGGCGGCATGGTCGACACCGTGAGCCGTCAGATCCTCGCTGCCGCGAGCCTGCAGGAAGGACCCCGCGAAGGTCCGCAGGAGAACTTCGCCGGCGCGTTCTATGCGGAGGATGCGGTGATCGCGCCCGCGGACGGCGGGCTGGTGAAGGGCCGCGACGCGATCGGCAAGTGGCTCGTCGGGCTGGCGCCGCGGCTCGTGCACACGCGCGTGCTGACGACGCGTCTCGTCGCGCAGAGTGACGGCTCGTTCGTGCAGTTCGGTCGCTACGCGCTCGACGAACGGCTGCGGCTCAAGGGGAAGCCCGAAGGCGTCGTGCCGATGACGGGCGAGTTCGTTCGCGTGTGGCGCCGCGTCAACGCGGGCGTGTTGCACGTCGTCAGCGAGACGTGGTGGAACTGATTCCGACGGCGGCGCGCTCCGCGTTGCGGCGCGCGCGAGCCTTCTCGGCCTCGACGCCGAGGACGACGGCGCACGCGGCTGCGAACACGAGTCCGAACGCGCTCGGGTCGAGCGGCCTGGTGTGCAGCAGTCGATTGCCGATCGGCGTGTAGACGACGAGCAGCTGCAGCGCGACGGATCCGAGCACGACGAGCAGCAACGGTGCGTTGCCGCGCATTCCCTTGCCGAACAGCGAGCGGCGCTCGGAGCGAACGACGAGCACATGCGCGAGCTGGCAGCAGACGAGCGTGGTGAACGCGAGCGTGCGGCCTGCATCGTCGCCGTCGTGTCGCGCGGCGAAGAAGCCGACCAGCGAGAACGCCGCAATCGCGGTCCCGAAGAGCGCGATGTGCCGCAGCATGCCGTGCGCGAACAGGCTCTCGCGCACGGGCCGCGGCGGCCGCGTCATCGCGCTCGGCTCCGCGGGTTCGTTGGCGAGGAGGAGGCCGGGGAGCCCGTCGGTGACGAGGTTGATCCAGAGGATGTGCACCGGCAGCAGTGGCGCAGGCATCGCGGCGATCGAAGCAACGGAGATGGTCAGCAGCTCCGCGGTGTTGCCCGTCATCAAGAACCGCAGGAACCGGCGCACGCTGTCGTGCATGCGGCGGCCTTCTTCGACGGCCGCAGGGATCGTCGCGAAGTCGTCGTCGAGCAGCGCGAGGTCGGAGGCCTCGCGCGCGACGTCGGAGCCACGCATGCCCATCGCCACGCCGATGTCGGCTTGCTGCAGCGCAGGCGCATCGTTGACGCCGTCGCCGGTCATGGCCACGACCTCGCCGCGCCGTTGCAGAGCCTTCACGATGCGGATCTTCTGCTCGGGCGCAGTGCGCGCGAAGGCGACGCCGTGCGTGCGCGCGCCGTCGAGGGCCTGGTCGAGTTGCCCGTCGGACCACGTCGCGAGTTCCTTGCCCGTCACGACGGCGCCTTCCGGCGTCAGCATGCCGAGCTCCTCGGCGATCGCGCGTGCGGTCGCGGGATGGTCGCCCGTGATCATCACGGGGACGATGCCGGCGTTGCGGCATGCGCGGACTGCGGCCTTTGCCGAAGGACGCGGCGGGTCTTCGAGCGCGGCGAGGCCGAGGAATCGCAGATGCTCCGTCCATGCGGAGGGCTTGGGCACGTCGCCGTCGCCGCATGTCTCGGCGAATGCGAGCACGCGCTTGCCGGTCGATGCGAACGCGCGCGCTGCTGTGTGCGCGCGTTCCCGCTCGTCTTCCGGCATCGCGCACAACGGCAGCACGGCTTCGGGCGAACCCTTCGTGATCGCGAGCCAGCTTCGTGTGTCGCGCTGCGTGTGCACGGCGCTCAGTCGCTGCGCGCCCGCGCCCAACCGCCGCCCCGCCCCGCGCGGCCGACCCGGTGCAGGGGGCGCGACTCGGCGGGTTCGACGTGTTCATTCTGGGCGGGCAGCCCATCCGTGAGCCCGTGGCTGC
>CAZEQF010000235.1:0-6826 GCA_964514315.1 uncultured Singulisphaera sp. | reverse complement strand
TGTGGAACCACTGCTCGCGGTAGAACAACGTGCCGCGGTTGTCGAACGGGATCACGACGAGGAAGTAGGTCGTGCCGTAGACCATGAACCCGAGCGCCTGGAACTTCAGGAAGCGCGGATTCATCTGCGGAAACAACGTCGCGAGCACGGGGCAGCCTTGCTCCGTCGCGAGACGCTCGCACGCGGCGACGAGCGCGGTCATCGCGTCGTCGTCGTCGACGGGACAGAGCCAGTCGACGATCTGACCCGCGCCAGGGAACAAGAAGTCCGTCTTGGTGAACACCGCGACGCCGCGCAGCGCGCCCGTCGCCTTCTCACGACATTCGACGAGCGTGTAGCTCGAGTCGACCGCGTCCGCGTAACGCCAGTTGAGGTAGCGCGCATCGCGAACGATCGCGAGCCGGCTCTCGTCCTTGAGGCGATCCCAGAGCGCATCCGCATCGGCGGACACGCGCGCGACTATGCGCGTGTCGAGCAGCGCCGAAGTCGCTCGCGGCGGGAAGCCGCCGGCCTGCGCCGTCCGGAACAGGAAGTCCCAGTCGCGGATGTTCTCGTAGCGGAGGTACTTCTGTCCGATGCGCCAGTTGGGGATCGGCCAGCCGTAGTGGAAGCGAGCCTGGCCCGGCGCCGTGCCGCCGAAGATCTCGTACATCTTCCAGCCGATGTGCACGAACAGTCCCGGCCGCGCGCCGTGGCGGCGGAAGTCGGGCAGCACCCACATGTCGAGGCCCTGCGCCGCGATCAGGTCCTCGCCTTCCATGCGCACGCGCACCGGCATGCTCGTGTAGCTGCCGACGATGCCGTGCTCTTCGTGCTCGGCGACGGCGATGTGGAAGGCGCCGACCGGGTTGTCGCGGAACTGCCAGTTCCAGTGCGCGAGCGAACGCGGCTTGGAGAACACCGCGTTGTAGCCCGCGAGCAAACCTTGCTCGTCGCCTTCGCGGAACGCGCGGATCGTGATCGGGTCACCCATGGGGAGCGTGCTCTCGGACTCTATCGGCGCGCGGCGCGCGCGACCTTCTGTGCGTCACGGCGCGGCATTGCGCGTGTACCACGCCTTGCCATGGAGGATCTTCGGCGTCGGCTGCCCCGGCAACGCTGCGCAACGGATCGCAGACGCGTCGATTGCATAGACGCGGCAGTCGGCGAGCGAATCCACGCTCAGGTGCACCACGCGACCGTCGCCGTTCGCGACCGTCGCCGTCGCTTCGTGCGGCTTCACGTCGCGCGGCGGGCAGCCGTAGCTCTCGTGGTGGTCGTAGGTCCAGCTCTTGACCTTCACGCCGTCGAGCGACGATCCGTCGACCGGCATCGAGAACACGAGATCGAATCCGTCCTTCGTCGCCTTCGCCTCGACGAGGTCGAACGGCGTCTCGCCGTTCCATCGCAGCCGCTGCAGTCCGTGTTCCTTCTGCCCGAGCGAACCCCAGCCGCGATTCGTGAGCCCGCACCACAACGAGCCGTCCTTCGCCCACTGCACGCGGACGAGGCCACATGCGAATCCGCGCCGGAACGGATAGCACGCGCCCTGCCAGCGTCCCTGCACGCGTTCCAGCGACATGCGGAACACCTCGGAGCTGTATTGGTCGCCGCAGAAGACCTGCCCGCGATACGGGCCGAAGCGACCTGCGTCGTCCCAGACGAAGCCAGCCGGCGAACGGCCGCATTCGTCGTACGGGATCCACACCGCGGGCAGCCGGAAGTTGGGGATCGTCTTCGCGGCCTGCTCCATGCGCATGCCGCTCTTCACTTCGCCCGGATGCGGCGCGCTGCTGCGCGGATCCTTGCACGACTCGATGCCCCACGGATGCCCGTGGAAGTCGCCGCGCTGCAGCGGCGCGAACTTGCTCGTCGCGCACCACTCGCCCTGGTTGTCGGTGTAGAAGACCTCGCCCCACGGCGCCGTGCCGATGCCTGCGGGCGAACGCAGGCCTGCGCATTCGGCGGTCCACGATCCGTCCTTCTGCACCGCGACGGCAAACCCGCGGAACGGCGCGCGACCGAACGGTTCGTCGCCGAACGGCTTGTTGAGCGACAGCCACATCGAGCCGTCCGCGGCGAGCGCGGGGCCGAAGCAATACTCGTGGTAGTTGCCCGACAACGTCCAGCCGGTCGCAACGGTCTCGAGCTCGTCCATGCGCCCGTCGGCATCGCGGTCGCGCATGCGCGACAACTCGCCGCGCTGCGCGCAGTAGAGCCAACCGTCGTGGTCGAGCAGACCGAGCGGCTCCTGCAGGCCTTCGGCCCACAGCGTGAACTTCGGCTGCTCGGCGTACGGATCGGCAATGCGCCAGACCTCGCCGCGACGCGTGGAGACATAGAGAGCGTCGTCACGTTCGGCGATGCCGCCCACTTCGAGCACGATGCCCTCGGGGATCGGCACGTCGACGATCGTGGCGTAGCGCGCCTCCCCTTCGGCGGGGACTGCGGGGACCGGCGCCGGCGACGCAGGCTCTTGCGGGCCATGCGACGACACGAACGCGAGGAGCGCGGGCGCGAGGTGGATCACGCGCCGCAGCGTAGTGGCGAGTCCTGCCGCGGCCTAGCCTGCGGGCACGGCCTCGCAGGACGGGCTCACCCCGAGAACGTCTCCAACTCTTCGCTGACGAACACGAAGCGCGCGATGCTCCGGCAACGCGCGAGGATCGTCGGATCGACGGTCTCGCGATGCGCCTCGAACGCCTGCGCCAACCTCGCGGCCTGGTCTGCGGACAACGCCTCGGCGCACGCCGGCAGCAACTGCTCCTCCTCGCGCGCGATGTGCATGCGTTCGCGACGACAGAAGGCGATCGCCGCATGGGCGAGCCGGCTCGCATCGCGACGCGCAAGCGCATCCAGGATCGTCCGCACCGCGCGACGCCCTTCGGAGTGCTCCGCCGACAACGCCGCGACGGAAGCGACCGCGCGAGCGAGGCCGAGGCGCGCCAACTCCGGGAACAGGACGGCCTCTTCCTTCTCGTGGTGCAAGCGGTCCTGGAAGTGCTCCAAGAACTCGACCACGCGCCGCCAGAACTCCGGCTCCATGCGCCCGCCTGCGAGCATGTCGCGCGATTCGTTCTCCATCGCGTCGACGACCTTGAGCAAGAGCTGATGCTCGTCGCGAAGGACGTCGACGGGATGCTGGGCCAAGGAGCGCGGGCCGTTGTGCGAAGCGTGCATGCGAGATACCTCCGACAGCGCCATCAGCATGGAGAACCGAACGCAGGACGGGTAGCGGTGCTTTCGTTCAGCTTTCGTGAAGAACGCTGCGCACGGGCGGAATCACCGGCTGCGACGAGCAGGAAGGGACGCGGTCCGGCGCCGCCTTGCTGCTGTTCGTCGACGTCCGGGCGCAACGTGCGTGCGGTGCCGATGCGAGCGGCGGTTCGCCGGAGCAAGCGAGCGCTTCGATCCGGCCACCGCGCAACGACGAGAGACGTCACGCGGACGGCAGACCAATCGACCCGGGCAGCCCGTCGAAGAACGGCTGTGTCGCCGAGAGCCTGGGCGCCGAGTCGAGATCAAGGAGTGCGAACGGTGTCGAATCCTCGGATTCGACGCAGTTCGCAAGACGCAGAGGTCGGCCCGGATGCCGCGCCCGCAGGCAGCATGCGTTCTTCAACGGGCTGCCAGGCGCTCACCACGCGTACCGGAGCTCGAGCGACTCGCCGGCCTTCAGTTCGCGAGAGCCTGCGGGCGCGCCTTCGATCGTCACGCGCGCTCCGCCGCTCTGCGCCGCGGCCTCGACGCGCAGCACGCCCTGCTCGCAACGGATCGTGCGGACGAACTCGATGCCACGTTGCGTCAACTCCGGCGCAACAGAGTCTTCGTAGACCGCGCCGCCTATGCGCACACGGAACGTCGGGCTGCCGTCCGCCATGCGACGCTGGCCGATGGACTGCGGCTTGTTCTCGGCAGCCCCGCCCACTTCGCGGATCAGGAGCACGTCGAGCGCGACGCGATCCCCGGACAGCGGCGAGAGCAATTGGCCGGCGCGACCGCTCCACGTGCCCGCAGCATCGAGGAACTCGCCGCGCCACAGCCACGCAAGCTGCGCATGCTCGACGTCGAACGCATAGTGGCCGCGCGAAGGCGTGCCGACCGCGACGCAGCGCGCGGACAGGCCCTTCAAGAACGCGCCGTGCAGGATCGGACGATCGACGGGATCGAGTTCGAGGCCGCGGCCGGCGCTCGCATAGCCCTTCGGAATCGGCGCGGCAGCTCCGAGCGAAGACCACAGCCGGATCGCCGCGACGTCCTCGCGCGCAGCCGCGTCGTCGCGCAGCCAGAACGACGGCATGCGCGTCCCCGGCCGCAACGACGTCGCGTGCAGCAGCCAATCCGCGAACCATGCAGGCTTGAGGCGCGCGTGCTGCAACGCGAGGTCCATGCCCTGCGGGCCGATCGCGCGCCGGCCGCCGAACGGATGGCACGTGACGCAGTTGCGCCCTGCGACGCCGACGAGTTCTTGGCCGCGCTGCACCAGCTTGCTGTCGAACACGGGCTCGACGTCGTCACCGGGCTTCGCGTCCGCGCGCTCGAATGCGGCCGCGAGTTCCGTGGCCAGCGCAGCGGAGAGACGCGGCATGCGCGCCTTCATGTAGCCGCGGATGCGATGCTCGCCGGCCAGCACCGAACGCAGCCATTCACTGCGCAGACGATGCCCTGCTCGCGAGAGGTCCGGCGGAACGCGCCCTTCGTCGCCGATGTCCTCCACCTCGACGAGCCGCGCGCGCGCAGCCGCGTCCATGCCGCCGCGACCGTCGCGCGCATGGCACGCAACGCAACGCAACGCATGCAACGACGCATCGAGCGCGACTGCGGGGCTCGGCTCGCCTCGCAACAGTTCGCGCGACGACGCGAACACCGCCTCGCCGTCTGCGGCAACCGCACAGGGTCCGCCGCGCAGCTGCGCCCACGGCGTCGCAGGCCGCGGCGAAGCCGCGCCATCGCGTTCGTGGCACGCGGCGCAGTTGCGCGCGGCGAACGCAGCTTCGCCGCGCGCAACCAGCGCGGCGTCGACGGCGATCGCTGGGTTCGCAGGCGGCACGAGGTTGACCGCCTTGCGCGCAAGCGCGGAGCTAGGCACAGGCGACACATCGGTCGACGGCCCACGCCACAAGAACTCGAGACTCTCCTGTCCGCCCAGCTCGGTGAAGACGATGCGCATGCGATGCGCACCGGACTCGAGGCGAACGGTCCCGCTCTTCTTGCTGTGCGGAGCGACCTTCGCGTTCGCGACGACGAGCTCGTCGTCGATCCAGAGCCACGAAGAATCGTCGCTGCCGAGCGTGAACGTCCACTCGCCCGACTGCGGCACGAGCAAGAGGCCCGAGAATCGCAGCGCGAACCGGTCGTTGCGCGTGCGAACGTCCACGTCGACGCGATCCGTGGCTCCCTTCGCCGTCGGCACGACCCCGTCGAGCTCCGGCAACTTGTCGCCGTCGATGTCGATCTCGAAGCACTCCCATTCGAGGCCCTGCGCCGGCGCGTCGTCGAGTCCGACCGCCTGCGCGCGCAGCAGATGCGCAGCGAGATCCGAGGCCTCGCCCGCCGACAGCGCGAAGTCGTGCGCGAGGTCGGGCCGACGCGCAGCGGCATCGCGGAGGAACGCGACGAGCGCCGAGTGGTCGGCGCGGACTGCGAGCGAAGCCATCGCAGGGTCCTGATGGCACGCAGCGCAGCCGAGTTCGCCGAACAGCCGTTCGCCGCGCGCTGGCGCATCGGTCGCGACGCTCGCGGCCCGCAAGGCCACAGGCTCGCCACCGCGGAGCCACGCTGCGATGGCGTCCGCGTCGGCTGCCGCATGGTGCGTTCGCAAGAACTCCACCAATGCGCCGCCCGCGCGCAACGGCGCCCCGTCGCGCAACGGAATGCGCGCCAGCGGCGCAGCGGAAGCGGCCGCAGGCCCTTCGATCGCGTGGCATGCGACGCAGCGGCCCGCGCGCACCGAAGCGAGCGCAGAAGCGGGGTCCGAGGACGATGCCGACGCGCGCGGCGACGGATTCTCGCTCGCAACTGCCGGCGCCGCGGCCGAGCCGGATTCGCCGCCGCTGCACGCGGCGACCAACGAAACGACCAAGGACGCAAGCGCAAGCCGCATCGAGGCAGCATGGAGCGATGGTGTGCGGGCGGCAAGCGCGCGCTACCGTGCTCGCCCCCATGGAACTCGATCTCTTCGCCGCGTGCCTGCCCGGGCTCGAGCCACTGCTCGCAGCCGAACTCACGGCGCTCGGCGCAACGCCGCGAGAACTGCCCGGCGGCGTCGCGTTCCGCGGCTCGCGCGACCTGCTGCTGCGCGCCCACCTGCACCTCGGAACCGCGAGCCACCTGCTGCTGCGCTGCGCGACCTTCCGCTGCCTTTCGCTCTCCGAACTCGAACGCAAGGTCGCTGCGTTGCCGTGGGGCAACTGGCTCTCGCGCGCCGCAGTCTTCGACGTCGAGGCGACCGCGAAGAAGAGCCGCCTCTACCATTCCGGCGCCATCGAGGAGCGCGTCGAGAAGGGCATCGCCGCCGTGCTCGGCGTGGACCTGCTGCCGCGCGCGAGCGCTCCCGCCGCCGAGGCGCCGACGCCGGTTGCGCCGAAGAGGCGGCAGGACAACAAGCCGCTCAGCGCCGCTGCGAAGCGCGGCCGCGGCCCCAACGCGAAGAACCCGGATCCGAAGTGGCAGGCTCGCATCGCCGAGGCTGCAAAGAAGGAAGCGGAGGAGAAGCAACGCCTTGCCGAACAGGCGCGGCGTGACGCCGAGACTGCGCGCGCGACGCTGCCGCACGTGTCGATCTCGGTGCGCTTCGTCGACGACGTCGCGACGATCTCGATCGACACGTCCGCTACGCCACTGCATC
>CAZEQF010000234.1:0-6832 GCA_964514315.1 uncultured Singulisphaera sp. | reverse complement strand
CGCTGTCGGGTCGGTCCCTCCCAGCCTCACCCTGCCTCGCTCACCGCCCCCGCTCCAGCACGTACGGCGAGTGCGTGTGCATCCCGACCAGCGGCCGGATCGCCATCGGATCACTCAGCAACGGCACCGCGCGCAGGCGATACCCGCCCACGAACGGCCCGAACGAGCCCGTGAACTTCGCGCCCTGCGGTTCCTGCAGCACGATCGCCGCGTAGCGACCGCCTTCGACGTCCTCCCGCAGGCTCTGCAGCAAGGCGACGGCGGCGCGATCGTCGGGTGGGAGGCCGGGTTGTTCGACCCAGGCGAGCAGGTCCACCACCGCCTGGCCGTGCGCGCTCGGCTCCTTGCCGGCTTCGACCGCGAGCCAACCCTGGAACGGCAACCACACGGGACCGTCCTGCGCGCGCACGAAGTCGCGGATCTCGGCGCACGCCTTCTCGTGGCCCGCGCGTGGCAGGCAACGCGACGGGTCGCAAAGCATCGGCTTCGACGACAAGGACCGCACGTCGATGACGAGCATTGCGAACTGCACGAACAACAACGCGGTCGCAAACCGGCGCAGGCCTGGCCCTTCGAAGGCGACGGCGGCGATCGGGCCCACGACGCACAGCGCCGCAAAGCCGTAGATCAATACGTTGTCGAAGCCGCCGACGTGGAGCCGCGACACGTAGGACGCGACCACGCCGCCGCCGACCGCGGCGCCGAGCGCCAGCGCCTGCCGCGCCCCGCGCGCGCTCCATCGCTGCGCGAACGCGAGCAACGACAACGCGAGGAGCGGCAGCACGGGCACGAGGTCCTCGGTCCAGAACGCGAGCAAGCGATCGCCTTGCCAGTGATGCGCGCGCGGCATCGCGAACACGTAGAACGAGAACCAGCCGTCGGTCAGCGCGTCGTAGGCGTAGCACGAGAGGCCGATGCCGAGCGCAGATGCGACGCAGAACTTCGCGCCGCGGCGGACGTCGAGCAGCAACGCGGCGATCGCGAGCGCCGGCAGCCACATCAACGCAGTCTGCTTGGCGAAGAACGCGAGCATCGCGCACGCGGCGGCGCACCACATGGCTTTGTCCGTGCGCGCGAGCAGCAACCGCCACGTCGCGAGCATGCACACAAGGAACAGCATGTCGTTGCGGCCGAGGTCGTACCACGCATGCAGCCAGCCATAGCCCGCGGCGAACAGCCCCGCGGCGCACAAAGCGGCGCGGCGCTTCTCGGTCTCGGCGTAGACGATCGACGCGAGCAGCGCGAGGCAGCCGACGGTCGACAGCACCGACACGACACGCACCGCAAAGAACCCTTCGCCGACCAGGAAGCTCGCGATCGCGCCCGCCATGTAGAACAGCGGCGTGTAGAGGAACGGAACGTGCCGCGTCGAAGGCGCGTGGTAGCTCGACAAGCCGTGGCGAACGCGCGAACTCTCGTCGACCATCGCGCCTTCCATCCACTCGAGCTCACACGGGTAGCCGATGCGCAGCGCGACGAGGCCCAGCATCACGAGGATCGCGAGCGCCGACAGCGCGGCGATGGCGCGCCACAACGGCCGGTACGGATCGAGCGCGGGCACTGTCTGCATCGGCGGCAGAAGCTACCCGCCGCCGTGCGCGCGGCTCACTCGTTCTTGGGCTCCGCACGCGACACGCCGGCGGTCACGCAGAAGCGCAGCGCGTCTTCGGCCTTCATCGGCACTTCGCGGATGCGCGAACGCGGCACGATCACGGTGAAGCCGCCGAGCTGGTAGCTCATCGGCAGGTAGACCGCGACGCGCTCGGGGTCGAACCCAGGCAGGTCCGCAAAGTCCTCGCGCGTGAGGAAGCCGAGCTGCTCCGTGCCGTTCTGCATCTGCACGAGCACGACCTTGTGGAACGGCCGTTCCTCGGCGGACAGCAACCGCACGACGTCGACGATCATCCCGTAGACGGACTTCACCACCGGGATGCGCTGCAGCAGCGACGTGAACGCGCGGTAGACCGTGCGCAGCAAGAACGAATACGTCAGCAGGCCGGCCGCGGTGACGAGCACGATCGAGACCGCGAAGCCCATGCCCGGCCAGTAGTGCCATTCGAGCTTCAGCTCCTCGAACAGCCACACCAGGAGCCCGCGCAACATCGTCTCGCCCGCGACGACCGCGGCGTAGATCAGGTAGCCCGTGAGCGCGACCGGCAGGATCGCGGCGAGCCCGCGGAAGAAGAGCTTTCCCAGGGTGTGCATCGGCGGGCCATTCTGGCGGCGCATCGCGAGCGGCGCATTCGGCTCGTGTGAGGAATGGTGACCGCGGAGCCGTCGCGGTGGATCGCCCGCCGTGCGAAGGCCGCGTCGGTCGCGCTGCCGCGACGAAGTGTCCCGCTGGGGCGACAGCCAGACGGGCAACTGCGATCGGATTGCGGGCGAAATCGTTCGCAACGCAAGGCGCAACGGCTGCTTGGCCCCATGCGCTCGCGTCGGGCATCCCTTTTGCCAGCGCGCGCGCCCTCCGCGTCGGAACGACCTCCCATGAAGACACTGCGACTGCCCCCGGTCCTCGCCTGCCTCGCACTCGTGCTGTGCTGCTCGAACGACCTCGAGGCGCAGCGGCCCAAGCCGGGGTCGAGTTCCTCCTCCGGCAGCGCGCCGTCGCCGGCGCCAGCCCCGCGGCCCAGCGTGAGTCCAGCCCCGCGGCCGAGTGTGAGCCCCGCCCCCCGCCCCAGCGCGATGCCTTCGATGCCCTCGCCGCGGCCGAGCGTAAGTCCCGCCCCGCGGCCGAACGTGAACCCCGCCCCTTCCGCCCCGCGCCCGATGCCCGGCTCCTTCTCGCAGCCGAGCCCTCGCCCGACGCCTTCGCCCGCCTCGACGCCGCGGCCGAGCACCCCGCGCCCGAGCGCGACGATCCCGCAGCCGACCTACACGCCGCCCGTCAGCAACCCCGCGCGTCCGAGCACCGGCTCCACCCGACCGAACACGCAGCCGAGCCGGCCGCAGACCGGCAGCACGCGCCCGACCTACACGACCCCGCAAACTCCGGGCGGCGTCCGCACCCCTGGCAGCACGCGCCCCAACACCAACTCGGGCAGCTCGTCGCAGCCGTCGGTCCCTGGCGCACGCCCCGGCACCTCGCCCTACACGCCGTCTCGCCCCGTCGGTGGCAGCATCAAGATCGTCGACCGCGACACGACGTCGACGACGCCGACCCCGCGGCCGAACACCGGAGGCTCGGTCGGCGGCTCGCGCCCGTCTTCGAACGTCCCCGGCGGCCGCCCTTCGTCGCGCCCGTCTTCCAATCCTTCGGACCGCCCCGCATCCAAGCCGACCGTCGTCGACCGCTACGAGCCAGTCGCCACGCCGAGACCGCGCGGCGACCGCGGCGATGCGGGCTCGCGCCCCGCAGGCAACGCGCAGGTCAAGCCCAGCAACCCCGGCCTCACGCCGCGGCCGCGCGCCAACCCTTCGCCGACGACGACGCAGATCGTCGACCGCTACCAACCCGGCCGGCCGACCGTCGGCCCGCGCGGCCCTTCGGACACGAGGCCGGCCCCGCGACCGAACGGCGCGTTCGGCCAACCGACCCTGAGCTCGCGCCCCGTGACGAATGCGTTCGTCCCGGGCCTCACGCGGCCGCGCACGACGACCAACGGCATCCTGTCCGGCGCGGGCTACTACTCGGGCGGTTCCTACTGCGGCACGCGGCCCTACTACGGCGGCTCGTGCTACGGCCCGGTGTGGAACCCCTGCCGTCCGATCGGCGCCTGGAACCCGTGGTGCTCCAGCACGCCGTCGTGGTGCGTCGGAGTCAGCTTCGGCTACGGCTACGGCTCGACCTGCTGGGGATGGTCCTCGTGGTATCCGTGGGGCTACTGCGCCCCGCGCAGCCGTTGGTGGTGGAGCATCGGCTACTGCGACTTCAACCCGTGGTGGTATCGCTCGTGCTACACGCCGATCTACTGGATGCCGGCGACCTACTACAGCCCGGTCGTCTACGAGACCACCTACGTCTACTCGTCCTCGCCTGCCGCTCCGGCGGCCTCTGACGCAGCGCTCGCAGGCGGTGTCGCGATGCCCGGCGACGAGCCGGTGTTCGCGCGCGGCGCGAAGGAAGCAACGGCCGAAGAACAGGGCCGCCGCTACGTCGACTACGGCGACTACTACTTCCGCGAAGGCCGCTACCGCGACGCAGTCGACGCCTACGCGAAGGCCCGCACGCTGCTGCCCGCCGACGCGTCGCTGCACTTCGTGATGGCGGACGCGGTGTTCGCGGTCGCGGACTACCACTTCGCGGCGTTCCTGATCGGCGAAGGGCTCCGCCTCGAACCCGGCCTCGCGCGCGCCGAGACCGACAAGCGCCTGCTCTACAGCAAGCCCGAGACGTTCGAGGAGCAGATGGCGGCGCTGCGCCGCTACATCGACAGCAAGCCCTACGACGCGATGGCGCAGCTCGTGCTCGCCTACAACCTGAAGTTCTCGCTGCAGGCCGAGAAGGCGCTCGCCGCATTCCGCCGCGTGCTGGAGATCGACCCGTCCAACGCCGCCGCAAGGATCTTCGTCGAGGCGCTCACGACGCCGCCCGAAGCAGCTGCCGAAGCGGAGACGCCCGCGCCGGGCGTCGGTGGCTCGATCGAAGTGCCCGCCGGCAAGTAAGCACGCCGCGGGCGGCTACGGCGCCATGAAGCTCGCGAGCCGCACCATCGCGCGGCTCAGCATCTTGCGGCTGTTCGCCTCGGTGACGCCGAGGCGCTCCGCGATCTGCGCGTGCGACAGTTCTTCGATGCGCGCGAGCAGGATGATCTCGCGGTCGGGATCGGCGAGGCGGAAGAACGCGCGCTCGAACTCCTCCACTTGCTCGCGCGCGTCCGTCGTGCGCAGCGGCGTCGCGACCGACGCATACACCTGCGAAAGCTGCGCGTCGCGCTCGCGGTTCGGATGGCGCCGTTCCGCGCGATGGAACCGCTCGCGGTTGCGCATCTTGTTCTCGGCATAGGTGAGGAGCCAGTTGCGGAAGCTGCGCCCGCCGTTCCACTCGAACTTGGGCAGGTCGACGATCGCCTCGCGGAACACGCTCTGCACCACGTCCATCGCCGACTCGCGGCTCGCGGCCAGCGGACTGCGCTTGAGGCGGACCCACGCGTGCACGCAATCCATGTGGCGGCGGAACAGATCGTCCTGCGCCTCGCGATCGCCGCGCTTGGCGCGTTCGAGCAGCTGCTGTTCTTCTGGATCCAGTGGGTCCGTCATCTGCGCGCCTCTCCGGGCGCCCCTTCAGTCTCTCCGGGTGTCGCGGCATGCTAGGCACACGATCGAAGGAAGGCCACATCGCGCAACTCGCGCCGCGGCCCTCGCAACGCAGCGCTGCCCATGGCGGAACACGTCGGAGAGCCAAACCCGGAGTTGCCCGAGAGCGTCGAGGACGAACTCACGAGCCTCCATGCGCGCGGCGAGCTGCCGACCACGTCGCGCGTCGACGCGTGGTGTGCTCAGCACCCGAAGGCCGAGTCCAAGATCCGACGGACCGTGGACTCGCTGCGCTCGCTGTGGGCCGGCGACCACCCAGAAGCGATCGGGCCGTGGCGCGTGCAAGGAGTGCTGGGACAAGGCGGCATGGGCACCGTCTACCGCGTCGAACGCACGTCGCCGGTGCGCATCCAGGCTGCGCTCAAGCTCATCAAGCTCGGCATGGACAGCAAGGCCGTCATCGCGCGCTTCGAGCAGGAGCGGCAGGCGCTCGCGCGCATGCAGCACGACGGCATCGCCAAGGTCTACGACTGCGGCACGAGCGAACGCGGCCAGCCGTACTTCGTCATGGAGCTGGTCGAAGGCCGGCCGCTGACGACGTTCTGCGAGGCACATGCCTTGAGCCTCGAAGCGCGCCTTGCGCTGATGCGACAGGTCTGCGACGCGGTGCAGCACGCGCACCACAAGGGCGTCGTGCATCGCGACCTCAAGCCGACCAACGTGCTCGTCAGTGGCGACGCCGCGACGCCGCGCATCAAGGTCATCGACTTCGGCCTCGCCAAGGCGCTCGGCGAGAAGCTCGTCGACGCCACGTTGTTCACCGAAGCAGGCCAGGTGATCGGCACGCCCGAATACATGGCCCCCGAGCAAGCGGATCGCGGCGAAGCCGACGTCGACACGCGCGCAGACGTCTTCTCGCTCGGCGTGATGCTCTACGAACTGCTCGTCGGCGAGTTGCCGTTCGCGTCGTCGGAACTGCGCGGCGGCAGTCCTTCGTCGATGCGGAAGGCCCGCACCGAGGCAGAAGCGCCGCGGCCGAGCACGCGACTGCGGCAACTCGGAGAGCACAAGAAGCCCGCCATCGCGACGTGGAAGGCCCTGCGGTCCGACCTCGACTGGGTCGTGCTCAAGGCGCTCGAGAAGGACCGCGAACGTCGCTACGAGACCGCGGACGCGCTCGCAGAGGACCTTCGTCGCTTCCAGGTCCACGAACCGCTGCTCGCAGGACCGCCCAGCGCCGCCTATCGACTGCGCAAGCTCGTGCGTCGCCACCGCCTGCCGTTTGCCGCAGCGGGCGCAGTGTTGTTGACGGCAATCGCCGGCGCCGCGTTCGCGATCGACTACGCGCTCGAGGCAGCGCACAACGCGCAACTCGAGTCCGCAGCGAAGGAGTTGGCTCTGCACGAGAAGAACCGCGCCGATGCGAAAGTCCAAGAGTTCGACCTGCTCGCTGCCGTGCTGCAGCACAGCCGCTTGATCGAACGCAAGAACGACCTCTATCCGGCGACTCCGTCTCGATTGTCTGCGATGAGGAAATGGCTCACGCAGGACTGCCATGCGCTGCTCGCGATGCAGGACGAGATGAATAAATCAACTCCGTGCAATGTTTTTGTCTTGGCCACCGGACGTTGGTATT
>CAZEQF010000233.1:0-6854 GCA_964514315.1 uncultured Singulisphaera sp. | reverse complement strand
GCGGTGAAGTATCTCGACATCCCGATCCAGCACATCAGCTCGCCGATGCTGAAGGCGATGAAGCGCGCGGTCAGCAAGGAGCAAGTCGAAGGCATCCTGTGGCGTCTGCGCGACGAGGTGCCAGGCATCGCGGTGCGCAGCACGCTGATCACCGGGTTCCCCGGCGAGACCGAGCAGGACTTCGCCGAGATGCAGGACTTCTGCGCGCGCTTCAAGTTCGAGCGCCTCGGTGTGTTCCCGTACTCGCGCGAAGAGACGACGCCCGCCTACGACATGCCGGACCAGGTGTCCGAGAAGGTCGCTGAGTCGCGGCGAGCGGCGCTGATGAAGCAGCAGAAGGGCATCCTCGACGCGTTCCAGAAGAGCCTCGTCGGCAAGACGATGCCGGTGATCCTCGACGGCATCGACGCGGACAGCGGCGACCTCGTCGGCCGCACCTACGCCGACGCGCCGGAGGTCGACTGCCGCGTGCACTTCGCGGCCGACGCGGCGGAACCTGGCCAGATCGTGGACGCCAAGATCACGGCGGCACAGGATTACGGCCTGCGCGCCGAGCTCGCGCGCGCACGCCGCAGCAAGTGAACATCCCGAACGCCATCACCCTGTCGCGCCTCGTCGTCACGGCCGCGACGTTCGTGTGCCTCGAACTCGTCGAGGATGGCTCGCGGCCCGACCTGACGCTGGTGTGGTGGGCGTTCGCGCTGTTCCTCGTCGCCGCGTGCACCGACTTCCTCGACGGCTACTTCGCGCGGAAGTGGAACATGGTCACCGCGTTCGGCCGCGTCGCGGACCCGTTCGCCGACAAGGTGCTGATCGCCGGCGCGTTCGTGCTGCTGCTGAAGTTCCCTGCTGCGACCGCGGTGATGCCCTACTGGTATGTCGTCGTGGTGCTCGCGCGCGAGTTCCTCGTGACCGCGGTGCGCGGCGTCGTCGAGGCGTCGGGGCGGCCCTTCCCTGCCGACAAGCTCGGCAAGTGGAAGATGGTCACGCAGTGCTGGACCGCCGCGTCGCTGATGATGATCGTCGCGGGCTGCGAGTCGTGGATGCCGCTCACGGTCGCGGGACTCTGGCTGAGCTTCGCGCTCACGGTCGTCAGTGGCGTCAACTACGTGATCAAGGCGCGCGACGTGCTGTTCGCGCGGTGAGTGTGCGCATGAGTTTCGTCGAC
Organism: uncultured Singulisphaera sp.; assembly: GCA_964514315.1. Lineage (GTDB taxonomy): Bacteria > Planctomycetota > UBA1135 > UBA1135 > UBA2386 > SXPK01. The sequence goes on along the minus strand of CAZEQF010000233.1, from coordinate 5,686 downwards.
CGGTTGCGCTTCCTCCTGATCACGAGCTGTGGCCTCGGGCTGTCGCCCTTCGCGCCCGGCACCGTCGGCACGCTCGGCGGCGTCGTGATCGGCGTGCTGATCCAGGCGCTCGCCGGCGACCGCGCAGAAGCGTGGTGGTGGGGCGCTGCGGTCGTGCTGTTCGTGCTCGGCTGCATGCAGACGGACTTCGTGAAGCGCACGTTCCCCAACGAGGACCCCGGCGCGTTCGTGCTCGACGAAGTGGTCGGCTACCTCGTGACGATCGGCGTCTACGCGGCGCTCGCGAACAAGCTGCCCGACGCGATGGGGCACACGGCCGCGTTCTTCGCGTTCCGCGTGTTCGACGTGTGGAAGCCGCAGCCTGCGCGCAAGCTCGAAGACCTGCCCGGCGCGCTCGGCATCATGGCCGACGACCAGATGGCGGGCGTCTACGCAGGCCTGTCGATGTTCTTCGTCCTGCCTTGGTTCGGGTGGTGATGCATGGCGCGCAGCAGCAACAAGTCGAAAGGGAAGCTCGGGCTCACGATCGCGTTGACCACCGGCGGCGCGGCGTTGCTCGCGGGATTCGCCGGCTCGCTCGTCGTGCTGCTCAACCTCCAAGGCGCGATCCCTGAGGCCGACGCAGATGTCCTGCAGAAGGGCAAGCTCGCGGCGCTCGCGGTCCCGTTCGTGATCGGCATCACCGGCGGAATCGTCGGCTGGATGCTCGGCGGCAAGATCTCGTCGCGGCTCACCGACATCGCGCTCGCGGTGTCCAAGCTCGGCCGCGGCAGCGAAGTGAAGGTTCCTTCGTCCGGCGACGACGAGATCGGCGCGATCGGCCGTTCGCTGCAATACCTCGCGAACGACCTCACCGAGTTGCTGAAGCAAGGCGACAAGAAGGGTGGCGCGCTCGCGACGCAGGACCCGCAAGTCCGCCAGCTGCGCGACAAGTCGTTGCCGCAGTCGTTGCCGGAGATCGCGGGCTACGAGATCGACGGTGCGCTCGCTGCAGGCTCGCGCGGCGGCCTCGACTACTACGGCGCGGCGACGGTCGAGGACTCGGTCGTCGTCTACCTCGTGAGCGGCGAAGGCCAGACCGCGGCGTCGGTCGTCGCGGCGCGCATGGCGCGCGACGAACTGCAACGCGCGCTCGCGCAAGCGGCCGCGCCGCGCAAGGCGCTGAGCCACGCGAACCGCGTGCTGCAGCAGAGCCTGCCCGCAGGCGTGTGCGCCAAGGCGACGCTGCTGCAGGTTTCCGCCGCGGGCGCGAAGCTCTACCAGGCCGGCGCGCGTTCGCCGTTGCTCGTCTGCCAACGCGGCGAGCTCAAGCAAGTCGCCGCCGAGGGCCTCGCGCTCGGACTCGACGACGGCCCCGTGTTCGAGAAGTCGCTGCGTCCGCAAGAGATCGCGATGACCGCGGGCATGCGCCTGTTGCTCGTCAACGAGGCGGCGCTGCGCACGCAAGCGTTCTCGGAGCGCGTGCTGGAGCACACCGCGCGCCACACCGCGATGTTCATGAACATGGTGCTCGGCGGCATCGAAGAAGACGCCGGCAGCGACGGCCTTCGCGAGGACGTCGTCGTGTTGACCTGCAAGCGCAACGCCTGACCGCCGCGGAGGCCGCCGTGAACTCGTTCCAGAAGCGCATCGAAGAGATCTACCTCGAACGCGACCGCGCGCGCGGCAAGCAAGGCACGCTGCTGTGGTTCGTCGAAGAAGTCGGCGAGCTCGTCCGCGCGATCCGTCGCGGCGAACGCAACAACCTCGAAGAGGAGTTCGCCGACGTCTACGCGTGGCTCGCGACGCTCGCGTCGCTGCACGGCCTCGACCTCGACGCGATCGGCGCCAAGAAGTACGCGAACGGTTGCCCGCGCTGCCGCGCCACGCCGTGCGACTGCCCGCACCCGAAGCCGGTCGTCTGAGCCCATGGACTGGGCGCCCACCGTCGCGATAGGCCTGTCGCTCGCGCTGGTCTTCGGCACCTTCGCGCGCAGGCTCAACCAGTCGCCGTTGCTCGGCTACTTGTTCGCGGGCGTGCTCATCGGGCCCCACACGCCCGGTTTCGTCGGCAGCGCCGATCTCGCGGAAGATCTCGCCGACATCGGCGTGATGCTGCTGATGTTCGGCGTCGGCCTCGGCTTCTCGCTGCGCGACTTGCTCGCGGTGCGAAAGGTCGCGGTGCCAGGCGCGATCGCTGCGAGTGGCGCGGTCGTCGCGCTCGGCGCGGGCATGTTCGCGTTGTTCGGCTGGCCGATCGGCGGCGCTGCGGTGCTCGGCATGTGCCTCGCGACCGCGTCGACCGTGCTCATCGTGCGCGGCATGTCCGATCTCGGGATCCTCAATGCGACGCCGGGACGCATCGCGGTCGGCTGGTCCCTGGTGGAGGACATCTTCACGATCGTGCTGCTCGTCGTGTTGCCGGCGATGGCGACCGGCGGGCGCGAGGCAGGGGAAGACCCGCTGCTGCGCACCGTGATCGCGAGCATCCTGCGGCTGGCGTTGCTCGTCGTCGTGGTGCTGTGGGGTTGCGGGCCGATCGTGCCGCGACTTCTCGCGTTCGTCGCGCGCGCGCAGTCCCGCGAACTGTTCACGCTGGCGGTGCTGGCCTTGCTGCTCGGCATCGCGTTTCTTGCATCCGAGGTGTTCGGCGTCTCGATCGCGCTCGGTGCGTTCCTCGCCGGAATGGTCGTCGGACGATCCGACCTCGCGCACCAGGCTGCGGCCGACGCGTTGCCGATGCGCGACGCATTCGCGGTCTTGTTCTTCGTCGCGGTCGGGATGTTGTTCGACCCGCGCTACGTGTTCGAGGAGCCGCTGTCGGTCCTCGCGGCGCTCACGCTCGTGTTCGTCGCCAAGCCGTTCGTCGCGATCTGGATGATCGTGCGCAAGGGCAACAGCATGCGCACGGCGTTGTCCGTCGGCGCGGGGCTCGCGCAGGTGAGCGAGTTCTCGTTCTTGTTGGCGGGGGTCGCGACCGAGCTCGGGCTGCTGCCTGCAGGCGGCCGCGATCTCGTGGTTGCGGTGGCGCTGACCAGCATCGCGGCGAACCCGATCCTGTTCCGTGGCATCGGCCCGATCGAACGATGGCTCACGTCGCAACCGTTCGTGGCGAAGTGGATCGCGCGCCACGCGGGCACGCTCGCGGAGCCGCCGTCGCCGCTCGCGGAGCCTCGCAAGGACCACGTGGTGCTCTGCGGCTATGGACGCGTCGGCAGCGTGCTCGGCGAGTTCTTGGCGACGCGCGGCGTGCCGTTCGTGGTCGTGGAGATGGATCGCGCCATCGTCGAGGACTTGCGTCGTCGCGGCATCGACGCGGTGTGGGGCGACGCGGGCAACCGTTCGTTGCTCGACGTGGCCGGTGTCTCCACCGCGAAGGTCGTCGTGCTGACCAATCCCGACTCGGTCGCGCAGCGGCTCGCCATCGAGCACGTGCGCGCAGTCGGCGGCAGGCCCGAGATCGTGGTCCGCGTCCACAGCGACGAGCAGCTGCGCGAACTGTCGGCCGCGCCGCGCATGCGCGTCGTCCACGGCGAACGCCAATTGGGCCACGCGATGGCGCGTCAGCTGCTCGAGGCCCTCGGAGCGAGTCGCATCGAGGCGGAGGTGGCCGTTCTCGGCTCCGATCGGCAACCGCACGGCGTCGCGGCCGTGCCCCGGTTGTTCGAGATCCGCGTGCCGGATGCTGCGTCGGTGGTGGGCAAGGCGCTTGCGGAGCTCGATCTTCCTGCTGCGGCGTTGGTGGTCGCGGTCGTGCGCGGCGGCGTGCACCTCGTCGCGCGCGGGCCGACGCGACTCGACAAGGGCGACGTGGTGATCGTCTTCGCGACTGGCGAAGACGCGCAGGTCGTGGAGCGCGTGCTCACGACTCCGGCGTCGTAGACGTGTTTTCGCAACGCCTCGGCAGCTGCGGCCGGCCACGAACTCCGATGGCGTAGTCACGAGTCTGCGCGCGGGGTGAGGGGCGACCCTGCTGCGGCATTGTGCCGCTACGCCCATTTACGGGTCAGTTGCACCGCTGTTACTCCGAGAAGGGTGCATCCGCCACTTGGCGGAGTCCTCACGTATCCCATCGCCTGCGGCGAGACCGAAGGCATCGTTCCATGACTACTCTCTCCGTCGACTCTTCCATGGCTTTGGGAGACGCAGGTCTTGGAGATGCCCAACGCCTTCAGCTGCTTCAGGCAGAATTGGATGCGTTGCACCGGTCGCAGGCCGTGATCGAGTTCGAGATCGACGGCACGGTTCGGACCGCGAACGAGAACTTCCTCCAGGCGCTCGGCTACCGCCTCGAGGAAATCGTAGGCAAGCATCACTCGATGTTCGTGCCTCCTCAGCAGCGGAACACGGACGCCTATCGAAAGTTCTGGGACGATCTCAAGGGCGGGGTCTTCCAGTCCGGTGAGTTCCAGCGAGTGGGAAAGGGCGGCAAGGACGTGTGGATCCACGCGAGCTACAACCCCATCCGCGATTCCAATGGCCGACCGTTCAAGGTCGTGAAGTTCGCGAGCGACATCACGGAAGCGAAGCTGCGCTCGGCGGACAGCCAAGGCCAACTCGAAGCGATCGGAAAGTCGATGGCCGTCATCGAGTTCGATCTCGATGGCAAGATCCGCCACGCGAACGAGAACTTCCTGAAGACGCTCGGCTATCGAATCGACGAGGTGGTCGGCAAGCACCACTCGATGTTCGTCGACCCTGCGGATCGCAACAGCGAGGCCTATCGGCAGTTCTGGATCGATCTCGGCTCGGGCAAGTTCCAGGCGGGCGAATTCAAACGCATCGGCAACGGCGGCAAGGTCGTCTGGATCCAGGCGAGCTACAACCCGATCTTCGATCCATCCGGCAAGCCCTTCAAGGTCGTGAAGTTTGCGAGCGATGTGACGGACCAGGTCAACGCGCGACGCAAGAACGCGCAGATCGTCGAGAGCGTCCGCGCTGCGGCGATCCGGCTCTCGACGTCGTCTTCGGATCTCTCCACCGTCACCAGGCAGATTGCGGTGGACGCTGACGAGTCGAGCGCCCAGGTGCGCAGTGTCGCTGCCGCTGCCGAGCAGGTGTCGCGCAACAACCAGAGTGTTGCGACGGCGATCGACGAAATGGGGGCCAGCATCAAGTCGATCTCTGCCAGCACGACGGAGGCGGCAAAGGTCGCGACGCAAGCTGTCGACCTCTCTTCCAAGACCAACGAGACCGTCACCAAGCTCGGCCATTCGAGCACCGAAATCGGCCGGGTCATCAAGACGATCACGGCGATCGCGCAGCAGACCAACCTGCTCGCGCTCAATGCGACGATCGAATCTGCTCGCGCCGGCGAACTCGGAAAGGGCTTTGCGGTGGTTGCCAACGAGGTGAAGCAACTGGCCAAGCTCAGCGCGCAGGCGAGCGAGGACATTGCCCGTCGCATCGAGTCCATCCAAGGCGATACCACTTCGGCCATCGCGGCCATTGCCGAGATCAGCCGTGTGATCGACGACATCAACATGATCCAGACCACGGTGGCCAGCGCCGTCGAAGAGCAGACTGCCGTCACCACGGAGATCGGCCGCAACATCGCAGAGTCGGTGCGCGGTGGTGAAGAGATCGCTCGCAGCATCACGGCCGTCGCCAAGTCGGCCGAGAGCACCGCTCATGGAGTGCAGTCGGCGGAGCGCTCGGTGGGGGATCTCGCCAAGATGGCGAGCGAGCTCGACCTGCTCGTGAAGGC
>CAZEQF010000232.1:0-6879 GCA_964514315.1 uncultured Singulisphaera sp. | reverse complement strand
GCGAGCGAGGTCGGCAAGGGCCTCGTGCGCGCGCGCTACCGCAGCAAGGACGAGCCGCGCGAACGCACGACCTCGAAGGAACTGTTGCTGCGCCGATTCGACGCGCTGTCGCGCATCGACCTCAACCGCGACGGCAAGGTCACGCGCGAGGAGTGGAACGGAACGGAGATCGCGTTCCTCGAACTCGACCTCGACGGCAACGGCGTGCTCGACAAGCGCGACCGCACCGAGGCCGCGGCCGAAGCGCCGCCGCCAGCCGAAGAGATGCCGGAGCCCAAGGGCGAGATCCCCGGCCTCGACGAGTGGATGAAACGCTTCGACAAGGACGGCAACGCCGTGCTGTCGAACAAGGAGATCACGGACAAGTGGCTGCGCGCGGCGATGCCGTTCTTCGACAAGGACGGCGACGGCTCGCTCGCGGAGACCGAATTGCGCGAACTGCTCGCCGAAGCGATGCGCAGGCGCCAGCAGGCCGACGCGCGGCGGCAACGGCCGCAGCCCTACGACGTCCCGTTCGACGCGTGGGACAAGGACGACGACGAGAAGGTGCGCCAGAACGAGTGGATGGGCCCGCTGGGACTGTTCGCACAGATCGACGCAGACCGCGACGCCGCCGTCAGCCGCGACGAGGTGCTTCGCTACAAGAAGCGCGTGCTCGGCCAGGACTTCGTCGAGCGCTTCGACCTCGACGGCGACGGAAAAGTGACGCTCGCGGAATTCGCGGGCCCCACCGGCGCGTTTCGGCGCGCCGATCGCAGCGGCGACGGCTCGGTGACACGGCAGGATCGCTGACGGGTCCGCGCACGTGGGCCGCCCTGCGCAGGCCCGCCCGGGTCGATGGCCGCATTGACGGTTGCGTGTTCGCGGTGCATCCTTCTCCGCATGAAGAAGCTCGCCTACGTCGGAATGTTCCTCCTCGCCGCCTGCTCCTCGGCCCCCAGCTCCAGCAACGCCCAAGCCGCAACGCCGGCCGGCAGCTGCTGCAGCGCCGGTGGCGAAGCGAAGGGCGGAGCGTGCTGCAGCGAGACCGCGCCGGCTGCGAAGTCGGGCGAGAGCTGCTGCGAAGCCAAGAAGAACTGATCCCGCCCGCTCGCCTGCGCAGTTCGCTGCGCGGCCCTGCGTGCAAACGAATCGAGGCCTGAAGCTCCCCGCGAGGGGTGGCGTCAGGCCTCGGTCGTTTCCCGGCGCACGGTCCTCTGGCCGGCCGATGCGCGCGCGGCTCAGCGCCCCGCGGTCATCAGCACCGCGTTGAGCACGAACGCATCGAGCCCGTCGGCGAAGCACCGCACGAACGGATCCTCCGCGAACGCGACCACGTGTCCGCGCTGGTGCGGCTGGTGCACGAGCCACGCCTTGTTCGCGAGCTGCTTCTTGGTGCCGTCGAACATGAAGCCCGACAGCAGCAGCGCCTTCTCGTCCTCGTAGACCGCGACGTTCGAGCCCGAGTCCAGCTTGAGCGGCGTGTAGATGCGGTTCGACTCGTGCACGACGTTGGCCGCGCCCGCGTAGCCGAAGCCGAGCCAGTGCTCGCCGTCGACGCGCACGCGCACGATCGCGCCCGGCGTCGGCGCAGGAGCCTCCTTGTCCGGCAGGATGGCGTGCTCGTAGTCGAACGGCTGCGGCGCCGCGGCTTCGGGCTTCTTCGGCGCCTGCGCGACGTCTTGTGCTTCGTCCTGCTTCGGCTCCTTCGCGTCGTCCTTCGGCGCGTCGTCGCCCTTCTTCTTCGGCTTCTCGCGGTCCTCTTGCCTGGTCGCGAGCAACGCAACGCCGTCGCTCGTGAGCCATCGCGTCGCTGCGCCGATCGTCACGAGCACGCCGCCTTGGTCGACGAACCGATGGATCGCCTCCGCGCCGCGCTTGCCGAGTTCGTCCGCGTAGTCACCGCCCTCGGGCAGCACGAGCACCGTGAAGCGATGCAGTTCCGCGCGCCCGAGGTCGTGCGTGCGGATCGGCGTCACCGGCACGCCGTACCGCCGTTCGAGCAGGTGCCGCACCGCGCCCGCCGACGTCGGCGACACCGGCCGGTCCCACGCCATCGCGATGCGCGGGGCCTTCAGCACGTGCGAACGGTTGCTGCCGAAGTCGACGCCGGACTCGACCCACGACTCGTCGACGCCGACGACGTCCACGCAGTGCTTGCTGCTCGCAGCGACGATGCGCGCGTGCAGGCCGTCGGGCTGGCCGTTGGCGCGCACGACCAGGGAACCCGCGGGGAAGTCCGTGCCCCCGAGCCGGAACGCGCGTTCCTGCGAGCGGACGCGAACGCCGTTCTGCAGCAGCTCTGCGAGCAACGCGCCGGCGCCGTTCTGCCCCCACGCGATCGCGTAGGCGACCTTGGGCGCGACCGCCGGGCACTTCGCGGAGAACTGCGCGTCGACCGTCGCGAGCGTCAGCGGAACGAGAGCGCCGCGCGACGGCGCGCCGCACGAATGCGCCTCGACGCCGAACAGCAGCGGCAGCGACCAGCCCGTGAGGTCGTAGAACTCGAGGTCCTTGCGCTGCTTCTCGCGCGTGCGCTGTTCCTCGACGAACTCCGCGTCCATCGCGACATGCGGCGCGAGCAGCGCGCCCGCGAGCCGGTTGGGTTGCGCCGTGCGCACGACGAGCGAGCCCGCGGGGAACGTCGCCGGCTTGGCGTCGCCGCCGAGCAGCGCGCGCGCCGCGTCGTTCTCGATCGGCGCCGTCGCCACGTGCGCCTCGATGCCGTTCTGCAGCAGCAGCTGCGCGAGCCGGCGAAGACGCGAACGGTCCGACGGCGACGTGAGCACGAACTCGCGCACCGCGCCCGTCTCGCCCGCCGCGACCGCGGACTGGCGGTAGTCGACGAACGCCTGCAGCGCCTCCCGCCGGCCCTGCTGCAGCGTCTCCAGCGTGGCCATCGACGCGATGAAGTTGCGGTCGATGCCGTCCTGCAACGTGACCTTCGACTCGTCGCGCTTGCGCCACACGAGTCCGCGCGCCGACGCCATCTCGTAGGTCATGCCGACCGCGCCGTGGAACGTGGGCCAGCCCTCGCCGTAGCCGGGATAGAACGAATCGAACTCGTCGCGCGTGAAGTACTCGTAGCCGTTCTGGTCGAACCAACGCGCGTTGTTGCGGCCGTAGCGCGTGAGCGTCGGCCGCTGCGTCTCGGTGATCTCCGGGTGCACGGGCTTCGCCGGCGGCGCGAAGTAGTAGGTCGACTCGCCGCCCATCTCGTGCACGTCGGCATACACGAGCGGACGCCATTCGAAGAACGCGGCGACGCGCGCGCGCGTCTCGGGCTGCGTCTGCGCGAACCAGTCGCGGTTCATGTCGAACAGGTCGTGGTTCACGCGGCCGCCGGGCCACGGCTGCGTGTGCTCCGCCGCCGTGGGCTCCGCGTCCGCCTGGATGCCGCGCGCGGCGCGCGTTCCGTGCACGAAGCGATCGCGCCCGTCGGGGTTCTGCAGCGGATCGAGCACGACGACGAGGTCCTTCAGGATCGCGTCGACGACCGCGTCGCCCTGCGCCGCGGCGAGGTGATGCAGCACGCGCAGGCACGCTTCGCTGCCGCTCGGTTCGTCGCCGTGCACGCAGTAGGCGAGCCACGCCACCGCAGGCGTCGACGCGACGAGTTCCTGGATGCGCTCCGGCGACCGCCCGCGCGGGTCCGCGAGCTCGGCCATCGCCGCGCGGATCGCGGGCAGCTTCGCCTGGTTGTCAGGCGAGGCGACGACGACGTAGGACAGTTCGCGGCCTTCGATCGAACGGCCGTAGACGACGCGCGAGACCTTGTCCGAAGCGCGATCGATCGCGTCGAGCACGGCGAGGATGTCCGCGTGCAACGCCACGTCGGCGCCGAGCGGACGGCCGAGCACGGCCTCGGGCGTCGGAACGGAGGTGTCGTAGCGCGCTCCTGTCGGCGACGGCGACGGGACCTGCTGGCAGCTCAGCAGCGACGCCAGGAAGGGAACGAACAGGAACGCGCAGGAAGGGCGGCGCATGGTGCGGCGATCGTGCCGCCGCAACCATGCCTTGCGCAACCATGCGGGACGTTCCCGCGCGTCCGACCTCAGCCCTGCGCGCGAACCGCGCTGCGAACCGGCGAGCCTTGCGCCATCGCCGCCGCGATGCCCGAGGCGATCTCGAGCGCGCGCGTGTCGCCGGCCCTTCGCGCGAGTTGCAGCGCGCCCGTGACGTAGACCGCCGGACGGCTGCCTTCGATCGCGCGCTGCAGCATCCAGCGCATCGCGTGCTGGTCGCGCGCGAAGCGATCGACGAGCGCGAGCGCCGCGCGAGCCGACTCTTCGCCCGTCACGCTCGCGGCGTTCTCGAATGCATCGGCCTCGTGGCCGCGGCGCTGCGCGCGCAGCACGTGCGGCAGCAGCTGACGCAGCGCGCCGTCGAGCACGACGAATCCGCGCCGCTGCTCGTCGTGCGCGTTGCCGCGCGTGTTGACGAACTTCGGCACGAGCGGGCGCAGCAGACGCGTGCGCTCGCCGTCGTCGGGCAGCAAGTCGTTGAGCGCGCGGACATAGGACGCGATCACCGGACAGGCGCAGCTGGGTTCGTCGCTGTGCGCCTCGCCGGCGAGCCACGCGACCATCTCCATCGCGCACATGCCGTCGTCGCGGCGATCATGCGCGCCGCGGCGAAGGGGGAACTGATCGAGGATGCGGTTCATGGGTGCGGGTTCCGTTACGGGACCTCCCGAACATAGCCCGCTCCGCAGAACCCGCTCGATGCAGGAAGCCCCCGCGCACCGCGCGAGGATCACTTCGCCATTGCGCTCTGCGGCAACGAATCGATCGCGGCAGCAGGCCCTTCGAGCCCACACCACCACGCGGCGAGCACCGCGCCGAGGCCCGGCGTGACCGCGTCCTTCGACACCGCGCCGCGCTGCAGCATCGGTCCCATCGCGATCAGCGGGACGCGCGCGTCGTAGTCGTGCGGCGTTCCATGCGAGGCGGGCAACGACGGTTCGAGCCAATACGGTTCGACGACGATCAGCACGTCGCCTGCGCGTTCGTGCGCCGCGAACGCCAGCGAACGAATCTGCGGATCCGCGTCGGAAACACGTCCCTCCACCTCGTGGCGGGCAAAACCCCGTCGGACGCCCTTGGCCTTGGAGCACGCCGCGGCGGCGACTTCGCACGCGCGGCGGAACGCGTCCTCGGCGCTACGCTCCCCGCGCATCGCCTCGATCCGCGCGCGATCGAGCACGAGCGAGTATTCGCCGGCGTGCGCGACGAACGCAGCCGACGCGTCGCCGCCGAACTCCGCGCGCAACGCCTGCTCCGCCATGTTCCTGCACTGCGTGTGGATCAGCGAACGTCCGCCGCCGAGTCCCTTCGCAACTGCCGCTTCCGGTGGCAATCCAACGCCGTGGTCTGCAGTGAGCACGAACGCATACGCGCCGACGCCGACCTCGCGATCGAGCGCGTCGAGGAAGTCGGCGAGAAGACGGTCGATGCGCAGCAGGACGTCGCGAGCCTCGACGCTGTCGGGCCCGAAGTAGTGGCCCACGGTGTCGAGCGCCGAGAACGACACGCACAGCAAGTCCGCGTGCTCGTCCTTGCCGAGCTGTTCGCCGCGCAACGCAGCGAGCGCGCATTCGTGCACGAGCTGGTTGCTGATCGGCGAGACGTAGGCCTCGGTGAAGAACGCGACCGAAGGCGCATCGCCGCCGCCGCGCACGGCGCACGGCAGCGTGCGCGCCTTCGTCGTGTAGTGCGGCGTCTCGAACGCGCGGTCGTCGACGAGGCCCGCGTAGGCGGACTCGGGGCCGAAGCGATCCCAGTTCCAGCCGAAGAACGACCGCGGCCGCGAAGTCGCGTTGAAGTCGAGCAACCACTTCGGCGCAGCGCTCCCCCACGCAGCATTCGTCACGAAGCGGCCGGTCGCGTTCTCGAACCACACCACCGCGTCGGCGCGCGCGCCCGCCATCAGGATCGCGGAGCGGTCCTTGTGCGCGATGCCGACAACCTTGCTCGCGGGCGTCGCACGGTCGAGCAAGTCCCCGAACGTCGGCACGAGCAGACGCGCAGGACTGCGCTTGCCGCCCTCAGGGAATGCATCGAGCGCCGCGGCATTCGCATCGCCCGCGCAGTAGGCCTTCGCCTTCGTCTCGCGGACGTACCACTCGTTCTTGACGATGCCGTGCGCGAGCGCGGGCGCGCCGGTGCCGATCGTCGCGTGGCCTGGGCCCGTCTCGGTGCACGCGTGCGCAAACGCGCACTCCGAGAACCACACGCCCTGGTCGAGCAAACGACGGAAGCCGCCGTCCGCCGCGAAGTGCGCCTTGGCGTCTTCGAACACCCAGCTCGCGAGCTGGTCGACGGAGAACAACACGACGAGCTTGGGCCGCGCGATGCGCGCGGGAGCTGGATCCTGCGCCACATCTTGCCGTGACGCGCCTGCGGCTGGCGGTTGCGACGCGACACCGGCCTCGGACTTCGAGCACGCGATGGGCGCAGCGAGAGCTCCGACGCACAAGGCGAGCAGAGGAATGGGAGCGCAGCCGATCATGCGAACGCCTTCGCGACGCGTTCGATCGTGCGCCACGGCAACAGCCCGAGATGGTAGATCGACACGGCGCCTATGCCGTTCTGCGCGCAGAGGTCGCGCACGAGTTTGAGATCCTCGTCGGTCTGGTACTGCGGCGCGCGCGGATGGAAGCAGAGCCGAAGCGACGCTTGCTGCGCCGGAGCGCGCGGCGGCACGACGCCCTCGCCGCGCGCGGCGAGCAGGTGCGGCAACGTGGGCGCGACCTCGCTGGCCTTCTCGCCGTAGACGGTCATCGCGCACTCCTGCACGACGCCGCCGACGATCGCGAACGGCAGCGCCGCGTTGCCGCGGAGGCCGTCGTGGTTCGTCTGCGCGCACAGGATCGCGTCGCCCGCGCGCTGCGACTGCAGC
>CAZEQF010000231.1:0-6899 GCA_964514315.1 uncultured Singulisphaera sp. | reverse complement strand
CATGGGCTTCTACGGCATCGTCACGGTGGGCGAGTTGTGCCTGTCGCCGATGGCGTTGTCGCTGGTGACCAAGCTGAGCCCCAAGCGGTTCGTCGGCCTCACGATGGGCGGCTGGTTCTTCGCGACCGCGGTGGGCAACAAGTTCTCGGGCTTCCTCGGCGTGCTGCAGGGCGCAATGGCGCCGAAGTGGTTCTTCCTCGTGATCGCGGGCGCGGTCGCGCTCGTCGCGCTCTACATCAAGGCCGTGCTGCCGAAGCTCGACGCCGCCATCAAGCGCTACGGCGCCGCGATGCGCACTGCGGCCCGAGGGCGCTGCGCAATCCGGCGGAACGACGCCGCGCCCGGACGCTGGCAGCATCCTGGGCATGGCCTGTAGCGGACTTCATGCCCTCGTCGAGCGCCTCGAAGCGCTCGTTCCCACGCAGATCACGACGCGCACCGTCCTGGAGCGCATGCAAGGCACGGCGATCGACGACGCGGAGATCGCGCGTTACGTCGAAGAGCGCAGCGACCACTACGCGCGCCACCTCGTGCACCGCAGCGCGAAGTTCGACGTCGCGGTGCTCACGTGGATGCCCGGCCAGATGACGCCGATCCACAACCACGCGGGCAACCTCGGCTGGGTGCAGCTCGTGAAGGGCCGCATCGTCGAGGACCGCTTCATGCTCGTGCCGTCCTGCATGCCGACCGAACTCGACCTCGCGCCCGATGTGCCCGCGCCGCAGCGCGGCATCGAGCTGCGCGAGATGGGCCGCACGATCGTGTCGCAGCGCGGCGCGATCGCGACCGTCGACCGATTGCGCGCGATCCATCGCATCGGCAACCCGCTCGACGTGGCGGCCGGCGAGACCGCGGTCACGCTGCACGTCTACAGCAAGCCGCACGACGTGTGCCTCGTGTTCGACAAGGACGCGCGGACGTGCACGCGGCGCGAGATGCGGTTCGACAACGTCGAGGCGATGGGGGCCGCGCACTGAGGCGCGCAGCTCCCCGCGAACTCACGCCTTCCGCTTCTTGTGCTGCGCCGGCTCGAGCGGGTCGCGGCCGAGGCGTTCCTTCAGCGCGTTGCGCAGGATCCACTCGATCTGGCCGTTGATGCTGCGCATGTCCTGTTCGGCCCAGCGCCGCAGCTCGTCGAGCAGCGGCGGCGGGATGCGCAGCAAGAAGCCTTTCTTCTCGTCGGCCACGATCGTCCGGATCAGCCGTAGAGCGTGCCGGCGTTGACGACGGGCTGCGTGCCGCGATCGCCGCACAGCACGACGAGCAGGTTGCTGACCATCTGCGCCTTGCGCTCGGTGTCGAGCTCCACGACGCCGTCGTGCTGCAGGCGGTCGAGCGCCATCTTCACCATGGAGACCGCGCCTTCGACGATGCGCGCGCGCGCGTCGAGCACGGCCTCGGCTTGCTGGCGCTGCAGCATCGCGCCGGCGATCTCGGGCGCGTAGGCGAGGTGCGACAGGCGCGCTTCGAGCACTTCGATGCCGGCCATCGCGAGCCGCTGCTCCAGTTCTTGCTGCAACTCTTCGTGGATCGCGTCGCCGCTGCCGCGCAGCGAGGTCTCCGCGTCGTGCGGCGCGTCGTAGGGGTGTGCGGACGCGAGATGGCGCAGCGCCGACTCGGTCTGCACCTCGACGTAGGACTCGAAGTTCTCGACGTCGAACGCGGCCTGCGCCGTGTCGCGCACACGCCAGACGACGACGGCGCCGATCTCGATCGGGTTGCCGCGCAGGTCGTTCACCTTCAGCTTGTCGCTGTTGAAGTTGTGCGCGCGCAGGCTGACCGGCTTGCGGACGGAGAACGGGTTGACCCAGAAGAACCCGTGGTTGCGGAGCGTGCCCTTGTAGTCGCCGAACAGCACGACGACCTTGGACTGGTTGGGGTTGACCAACGTCAGGCCGATGAGGATCAGGATGCCGATCGGGATCCCGATCACGGTGAACAGCAAGAGGATGCCGATCACGAGCATCAGGATGCCGGAAGCGGGCTTCGGGTAGGCGAACTCGCGGGATGTGGTGTTCATGGCGTTCCGGGCGCGGCCTTGGTGGCCGATAGTGAAGTGATATCACTCTGGTAGCCCATGCCAACCCCGGCCTGTCGGGGCGCGGCGAGATTCCCGGGCCGGCCGTCGCGCGCGGGCGCGCGACGCGCGTCAGCTGCCTGCCGCGTCGCCGTAGCCGTCGTCGATCGCGAGCGGGAGCGACGCGAGGAACCGGCGTCCGTAGGCCTTCGTCTTCATGCGCGGGTCGAGCACGACGACCTTGCCGTGGTCTTGCTGGCTGCGGATCAGGCGGCCGAAGCCCTGGCGGAACTTGAGGATCGCCTCGGGCAACGACCAGTCGCGGAACGAGTCGCCGCCGCGTTGCTCGAGCGCCTTCATGCGCGCTTTCGTCAGCGGATGGCTCGGGTTCTGGAACGGCAGCCTCGTCACGACGACGAGCGTCAGCGCCTCGCCCGGCACGTCGATGCCTTCCCACAGCGAGTCGGTGCCGATGAGCACCGAGTTCGGCATGGACCGCTTCTGCTCGAGCAGCTTGTTCATCGGCGCGGTGCCCTGCACGAGCAGCGGGATGTCGGCTTTGCGCAGCTCCGGCGCGAGTTGCTCGGAGAGGGTGCGCACGAAGTCCCACGACGTGCACAGCACGAGCGCGTGGCCGCCGTTGTCGAGCACGTAGTCGAGCGTGCGCTCGGCGACGCGTTGCTTGAACTGCTGCGGCGCTGCGCCCGGATCGGGCATGCCGGTCTCGAGCACGAGTTGCACTGCGCGCTCGTAGTCGAACGGCGAGCCGAGGCGCAGCGTGTCGACGTTGTCGCCGGTCATCCCGAGCTGGCCGCGCAGGTAGCCGAACGATGCGTCGTCGACCGGGCCCAGCGTGGCCGAAGTCAGCACGCAGGTGGGGCCGTTCTGGAACAGGTGCTTCTGCAGCACGTGGCTCACGTCGAGCGGCGCGCCGCACAGCGACGGTCCGTTCTTGCCGCGCTCGATCCAGCGCACGAGCGGCGTCTCCGGCGTGTTCGCGGGATTGCACAACGCGTCGAACACCGACGCGAGCGCCGTGAGCCCGTTGGCGCGCGCCTGCAGTTCCATCTTCACGTCGACTTGCTCGACGCGCGACGCGGCGGACTGCAGTTCGGCGGCGAGTTGGCGCAGCAGCGACGTGACAGGCTCGGCGAGGACTTCGTCGCCGAGCGCCATGTCGCCGTCGCGCGACGCCTCGTGCATGCGTCCGTCCAGCTCGGCGAAGAACGCGTCGTTGCCCATGCGCAACTCTTCGTGCAGCACACGGGCGCGCTGCGAGCCGTGGCGGCCGAGCAGGCTGCGGTCGCTGCGCTTGGGATGGACGCGTCGAAGGTGCCAGCCGATCGATGCCGCCGACACCTTCAGTCCGAGGCTCTCGGTCGCGACTCGTTCGAGATGGTGCGCCTCGTCGAACACGACGAACCGGTGCTCTGGCAAGAACGTCGCGCCGGCCATGCGCAGCGCGAGGTCGGCGAAGTAGAGCGAGTGGTTGACGATCAGCACCTGCGCGGTCTCCGCGCGACGTCGCGCGCGTTGCCAGCCGCACGCGTCGTAGTGCTTGCGCGCGCGGTTGAGGCAGTTGCCGTGCTCGGCCTGGACCTCTTCCCAGACCTCGGGCATCACGGGGAACGTGAGGTCCATCTTGGTCTTGTCGTGCGCGGCGAGCGACCAGCCGACGACTTTGCGCAGCTGCGAGTGCTTGTCCTCGTCTTCGAGCATCGTCTGCTCGCGCTCGGCGAGGTGCATGCGCCGCAGGCAGAGGTAGTTGTTGCGGCCGGCTGCGGTCGTCGACGACCACTCGAACGGCAGCACCGCGTGCAGGAAGGGGAGGTCCTTCTTCTCCAGCTGTTCCTGCAGCGCGATCGTGCGCGTGCTGATGACGACCGGGCCGCCGCCCTGGTTCTGGTCCGCGTGCAGCGCTGCGGGCAGCAAGTAGGCGAACGACTTGCCGACGCCGGTTCCTGCCTCGGCCACGAGATGGCGGCGTTCGCGGAAGGCGCGCTCGATCGCGACCGACAGCTCCAGTTGCTGCGGGCGCGCTTCGAAGCCGGGCAAGCGCCGAGCTATGGGCCCGTCGCCCTGCAGCAGCGTGCGGACGTCGAGCGTCACGCGCGTTCCCCGACCGCCTCGGAGCAGGCCACGAGCCGCGCTCCGCGCGCGCCGCGGCCGTCGTGCACGACGAACGCTGCGGCGAGCGCTTCGTTCTCCTTCGCGTTCGCGAGCGCTTCGCCGAGCTTCGAGTCGCGGCGCGGGCGCTGCGTCAGTTCACGTTCGACGCCGTCGGCTCCGCGCCAGCGCACGCGCACGAAGCAGCGCACGGCGAAGCGATGGCGCTGTCTGCGCGCGGGCTCGGGCACGCGGAGTTCGACGACGAACGCGTCCGCCGCGTCGCCGTTGCGGATCGTGGCGAGCACGCGATAGGCATGGGCGAGCCATGCGCCGAACGCGAGCAGCAGCGGCAACAGGACCTTGCCCGCGAACGACGGCAGCCACTGCGCGACGTAGGCGCGCGTGCCGCCGCGCAGGCGGTGCACGTCGCGGTCCTCGGGCAGCATCTCGATGCCGCGGAAGTCGCCCTCGCGCAGTTCGCCGCGCGTCATCCACGCGACGCCGCCGCGCTTCGTGCCGCCGTCGTCGAATGCGTAGTGCGCGCGGACCGTGTCGATCGGCTTGCCGTCGCCGTCGCGGAACCGCTCGATCGCTTCGATGCGCGCCGTCGCGAGGATCGGTTGTTCACACGCGTCGAGCAGCCAGTCCGCGCGCGGCGAACGGAACGAGTCGCGGCTCCACTCCGCAACTGCGAACACGAGCGAGCACACGAGCAGGAAGCCTGCGGCGAAGCCGAGCGCGTCATGGGACTGCGCCGCCGTGGAGAACGGTGCGCTGCGCGGGGGCTTCGGCCAATTCGGCATCCGCGCGATCGTGGCGAACGCAGCGGGCGGATGCCAGCGTGCTCAGAGGCGCGGCAGCGCGTTCGCGTCGACGGGTGCGAGGTCGCCGCCGAAGTCGGCGGGCAGCACGAGCCGGCAGTGCTGCGGCACGCGCCGGTCGTGCAGCACCGGCAGCTTGTCGACGCGGGCCTCAGCCTGCATCGCCAGCAGCCGTTCGCCGAGCGGGCTGTGGAGGCGGACCCAGTGGCGGCTCGTGCGCTCGACCGCGCGGCGGTCCTTGAAGCAGAACTTCACGGACAGGCTCTCGGGCAAGCAGAAGCGCACGCGACGCACGTCCACGATGGTGGCGACGCCGACGTCGCCGTGCATGAGCACCGACCGCAAGCGCATCACGCCGGCAAGCCACGCGATGCCGAGCAGCAGCCCCGGCACGACGAGCAGCGCGAACGAGTTCGACGGGTCGAATCGCCTCGCGCGGACCTCGATCCGCGCGTCGCGCACGCGGCTGAGGTTGGGGTTGCCGGCGGCATACTCGATCGGCACCGACATCCCTTCACGAAACGCGCCGTCCACCACGCGGCACGAGCCCGTGAACACGTGGCCCTCGGAATAGAACTCGTAGTCGATGCGTTGGACCTTGGCGTCGCCGCGGTCGCCGTCCGTCACCGCGCGCACGACTGCGTCGACGGGGACGCGCGTGCTGTTCTCCAGCCGATCCGCCTCGACGAACAAGAAGCTGTTCGCGAGGAAGAACAGCCACGTGATCACTCCGCCGTAGACCGACAGCGCGAACGTCGCTGCTGCCAGCGGCCATCGGTAGCCGAGCACCTTGCGCCAGCGCACGCGGCGCGGCGCAGGCGGGATGAGTTGGACCTCGCGAAGCACGCGGCGAGTGTAGCAGCCCGTCGTCGAACGCATCCTGCCCTGAGTTCGGCGACGGAGCCCGCGTTCGGCGACGTGGCTGCCGTGCGACTTCCTCCCCGGCGAGTCCGCGTCCGGCGGATGCGGGCGCCGTGCCTCAAGGCTCCGTCCCCGCAGGTAGCGTCCGCCGCCCTGCCCCGTAGACTCCCGCGGCTCATGAACCCCCTGATGCGCACCCTGTGCACGTTTCTCTGCCTCTGCGCCACGGTCCTGGCGCAAGGCGACCTCGCGAAGAAGGAGGCCGAACTCCAGAAGACCGCGAGCGGCATCCTGACCGCGTTCGCGCGCACGGCCACGACGCAGAAGGTCGGCACGCGCGCCAAGCAGGCGCTCGACCTGATCCTCGAGGCCTACGACCCGGAGAACGCCAACGCGCGCCGCGACCTCGGCTTCACCAAGCAGAAGGACACGTGGGTGCCGGTCCCGCCGGAGAAGCGCAAGAAGTGGCAGGACAAGGCCAACTACGAGGGCCGCTTCAAGGTGATGGACGAGTGGTACAAGACGTCGATCAAGCTCGGCGCGCTGCACCGCGAACTCGGCCTCGCGTTCAAGGCGGCGGGCACCGCGGACAAGGCGACCTACCACCTGCAGAAGGCCGTCTACTACAACGCGCTCGACCGGGACGCGAACGTGGCGCTCGGCCTCAAGGAAGGCCCCGGCTTCTTCGGCACTGACACGCAGCTCGCATACGCGAAGCGCATGAAGGAGATCGAGACGAAGGCCGTCGAGGTCGCCCGCAAGAAGGACTACTCGGTCACGGCGCTGCCGCTCGACCAGATGCCGATCGAGCTGCAGAACCTGCAGGCCAACGTGCCGGACTTCATGAAGAAGCCCGACATCAACATCTTCGGCGCGAAGTCGGAGCACTTCACGGTGTGGACGCGCGGCACGCAGGAGAACGCCGACGACGCGGTGATGTGGGGCGAGCGCGCGCTGGACTTCGGCGTGTGGCTGCTCGGCGAGCAGAACGCGAAGAAGCTGCAGTTCGTGCAGCGTGCGTCGAAGAGCTACGCGTGGAACGGCTTCCTGTTCACGGCGCGCGAGCGCGAAGAGTTGCTCAAGTGCAATCC
>CAZEQF010000230.1:0-6944 GCA_964514315.1 uncultured Singulisphaera sp. | reverse complement strand
GCGCACTCGCAGGCTCTTCTGCGACAGCGTGGCGATGCGCACTTGCGCGTCCGCCTGCATCGGGCCCCACGTCACCGCGCGGTAGGCCGCGATCGCGCCGTCGTAGTCGCCCAGCTTCGTCTCCAACAGACGGCCGATCGCGTGCTGCGCGCGCGAGCTCCAGTCGCGGCCCGGGTGCTTGCTGACGCAGCGTTGGTACTCGGCCTTCGCGTCCTCGAACTTCTCCTGCTTCTCCAGCATCGCCGCGATCGCACACATGCCTTCGGCGTTGCGGCCGTCGAGCGGATAGGCGCGCCCGAACGCGAGCAACCGTTCGGTCGCGGCCGCGTAGGCCGCGGCGTCGTCCTGCGGCGACTGCATCGCAAGGCTCCACTCCGCGTCGACGATCGCGCGTTGCACGCGTTCCCAGTCGGCGTGCGCGGGATGCTGCGCGAGGTAGTCGCGCCATGCCGCGAGCGCCGCTTCGAACTTCTGCTGCGCGATCAGCACGTCGCCGCGCAATGCGCGCGCAAGCGCGGCTTCGGGCAACGTCGAGACGCCATCCTGCGCGAGGAACTCGTCGATCGAACGCAACGCGTCGTCGCCGCGGCCGGCGCTCGCGTAGCAACGCGCGACGAGGAACGACGCGATGCGCGCCTTCTCGTGCTGCGGGAATCCCGCGCGCAGGTCGCGCAGCGCCTGCACCGCGCGATCGACCTGCGCGGCCGCCGCGTCGGGCACGCCGAACGTCAGCGCGATCTCGTAGGCCGCGTCCCCAGCCTCCGCCGCGTCCTTGCCGAGCGCGAGCAGGTCGCGCAGCACGGAACGAGCCTGCGTCGGGTCGCCCGCTTCGCGCAGCGACTGGCCGAGCAGCAGCATCGCCTTGCGCTTGCCTTGGTCGACCGTGAGTTCGTGCACGAGCGGCGACAGGCGTTGCACCGCGTCCTTCGGCTTGCCTGCCGCGCGCAACGCCGATGCGGCGCGCAACCGGATCGACTGCGCGAGCTCGGGCCGCAGGCCGAGATCGAGCGCGAGGTCGCAGAACTGCGCCGTGCGCGCCGGATCCTTCGGCTCCTTGTTCTCCGCCTTGTCCGCGAGCTCGAGGTAGACCTTCGCGACCTCTTCCTTGCGCAAGAACCCGGTGAGGCGCTCGGCCTCGCCGCGATGGATCTCCGCGGCCTTCTGCAGGTTGCCCGAACCCTCCTCGACCTTCGCGAGCAGGTAGCGCGCCTGCGGCAACAAGGCTGAGCCAGCTTGTTCCTGCTCGAAGCGCTGCAATGCCGCGCGCGCCACGTCGCGCTTGCCCGCGAGCCACTGCGCCTCGGCCAACAACAGGAGCACGCGGTCCTGGTCGCCGGGCTTCGCCTCCGCGAGCGCTGCCGACAGCGCCACGGCCGCATCGCCGTAGCGGCGCTGGATCAGGAGGTCCTCGCCCTCCTTCTGCGTGCCGAGGAACGTCGCGGCGAGCAGCGCGAACACGAACGAGACGAACGCAAACCGGAAACGAAGGTGCGTCATGCTGGGGATCCGAGAGGGGCGGACGGAAGGCGCGGCGACAACGGGCCGGGTCGTCGCAAGTTCCGCGATCGGCAACGATGCGGGAACGTTCCCCGCGGCGAAAGGTTCGCCGTCGGATCCGATGTCGGGCGCGTCTCCTGGCAGGATCCGCGAGTCACGCCGAACCTGGATCGAGGGTCAGGGACGAGTCGTGAGGCCTGCACGGTCCACCCGCGTGCGAACCGGCGCAGGCGCGCGCGAGGATGTGTTCGGCGGCGACGTTCGCCGCGTCGATCCAGCAGCGTCAGGTGCGACAGCTCACGACCACGACGTCGCCCGCAAGCGGCCGCGACATCCGCAACCTCGAGCCAGCAGCGCTGGCGCCGCGTTCACTACTGCGCGTGGACGCGGAGCACCGGCGCGGTGCCCACTTCGCGCAGGCCGTCGGTCGCGGACGTTCCCGTCGACCACACGCGCACGACCGGCTCGAAGCCGCAGATCTCGATCTTCTTGGCCTGGCTCGTCACGACGCCGAGCGCGTTCGCGCCAGCCGTCAAAGCGCCCGCCTGGTAGCGGATCCACACGCCCGTGAGCCGCGGATCGTTGGGCACCTGGAAGCCGAAGGACGCCGTGCCGTCCCCCAACGCGGTCTGGAAGAACGAGTCGACGATGTCGATCGACACGAAGCAGCCGGGCGCGCCGGCCAAGGTGAGGTCGACCGGCAACTGCGCGCCGTTCCACGTTCCCGTCTCGCTGCTGCCGACTGCGAGCAGCACGAGCGAACCCGGCGCCGCATCGAGCGCGCGCACGAGCCACGGACGACCCCAGAGCACGCCGTTCGATGCGCTCTCGATGCGCAGCGGCAAGCCGTTCTGGCGCGGGCACGCAGCGGGACCGACGGGCTGCTCGGGGCTGTCGCAGACGTAGGTCGCGTCGAGCGGATAGGCGCCGGGCGGTTGCGCGAAGACGACGATCTCGACGCACAGCGATCCCTGCGCAGGGTCGTAGGCGAACGGCACATCGAACGCGACTTGCGGCAAGAACGCGGACGGCTGCGCGACGTTCGGCGACGCGGGCAACGTCAGCATGCGGCGCGCGAGGACCACCACTTCGTTCAGGCCCCGGTTCTGCGCGAACGTCGGACTCGTCTGCACGAGCGTGCGCGGCGACGTCGACATGCGAATCTCGCAGTCGACGGTCTTCTGCGAAGCCGTGACCATGCCGTCGATGCGGAACGACAGGCCCGTGATGTTGGCAGGGCCGGCGAACAGCATCGCGTCGTAGACATGCTGAGCGCGCACCGCGGAACTGCGGCCGAACGGCACGTTGGTCGACGTGGTGCCTTCGCGCGTCGCATGCGAGGCAGGCAACACGACGACGTTCTGCGCGGCGACGGACGCGGCGAACGCACAGAGCGCGAGCAGCTTCTTCTTGGCCATGGCAGCGGTTCATCGGCGCAGCGGCGAGGCGTCCTTGATTCCGGCTCCCGCGCGGACCGATGGAGCGGCGTGCTCTTGCCGCCTGGACGCCGATTCGACCTGCTCGCCGTGCTCGGCGACCTGCGGCCCATGCAGGCGTTGTTGACGGCGCTTTCGGACCTCGGGTTCACCGTCGACGTGGTCAAGGACGCAGCCTCGGCGCGCACGGCGTTCTTCTCGTCGGGCGGTCATCACTGCGTGGTGTTCGGCCCGGACGTGACGCCCGGAGTCGCCGGTGCCATCGCCCGTTCGCTGCGCGAAGTCGACCCGGCGCTGCCGGCGCTGTCCTACGGCCCGCGCGTCGACAACCAGGGCCAGGAGAGCCGCACGGAGTCGATCGGACTGCACCCGGGCTCGCGCGCGGGCCAAGGCGCCTTGCTGCGCTTCCTCGCCGAGTTGCCCGAACGCGGCTGACGTTCGCCGGCGGAGCGCGCGGACGGAGAACCAGCCCTCGCCGGAACGCAGCAACGCAGCACATTCCGCCTCTGCGCGACGAGTCGCGCATCACTTTGGGTAACCGAACGGCAGTTCCGCGCATTAGTGCGCCGTGAACGCACCCACTGTCACGATCCAGACCGGCATGGTCGTCGGCGTCGACGCCGAACCCATCACCATCGAAGCGACCGCGCGCTCCGCGAGCGACGGCACGCCGCGCATCCTCGGCCTCGTCGACGCCGCGGTGCGCGAGGCCTACCACCGCGTGCTCAACGCGTTCTTCTGCCTCTCGCTGCCGACGCCGCGCGGCGTGACGACCGTCAACTTCGCGCCGGCCGCAGTGCGCAAGAGCGGCTCGGGGTTCGACCTTCCGCTCGCGCTCGCGCTGGCTGGCGCAGCGGGCGCGTTCCCGCCGTCGCGCACGCAGGGCCTCTGCGCATGCGGCGAAGTGTCGCTGCAGGGCAGGCTGCTGCCGGCGCGCGGCGCCGTGAGCATCGCGCAGATGGCGCGCGCACGCGGCTTCACGACGTTGCTCTGCAGTTCCGAGGACGCGGCGTTGTGCGCCGACGTCGAAGGGCTCGCGGTGCTCGGCGCAGAGACGCTCGCGGACGCGATCTACTGGGTCGCAGGCCGTCGTCAGCTGGAGCCAGCAGCTCGCATCGAGGCGCCGTCGGTCGCGGACGCGCTCGACCTCGCGGACATCCGCGGGCACGAGACGCCGAAGCGAGCGCTCGCGGCGGCGGCCGCTGGCGGCCACAACCTGCTGTTCGCCGGCCCGCCTGGCAGCGGCAAGAGCGCGTTGTGCCGCAGGCTTCCCGGGCTGCTGCCCGCGCCTTCGCCCGACGAACGGCTCGCGATCCTGCAGGTGCACACGGCAGCGGGCCTGCGCACGCCGAACGGCGGCGTGCGGCCGCTGCGCGCGCCTCACCACACGAGTTCGTCGGCGGCGTTGCTCGGCGGCGGCGCCGACGTGCGCCCCGGCGAGGCCACGCTCGCGCACTGCGGCGTGCTGTTCCTCGACGAGCTGCCCGAGTTCCGCCGCGATGCGCTCGAGGCGTTGCGCCAACCGCTCGAAGACGGCGAAGTCACGGTCGGCCGCGCGCGCGGCACCGTGACGATGCCTGCCGCGTTCACGCTCGTCGCGGCGATGAATCCGTGCCCGTGCGGCTTCCTCGGGCATCCTTCGCGGCCGTGCACGTGCACGCCGCAAGCGGTGCTCCGCTACCGCGCGCGCCTGTCGGGGCCGTTGCTCGATCGCATGGACCTGCAGGTCGAAGTTCCGGCGCTCGATCCCGCGGCGTTGCGCGCGCCGCGCGACGAACGCATGTCGACGGCGGTGTTGCGCGAACGCATCGACGCAGCGCGCCGACGGCAACTCGCGCGCAACCGTTCGTCCGACGGCCGCGCCGTCTGCAACGCGCGGCTGCTCGACCGTCAGCTCGAGCGATCGTGCGCGTTGGGAAGCGACGCGGAGGACGCACTCGAATCGACGTTGCGCCTTGCACGTGCCGGAGGCCGCGCGCGCGTGCGCATGCTGCGCGTTGCGAGGACGCTGGCGGACCTCGACGACCGCGAACGCATCGAGACGGAGGACGTGCTGGAGGCTGCGTCGCTGCGCGGCTTCGCGCGCGCGCTCGCCATGAACGGATGAAGCCGCGAGGCCGCGTTCAGCGACCGTCGCCGTCCTGCGCGGGCACGAGCACGCGGCCTTGGCCCTTCGGCATCGACGCGTCCTTGGCCGGGTGCGCGTCGTGGTTCGCGGGGACGTCCTGCGCAGCAGGAACGTCGACGACCGGCGCAGTCTCGGCTGTGGGCGCGGCGACGACCGGCACAGGCTTCTTGCCCGCGAGCGCAGCGACGGCCGCGGCCGTGCGTTCGATGCGCGAGGCCACGGCTTCGAAGTCGGAGTCCAACTCGTCCCACGAACGGCTCGGCGCCGCGCAACGCAGCACGAGGAACCCTTCGTCGGAAGCGACGACGACCATGCGCGCGCGCCGCGAATCCGCGCCGACGCCGCCTTCGGTCTCGATCTGCGCCGCAGGGACGCCGCGCAGCGAACGTTCGGAACGCGACGTGACCTTCATCTCGGGATGCGTGAGCGAGGACCAGCGCTCGACCGCGTGCGCCGCGGCGTCGAGCGATGCGCCCGCATCCAGCGAGCCGAGCTTCGACAGCCCGATCGACGCATCGAGCGAGTCGATGCGCAACGCGACGGAGCCTTCGTGCACGCTCGCGGTCCACGCCGGATTCGGAACCCACAGGCCGAACGCGCCTGCAGCCTCGGTCACGAACGGCGCGGGCACGCGACGATGGCCGACTTCGTTGCGAGCGGTCTCCGGGCTGCATCGCACGGCGACGAGCGCGGGGCCGCTGACCTCGCGCCGCAGCACCGAGCCCGAGCCGTCGCGCCACGTGACGTTGCGGCCGTCGGCGCTCTGCTCGACGGACTCGTCGACCAGTTGCACCGTGCCGTCGATCGCGGCCTGACGTTGGCGGACGCCCGCGAGCGACGTCGTGCGAAGGTCCTCGACCGCGGGGTCGAACACCGTCGCGGCGACGACCTGCCCGCTCTTGCTCTGCAGCGGCAACTCGTGCAACAGCTGCGGGAACGTCGCGTCGGACGGCCACGGCAACGTGCGCTCGGTGCGGCCTTGCGGCGACAGACGCGACACGGAGAGACGATTCCCTTCGACGCGCGCCTCGACGATGCGTTCGACGCGCACTCGCTGCTGCTTGGCCATCGGGTCGAGCGGCGAGCCGATGAGCGCGCTCTCGATCACGCGTTCGCGGAAGTAGCAGTCGACGGGGCGCAGGCCCGCGTCGGCGCGGCACATCGACGTGATCTGGCAGGTGCGTTCGCCTTGCGCGAACTCCCACTCCTCCAGGACCTGCGTCAGCCCGTTGCGGTCGGTCGACACCGTGCGGTGCATCGAGCCGATCGAGGCGCCGGCGCCGTCGTGCAGCAAGAACCACTCGTCGCGCGCGGGCAGCGCTGCGCGAACGGGCGCGACCGGGTCGACCGAGGCCTTGCGGATCGCAGCGATCTGCTCCTGGCGGAAGCCGACGACGCATCCGGCCTGCAACTCGATCTCCACGTAGTTGCCGCGTTCGAGCACGATGCGGCCGACGAGGACCTCGCCGCCGCGGAGCTCGATGGTGTCGCGACGCGCTGGCATCGCGGCCTCGGCTGCGGCGACGGGCCCTTGTTGTGCCGCAGGCTCGGGCTCCTGGACGGAGAATGCGCAGAGCGGGGCGGCGAACAGCAGCGGCAGGATCGTCATCGGGGGGCCGAGGGAACCGGGGTGGTCCCATATCGATCCGCTGCGCCGAAGACTTGATCAGTTTTTCGACAGCGCGCGCGGCAGCGACGCAAGCAACAGCAGCGCAGCGAGCAGCGGCGGAGCGAGCAGCGCCCACCACGGCACGGAGAGCAGTTCGCCCCAGAGCACAAACCACAGCCATCGGAAGCCGCGATCCTCGAAGTGGATCGGCGCGAGCAGGCGCTGCGGGTTGTCGCTCGCGATGCCGAACAGCGGGTCCGGCGTGCTAGGCGCG
>CAZEQF010000229.1:0-6948 GCA_964514315.1 uncultured Singulisphaera sp. | reverse complement strand
CGTCGGATGCGGCTTCGTCGTCGGATGCGCCGTTGGCGAGTCCGCAGCCACCTGCGTCGCAAGAAGGCGGCGACGCGTTGCGTTCGATGCTGCAGCGTCGGCTCGAAGAACGCCGCGCCGCGGTCCCGCGCGTGGAACTGCCGCCCGGCGAAGTCGTCGAGAATGCGCAAGGTGCCTACTGGCGCCGCGTGCTGCGCTATCCGAACGACCACGTGCACGGCCGCACGCCGCTCGCATCGGCGTTGCGCCTCGACGGCGAGCGCCTGTCGAAGCTCGCGAAGGACCCGCGCTTCGCGTCGCTCGACGCGTCCGAGTGCCTGTTCTTCGACACCGAGACCACTGGCCTCTCCGGCGGCGCCGGCACGATGGTCTTCAACGTCGGCCTCGGCTGGTTCGAGGACGGCGCGTTCGTGCAGGAGCAGCTGTTCTTGCGCGACTTCGCGGAGGAGCCCGCGATGTTGCAGGCCGTCGCCGACCGCATCGCCGAGCGCCCCGTGCTCGTCAGCTACGTCGGCAAGAGCTTCGACCGGCATCGCATCGCGGCGCGGCTTGCCGTGTGCCGCCTCGCGGCGCCGATCCTGACCGACCGCCACCTCGACCTCTACTACGCCGCGCGCCGCGCGTTCGGGAAGGAGCTGCCCGACTGCAAGCTGCGCACGGTGGAGGAGCGGCGGCTCGGGTTGTTCCGCGACGACGACCTGCCCGGCAGCGAGGCGCCCGTGGCCTACCTGCAATGGATCCGCGACGGCCGCGGGGCCGTCGACCGCGTGCTGGAGCACAACCGTCTCGACGTGCTCTCGGTCGCGGCGCTGCTCGGGTTCTTGGCGGCCCGGTAGCGCTCCGTTCGTCGCGCGAGAACGACCGCGCATGCGGAACCGGGCTGGCCCGGCTTTCGAAACTCGACCGGCCTCCGACCGCCCATGGGCGTATCCTTCGAGGCCTCGCCTGGACTTGGTCTCTGTCTGGGACGGATTTCTTTGCGGCTGCGGGCCTTCGCGCATGCCTTCGCAGCGCAACTCCACGGCGGTCAAGGGGCGCTCGCGGACGACGGCACGCGCACCATGGCGTCGGCCGTTGGCGGCGGCCGCGCCCCAGGGGACACGGCGCGCCGGATCCGCGGCCGTGGATCCGTGCGGCGCACAGCACGTTCGCCCCAAGCCCCGGCGTCCCCGCGGGCGGATTTCTGGGCAACACTAGTGAGCGGGCCGGTGGTGCGGACTCACCCCGGTTGCCCGTGTTCTTGGTCGGGCCTCACTCCTGACCGTTTGCCACTCACTCGGAGACTCACTATGTCGTTTATTCGTTCCGTCACGGTTGCCGGGCTCGTTGCCGGCCTCTGCACCGCGCAGAGCCAGGATCCCACGACGTGGATCCAGTCGCAGTTCCCCAACCTCCGCATGGCCTCGGTCGAAGAGGTCATCGAGCAGGGAACCCAGGCAGGCCTCGCGCAGACCCCGCAGCAATTGCTCGCGCTCAAGAAGTCGCTGCGCCAGCTCCAGGGCAAGGACCGGCAGATGCTGCCGACGTTCCGTCAGCCCTCGCTCGGCCCGACCACCGGCAACCTGCCGGTCTTCGCGATCGACAACTCGGTCGAACACGAGAGCAACGACGGTTGGCAGTGGGCGGACTTCATGAGCGGCTCGATCGCGGTCGGCGACTGCCGTGAGCTCAACGACGTCGACTGCTGGCGCTACGTCGCCGCGCAGAGCGGTTTCTACACGTTCGAAGTGAAGGCAGCGGGCGCGTTCCCGATCGCCGACTCGTGGCTCGTGCTGCGCAACCACAAGGGCGACGCGATCGTCATCGACGACAACGGCGCCGCCTCCTTGTCGCGCATCAACGTCTTCTTGCCCGCGGGCACCTACTACCTGGAAGTCTCGGGCTACCAGGGCACCGGCGGCGGCACCTACGAGGTCCACGCCACGCGCGACAACGCGAACGTCGTCTCGCTGACGAACGCGGGCGCCACGGGCACCACGCGCCTGCCCGCGAGCGGCACGACGCACGACGTCTTCTCGTTCACGGTCCCGGACAGCCGCGTCGCGATCGAGATCGCCTCGGGCGGCGGCGACACGGCGTTGATCGTGCAGCGCGCCGACGGCGGCATCGTCTTCGCCAACGACGACAGCTACTGGGGCGTGTTCGACGCCGCGGCCGACATCGATCTGCCCGCCGGCCAGTACTTCGCCTACGTGTGGGATTCGCGCGCGTTCGCGGACACGCCGTTCAGCGTCACGTTCGACGCGCTGCCGACCACGTTCGGCGATCTCGCCACGCTCGGCGCGACCTCGGACTGGATCCTCGGCGACGAGTCGATGCGCCTTGCGCGCATCGAGTTGACGCAGCCGACGCACATCACGGTCCAGACCGGCGACGCGATCCCCGCTCCGATCGGCGACACGAACGTCGCGCTGCTCGACCGCGACCTCGACTACATCCTCGACGTCGAGGACGGCCTCGTCGGCGGCCCGACCGACTACTACGGCCGCATCTCGATGAGCCTGCCCGCCGGCCGCTTCTGGGTCGCGGTCACGCCGTTCCTCGGCGCCTGGGGCGACTACTCGATGACCTGCACGACCTCGGCCTATGCGCCGACGGGTTCGGGTTCGCTCGGCTCGATGGTCACGTCGGTCGCCGGCTTCGGTGACGTGAACACCTACGTCGTCGAGAACGGCACGCAGGCGAGCATCCAGGTCCGCGGCTCGGACTTCTACTTCGGCATCCTCGGCCCGGACGGCGAGCTGTCGACGAACACGCTGTGTGGCCTCCTGCACCCGCAGGCCGGTGAGCTGCTCGCGGGCTCGAGCACGGTGTTCACGTGGGATCGCTTCGACTACACGACCACGATGACGACGCGCCTGATCCCGCCGCTGTATGTCGCGGACGACGGCATCACCGTCATGACGCGCGCCAAGGACGGCGACGACACGTGGATGTTCGCGAACTTCCAGGGCCAGACGGCGGGCTACAACTTCAACGCGGGCGACCGCGGCTTCCTGTGCCTGCCGCTCGACGGGCTGCTGCTGACGATCGACCACCGCCGCGCAACGGCGACGGGCACGAACCTCTGGTTCCAGCTGCCGGTCGGACTCACGGGCGTCGACCTGCAGACGGGCGACGTGCACAACGGCCTCACGTGGCCGGCGCCTGCCTTCGCCACGTGGCGCAACGTGTTCTCCTTCTGAGTGGGGCGCAAGGTCAGGGTGACCGCAGCGAACCGGTCTCCCGCGGCGGGCTTCATTCCCCCTGCCGCATAGTCCAATCCAACGGGACGCCTCGAGCATCCTGACCTCGGCAGCCTGCGACGGCCGCGTTCTTCAGAACGTAGCCGTTCGCATTGACGGCGCTCGCGTTCACTCCGTCTGGGCAACGCAACGCGTTCGCGCGCTCGCGGCACGACACGTTCGATGCATCAGGGGACGTTGGCAGTCGGCGCTGCAATCCCACGTCAGAGCCGCGACTGCACACGTCGCCAGTAGCCGAGCGTCGCGTCCTTCGCCGGGCCTGTCGGCCCGCCGTTGTGCACGCGCGCGATCGTCTCGGCATCGCCGCGATCCCAGGCGTCCGGCGCATAGCGCGCCATGTAGGCGGCAATGACCTTCTCCGCATACGCGCGGTCGCGGCAGTCTTCGTAGGTTCCGCCGAGCGACGCGTCGCCACCCTTCGCGTCGAGCCAGTAGACGAAGTGGATCTGGTAGGGGCCGATGGCGCGGCCGCCGTCGCCGTCGGGCGGGTTGTCCATGCCGCCGCTCTCGACGTGGCGGATCGCGTCGAGGATCTCGCGCACCGGCCACGAACGCGAACCGCCGTCGACGGGCGTCGCGAGCAGCAGCAGCGACACCAAGAACGGCAGGAACGCGACGAAGAACGCGCGGACTGCGGAGTCCTGCGGGAGCGCGTTGCGCCCGGCGCGGCGCGGCGCAGGAGCGAATGCGCGCGGAGGGTGGGTCACGTCGCCTCGGCCGTCGTGTCTTCCGGTTCCTCGGGCAGCGGCAGGATGCGCACGCGCTCGGCGCGCCGGTTGTTGGCCTTCGTCACGACGAACCGATAGCCGCGGAAGTCGACCTCCGCGCCGGCCCACGGCACGTCGCCGAGTTGTTCGGACAAGAAGCCCGAGACCGTCGTGCTCTCCGTGTCGACGTCGCGGAGTTCGAGCTTCTCGAACACCTTGCGCGTCTCCGCCTGGCCGCGGCACAGCATCGAGCCGTCCGGGCGCGACACGAGTTGCGTCTCGTCGGCGTCGAGCTCGTCCTGGATCTCGCCGACGATCTCCTCGAGCACGTCTTCGAGCGTCACGATGCCTTGGATCGCGCCATACTCGTCGACGACGAGCGCCATGTGGCGTTGCTCCTTCTGCATGTTGCGCAGCAGGTGGTTGAGCTTCTGCGTCTCGGGCACGAACAGCAGCGGCACGAGCAGGTCGTCCCAATCCGGCGTCGTGTGCGAACGCAGGTGGAACAACAGCTCCTTCGTCAGGATCACACCCCTGCTGCCGTCGAGGTCGTTGGTCGGCGAGAACGGGAATCGGCTGTGGCCCGTGCGCTGCACGGTCTCCAGCGTCTCGTGCAGCGGCGTCGTCTGCGACAAGAACGCCACGCGGTGCCGCGGCACCATCACGTCGCGCACGCGGCGGTCGCGCAGCCGCGTCGCGTTGGCGATGATGTCGGCCGTCAGCGAACCGAAGGCGCCTTGCGCGTGGCCCGCCGTCGCAAGAAGGCGGATCTCTTCGAGCGAGTGCTCGTGCGCGTTCTTGCTCTGGCCGACGAGCCGCGACAGCAGACGCGTCACCGCAAGGAACGGCTTGAGCAGCACGACCATCGCCTCGACGAGATGCGCGACGGGGATCGCGAGCGAGTTCGCGTGCACGACGCCGATCGTCTTGGGCGTGATCTCGGTGAACAGCAGGACCGTCACCGTGAACGTCGCGACGAACCACACTTCTTCCGTGCCCGGGAACGCATCGCCGAAGCTGGCGCCCGCGACCGCTGCGCCCGCGGTGTTGGCGATCGTGTTGAGCACGAGGATCGCTGCGATCGGCTGGTCAGGATGCGCCTTGAAGCGCCGCAGGATGTGGCCGGCGCGGCGGCCCTTGTTGGCGATCGCCTCGACGCGGGCCGGAGTGACGCTCAGCAGCGTTGCCTCCGAGAGCGAGCAGACGAACG
Organism: uncultured Singulisphaera sp.; assembly: GCA_964514315.1. Taxonomy (GTDB): domain Bacteria; phylum Planctomycetota; class UBA1135; order UBA1135; family UBA2386; genus SXPK01. Next base: position 1,786 of record CAZEQF010000229.1, on the reverse strand, counting down.
AAACGACGAGCGCGAAGCAGACGGAAAAGACGAAGAGGAGCATCAGGGTGGCGGGGGAGGCCCCCGGCGGGGCAGGAAGCTAGCGGCGGGCGGGGGCTTCCGCAGCAGGAGAACCACGAAGGCGCGCTGGTTGGCGCGCTGGATGCCGCACGGTTCGTGGTCGCGCGCGGTGTCCGCGTCTCGTGAGGGTCGTGGGACTGGCCTTGGAGCGCGCCGCCGCGGCGTGGGCCGTGTGGTGTCGGTGAGACGGAGCCTGAAGACGTCGGGGCAGTCCGTGGCGGCGTGTTCGGTGCTGTGCTCGAACGATGCGCGGCGCGGTGAAGGCTGCGGCCGGAGATCGTCCCCAGGCGGGGCGGGCCGAGGGGGACCCGTCAGACCGCGAACACGTCGTCGATCGTCTTCGCGTCGAGGAGGCGAAGGCCAAAGGACTCGACTTGTTGTGTGGTTGCGGTAGCGAGGACCTTCGCGAAGTGATCGGAGATCGCGCCGAACCGGCGCAGCAGCTGTTGCTTCAGCATGCGCCGCTGCCCGGTCAGAAGGCCGGTGGCTTCCCCTCGCGCCTCGCCTCTCGCCTCGCCTCTCGCCTCACCCCTCGCTTCACCCCTCGCCTCGCCTCGCGCCTCGCCCAACTCGATCAACTTCTGCCCAGTTGTCTTCATGATCGTCACTCCGTGTTCGTTGAGCATCCGCCCGAAAACCGCCGTGCACTCTTCGACGGTCACTGCGGTCGTCATCAGGATGTAGTGCTGGAATATCTCGATGTCCTCCATGTGGCCAGGGGGGCTGGCGACGGCCTCAAACAGGTCTTGCCAGCGGAGCAAGGCTTCTTCCACGAAGTCCCTACTCCTGCCATTCACGTACTGCGCAAACAGCATCGCGAGTGTGACCATCGGCGGCAGCGAGCGCGCTCGGATCTCCGCTTCGGTCTTGCCCGCGAGTTCGTCGACGCAGATCGAGAACGCCACGCCGGTGCGGTCGCGGTCGATCTGCGTGTCCGGCGGACCGGGCAACCACAGCAGCTCGCCGACCGGCGCCTTGCCCGTGTGCAACACGAACGGCAGCACGACAGGCCTTGGCTCGAACGGCCGCTCGGCCTGCAGCTTCGCCGCCTTCTCCAGCGAGTAGCGCAGCGTCTGCGCCGCAAGGCCGCGCCGACGCCCGGTCGCTTGCTCGACGATCGCGAGCATGCGCCGGGCGGTGTTGTGCAGGCGGCCAAGGACCGCGAAGTCCGCTTCGTGCTTCTTGAGTCTGCCATCGACGGAGATCTGCTCGAGCGGTTCGAGCGAGTCCCAGTCGATGCAGGTGGCAATGGGCTGGCCTTTGAGTCGATCTTGTAGCCAGGCCCGAAAGTTCTCCGGCCGTGCGAACACGGCGCGGAACAAGCTGTCGTTGTGCATGCGGCCCTCCCGAGGTGGTGAGGGCCTGCACGCGGCGAACCGTTCGCCGTGGACTCGCTGCGAGTCCCTCGCCTCATGTGGAACGAGGGACGCGAATTCGCGCGTGGATTTCGAATCCGCGGACTCCGCCGCCGTCAGCCCGCGAACACGTCGTCGATGGTCTTCGCGTCGAGCAGCCGCAGCGCCCACGCATCGAGGGCCTCCTTGCCCGCCTTGCCGAGTTGCGTCCGTCGGCGCTTGGGGATCGAGCCGAATCGGCGCAGCAACTGCTCGCGCAGCATTTGGCGTCGGCCCTCGCACGCACCGATTGCCTCGCCGATTGCCTCGCCTTCCGCGCGCGCGATCGCCATCAACTTGTCCGCTGTGCTCTGCATGATCGTTGTTCCTTC
>CAZEQF010000228.1:0-7002 GCA_964514315.1 uncultured Singulisphaera sp. | reverse complement strand
GGCCGCATCCTGCAGGTGAAGGGCCGCGACTACGCGCTCGCCGACCTGCTCGCCGACCTGGAACTCGCGCGCGCGCTCGAAGGCGGCACGCAGGCCACGGTCTACCTCGCGCCGGGCGACTACCACCGCGTGCATGCGCCGTTCGCCGGAACGGTTCGCCGCGTGATCGCGGTCCCGGGCACGTTGTTCCCGGTCAACCCGCCCGCCGTCGCGTGCATCCGCGACCTGTTCGCGCGCAACAGCCGCCACGTGTTCGAGATCGTGCTCGACGACGGCCGTCGCGCGGCGGTCGTGATGGTCGGCGCGTTCAACGTCGGCGGCACCGCGGTGACCGCGGTCGCCGGAACGCGCGTGCAGTGCGGCAGCGAACTCGGCCAGTTCGGCTTCGGCTCGACAGCTGTCGCGATCGTCGCCAAGGGCGGCCCCGCGTTCCCCGAGGCCGCGCCGGAGACGCGCGTGCAGATGGGCGAAGCGGCGCGCTGAAGCGCGCGCGCTGCACAGGCTCAGCCGCCGGCCGCGCGCATCGCGAGCTTCACTTCGTCGCCGATGCGGCCCTTGTGGCGCTTCGACAGGTGCGCGAGCAACTCTTGGCCGAAGCGACGGTCCGCGCCGACGGTCTGCGCGAAGTAGCTGCCGAGCTTGAGCTGCTGCTCCGGCGGCAAGGCGTTGTCCTTCTTGATGCGATCGAGCAGCGGGAAGCCGTCGCGCATGAGCCCGAGGAAGAAGCCCATCGCCGCGTTGCCGGGCGTCGTCGCCTCGGCGCCAGGACGCAGCGCGTCCTGCAAGAGGCGCGTGACGGCGAGCTGGTAGCGGCCCTCGTGGTCGAGCATGTCCTTCGCCGCGAGGCGCGCGAGCACATGCAGGGCCTCGGGATAGCGCTTCTGCTTGCGCCACCGCAACGCGCGGTCGAGCAGGAACGGCACGAGCTTCTCGCCAAGCGCGACGAGCGCGATGTCGGCGAGGTGGTCGGCGATCAGCGGCTTCTGCGGCAGCAACTTCATCGCGCGTTCGGCGATCGCCTTGCCGGCCTTGGGCGTGATGTGCGGGGCGAGGCGCACGAGGATCGAGCTGAGTTCCCCCGCCTCCATCGGCTCGCGCGCGAGTTGCAACAGGCGCAGCAGCGGGTCCACAGCATGCTTGCTGGCCGCCAGCACGTCCTGGGCCGCGACGCGGAAGCGCTCGTCGGCGTGGTCGCGCAGCTTGAGCGCGATGCGAACGGCTTCGGCAGAGCCGCTCGTGCGCAGAGCGCGCAGCGCGAACAACCGCTGCTCCTGGTTGCGCGACGCGAGCAACTTCTCGAGCAGTTCGTCCAAGCCTTCCGGCCACGACGACAAACCCGCGAGGGCTTCGCGGATCGCATCGTGCGCCGGCTGGTGCGCCGGATCTTCGAGCTGTTGCAGGAACGCCTTGACCTGGCTCGCCGTGAGTTCCTGGCCGCGCAACGCAGACAACGCCGCGATGCGCACCGGCAGGCTCGACTTCTCGCTCGCGTGATGGAGCAGCAGCGCCTTTGCGCCACCTGCATCGACCGACGCCAGCGCGCCGATCACGTTGGCCATGCACTCGTCGGCGAGCGTCTCCTTGAGCGCCGCCATGAGCCCGTCACGCAACGTCTTGCGCGCGGCATCCGCCAGGCGCGGCGCAGCATCGTGGATCAACTTGGCTGTCTGGCTCGAAACTTCCGGGGCAGCGAGCGCGCGCACGAAGTTCGGCACGACTTCCTTCGGCAGCGAACGCGCCAGCACGTGCAGCAAGCGAAGGCGCCGGTCCGCCGGAGCCTGGTCCACCGACTCCGCGATCGGACCGTGCGCTGCGACGCCGGCTTCGTTCAGCAGGTGCGACAACTGGTCATGGAACCCGTCGTGCTCCACCAAGGTCCGCACCAGCACGCGCAACGCATCCGGCGTGCCGATGCGCGCGAGCGCTTCGAGGGCGAATCGACCTTGCACGTGCGAGCGTGCGATCGAAGCGGCAAGCGACTTGACGACCGTCGGCTCCTTCACCCGCAACTCGCCGAGGATCTGCGCCGCCGCGACCTGCAGGTCGGGGCGCCCCGTGTCCAGGATGGCGACGATCGCCTTTACGGTGTCGTTCATTCGCAATGACCTCTGGCAGAGAACCAGCACGACGATTGCCGCCAATGGGCGCGTCGAGCGCGGCGGATTATGGCAAAGGCCGACGGACCCGCCAAGACCGGCGACCGCTAGCCAACGGGGAAGTTCGCGCCAAGAGCAGGGTGTTCCGTGGACGGAAATCCCCATTCGAACGGGAGTAACGACCCGAGGCCGCACAGAGGCTGATGGAAGGAATGTGCACGCACTGCGGCCTCCCTCCGCGCAACCATAGAAGGCGACGGCACTCGCGCCTGTCGTCCAAAACAGCCGGCAACCGGCAGCGCAGTGGAGGAATCGCAAAGACACAAACGCACGCCCGCCAATCACTTCGGTCACCCATTGGGGCCCGCGTGCACATTCCTTCCATCACTCTCTCGTTGGCCGTCGGCGCGCGGCTGCCTACTGTCCCCCGCCTTGCGTCTCCTGGTCGTAGCCCCCTTCCTGCCCGACGCCCGCGCCAGCCACGGCGGCGGCAGCTACCTCGGCGCCCTGTGCGAGGGCCTGTCCCGCCACGCCGAACTGGGGCTGGTGGCGCCACTCCTGCCGAATGAGCAGGACCGGCTCCAGGCGCTCGGATCGTCCGTGTTCGCCCGCGTCTTCCCCGCGAACGCGCCGTCGCGGCCGTCCGGCCTGCGTCGCCACGCGCACCGCGCGCAGATGCTGCTGCGTTGGGGGCTGCTGCGACAACCGCTCGTCGCGGCCAAGTTCGGCACCGCGGCAATGCACGCTGCGGTGCGGCGCGCGGTCGCCGACTTCGCGCCCGATGCGGCGCTGCTCGAACTCGCCCAATCGGCGCAGTTCGTCCGCGTGCTCGGCGGCATCCCGACCGTGCTCACCGACCACGAAGCGGGCGTGCCCGCCAACACGCGCACCGACCTCGGCGCGTGGGCCGACCGCCGCGACCAAGGTCTCTGGCGCAGCTACGTGCAACGCCACTACGCCGAGGCCGACCTCGTGCAGGCCGTGACGGAAGAGGACGCAATCGAACTTCGCCACACGCTGTCGCGCGATGTGCTCGTGCGCGCACCCGCGGTCAGCGTGCCGCAACTGCCGGTCCCGCGCGACGGGACGCCGCGGCGCATGCTGTTCTTGGGCAGCTACAGCCACGAGCCCAACGAACGTGCAGCCGCCGTGCTCGCGGACGAAGTGCTGCCGCTCGTGCGACGTCGTGCGCCCGACGCAGAACTCTGGTTCGCGGGCCCCGACTGCAACCGCATCGCGAAGCTCGCGCGAGCCGGAGTCCGCATCGTGGGCTTCCGCGACGACCTCGCGTCGCTGTTCGCCGAAGTGCGCCTCGTGCTGTCGCCGCTCTACTCAGGCGGCGGGTTCCGCATGAAGGTGCTGTCGGCGCTCGCACACGGAGTTCCCGTCGTCACGAACGCGCTCGGCGCGCGCGGCGCGGCAGCGCCGGCACCGGCGAAGCTCGTCGCCGAGACGCACGAAGGCCTCGCCGAGGCCGCTGCATCCCTGCTCCTCGACGAACGACGCTGCGTCGAAGCCGGCGCGCTCGCACATCGCTGGGCCAGCGAGAACCTCTCGCCAGACGCCGTCGCCGCGACGCAGCTGCAGCGCATTCGCGCACTCATCGCGGCGCGCGGCGCGCGCAGATAGCGCGCACGCCGCCAAGCTTGCGGCTGCGCAGCGTCAATTGCCGCCGCGCTGCGCGCCACCATCCGCGCCACCACTGCCACCACCACTGCCGCGACGGCGATTGCGCAGTTCGACGATGTCCATCTGCACCTTCACCGTCGCCGTGCCGCGCAGCAACTCGAGTTCCATCGTCTTCACGTCTTCGCCGAGTTCGCGCATCGCCGAGAACACCTCGTGCATCGCCTCGATCTTCTGGCCGTTGGCCTTCTGCAGCACGTCGCCGACCTGGATGCCCATCTTCGCTCCGCGACCCTCCGCCTTCAGCGCCGTGAACTTGAAGCCGTCCATGTCGCCGTCGAACAGCGCCTCGGCGTAGCTGCCGGCCTGACGGCCGCCGCCGCTGCGACGCACGCCGCTGCGGTCGAGCATCTCGGGCAGGTTCGCGGTGCCGAGCGCGGCGAGCGCGATCACGGTCGCGGTATGACGCTGGTACTCGGGGATCGCGACCTCATACGTGTCCCACTGCGTGTGCCACGAGTAGGTGAAGTAGTTGGCGCGGCCCTTGAGGCTCCAGTTCAGGCCGGGGACGCCCGCAGTGATGAACGACGCGTGGTCGCTGCCGCCGCCGCCGGCGATCGCTTCGACCTTGTTGAGTTGGAACACGGGGCCTTCGTGGCTCTTGTCCGGCGCAGCCAACGCAAGCATCGGCGCGACGACGCTCTGCATCGGCCCCCACATGCCCTCGGTCACGCCGATCGAGCCGGCCCAGTTCGTGCCCGAGTCGTGGTTGAAGACCGCCGACACCTTCTCCATCTCCGCGCGATGCATCTTCACGTAGGCCGCGCTGCCGAGAAGGCCCTGCTCTTCACCGCCCCACAGGCAGAAGCGGATCGTGCGCTTGGGCTTTGCGCCGACAGCCATCAGGATGCGCGCCGACTCCATGGTCGTCGACGAACCCGTGCCGTTGTCGGTGCATCCCTGCGCCTGGTGCCAGCTGTCGAGGTGCGAGCTGACGATGACGACTTCCTCGGGCTTCTCGCTGCCGGGGATCTCCGCGATCACGTTGTAGAGCGGGATGCCGCCGTCGCGGAACGTGTTCTCGATGTCGAAGTTCGCGTGCACGGCCTGCGTGCCTTCGAGCAGCTTCTCGAGCTGGTCGGCCTGGTCGGCGCGCACGGCGATCTGCGGGATCGTCGGGACCTCGTCGATCGTCAGCATCGCCTTCTTCGAGTCGCCGAACACGCGCACGCGCGTCGGGAACTTGTCGTCCGCGTCGCCAGCGCGATAGACCCAGCCGAGGATGCCGAGGTTCTCGCAGGCCTTGCGCACGTCGGACTTCGGCGCCTTCTTGTAGAAGAGCCACTTGCTGCCGACGGCTTCCTTCGTCACCGCTTCAACGGTCTCGGGCGTCTTCACGATCACGCCTTCGCGCGGGCCGTTGGTGCCCGCCGTCCACGCCTCGGTCGCGACGTAGAGCTCCATCGGCACGGGGCTCGTGATACGCCCCTTCCACGCGCCGCGGTTCCACGCGAGCTTCCACTCGCCCCACTTCTCGAGCTTGACGACGGGCACGCCCATCGCGTGGAACTCGGTCGCGGCCCATGCGCAGGCCTTCGTGAAGTTGTCGCTGCCGGTGAGTCGGTGGCCGATCTTGCCGGTCATGTCGCGCAGGATCCGCATGACCTGCGTGTTCTCGATGCCTTCGCGGCGGATCGCCGCTGCGAGCTCTTCTTCGAGCACGGGCGCGACTTCGATCGCCTCGTGCTGCGGCGCCTCGGCGACGGGTGCCGCGGGAGCAACCGGCGTCGGCTTCTGCGCTTCTTGCGCGCAGAGCAGCGAGCTGATGGCGAGGAGGATCGGAAGCGAAAGGAACGGGTTGCTGCTTGTCATGGGCTGGGTCGCGTTCGGAAGAGTGCGCCCTCCATACGCAGCAGCCCGCGCTTTCGATAGTGCAGACCGCGTTCTCCGCGACCTCGCGACCGCCCGCCCGGCCTACAGATAGTCCCGCAGCGCCTCGCGCATCTCGAAGTCCGACGGGCCGAGGTCGAAGCTCGTGAAGCCTCGGCGCAGATACTCCGCGAAGTAGGCGCGCAGCTCGTCCTTCGTCCGCGCGTTGCCGTTGTCGCCGAACTTGGTGACGAACGGCGTGAAGTGCGGATACAGCGCGTCGGTGCCCTGCTTGCCCCACCAGTCGCCGTGCAGCGTGGTGCGCATGAAGTTGCCGATCAGCAGGTCGTCGAACGCGTTCCACTCGACCGCGGACATCAGCGAATTGCGCGGCACCTCGAAGGTCACGCCGCGGTCCACGCCCTTGCTGATGTCGACGACGCAGTCCTTCCCCGCGACGCGGAACGTCACGTGGCCGAAGCGCCCCTTCAGGTGCTCGAAGCGACCGAAGTAGCTTCGCAACGTCGCGGCGTCGCCTTCGCGCAGCGGCTCGTTCCAGTCGTCGCCGAACTCCTCCGGCTTCGCCGTCACGCCTTCGTTCGACTTGGGCTCGATGCGGCGATAGTCGTCGCGCAGCAAGTCGTAGGCGATGAATGCAGGAAGGCAGCGCGCGTAGTCGGAGTGGAAGCCATTGCCGTATTCGTCCTCCGGCGTCGCGCACGCGTTGGTCCAGATGCTGTCCGTGCGCTGGTAGCGATGCTGGCTCGACGACGGCAGGTAGTTCTTGATGCCGTAGGCGTGCAGCACTTCGGCGACCTGCGGGCCGACGGGCAGATGCTGCATCGCGCGCGGCGGGATGCGACGTCCTTGCTCGTCGAAGAAGTTGATCATGTCCGCGTCGCCGTAGCCGAGCAGGCACGCGAGGAACGTCTGCTTCTGGAAGCGCGGCAGTTCCTTCATCAAGAAGTGGCGCGCGCCGCGATCCCCCGCGTCGTTGGCGTCGATGATCAGGTGGCCGTCGAGGTCGACGATCAGCACCGCGTCCTGGTTGTAGTTGGCGATCGACGCGACGCGCAGCCGCGGCGACAGCTGCGTCCACATGCCGTCCTGCAACACGCGGACATGGAAGCCGAGCCCGCGCAGGTCGTTCGCCACACGCGCGCCGACGTGGTCGGGCAACAGGATCTCCTTGTCGCGCAGTGTCTCCAGCGACGGCAGGCTCAAGTGGTCCGGGTGCCCGTGCGAGATCCACAGGTAGCGGCACTCGCGCACATGCTGCTGCTGCTCAGCAGGAACTTCGTGCGACAGGATCCACGAACCGAAGTACGCAGAGCCAAACAGCCATGGATCCGTCGCGAGCACCGGGCCGCCGTCGTGGAAGATGAGGCACGCGTTGCCGATCGTTTCGAAG
>CAZEQF010000227.1:0-7031 GCA_964514315.1 uncultured Singulisphaera sp. | reverse complement strand
GTAGTAGGCAACGTCCTGCACCGCGAGGTCCTGCGCGATCGCCATGTCGGCCGCGATCGCAGCCGACTGCGCAAGCACCATGAACACGGGCTCCATGCGGATCGAGCCGTAGGCGATGTGCGTCGCCGACGCGCAGACCGGGACGAGCAGGTTGTCGCACTGCGCGCGCTTCGGCACGAGCGACCGGTAGCTGATGCCGTAGGGCTTGGGCACCTTCCCTTGCACGTCGCCTTCGTTGCGCACGAAGCCCTTCACGACGTGACGGCGCACGTTGTGGCTGTCCATCGCGTAGGCGCCGAGCCCCACCGGATCCGGCTCGACCTTCACGCTGTTGCAGTGCGCCTCGCACACGACGACTTCGCCGACGAGACGGCGCGCTTCGCGGATGTAGAGCAGCGGCGGCCAGTTCCCGTGTTCGACGAACTCGTCCTTCGCGAGCCCAAAGCGCTGGAACTCATCGCGCACCGAGAACGGCACGCGCGGGTGGTTGGCGAGCGTCCACATCAGGCCCTGCTGCCAGTTGCGATGTGCTTCGACGATGCGCGCGCGCTCGTCGTAGTTCGCCTCGGGATAGCCGTAGTTGAGGCCGATCGCGTCCGTCGAGAACGCGCCGTTGTTGTTGCTGTCCGTCTTGCGGTTGGGCATGTGCACCGGATGCCACGGGGCCATGCGGTTGCCGGCGTCGAACCAGCGCAGCAGCAACTCGAACTCGCGCTCGTCGTAGTTCGCGGGCCGCGGCCACGCGACCCGGTTCTGCGGATCGTCCGTCGCGCACAGGCGGTAGCAGTAGGCCTGCACGCGCTTGTCGCCGGCGCCGTCCGGCTCGTTCGATGCTGGCTCGACGCCCGCCAGCAGTCCGCTCGACGGATCGCCGGGGCGCACGTAGGGATCGACGTCCTGCGCGAACTGGTGCTTCGTCGCCTGCCAGACCGCGACGCCGTTCAACGTCTCGCCGTAGGTCGCGTTGGCTTCGCGGCCGACCGCGTAGTCGCAGCCCGCGGCTGCGAGCAGGTCGCCTTCGTAGCTGCAGTCGAGGAACACGCGCGCGCGGATCACGCGGCCGTCTTCCATGCGGATCGACCGCACGCGCGCGCCGTCCTTCTGGACGCCGCCCGCAGAACGGTCGAGCCGCGCCACGATCGGCGCCACGCGCGCGTCCTTCAGCATCGCGTCGAACTGCGCCGTCGCGACGTGCGGCTCGAACGTGAACGCGACGTCGCGCCCCTTCTCCTGGCCGCGGCCGGGGAACTTCGCGCGCGGCTCGCGGGTCCAGTTCGCGTCCTGGTCGTAGTGCTTGCGCAGGCCGCGGTAGAACTCGCGCGCGAGCCCGCCGATCGCAGCATCGCGGCCGACGTCGGTGGCCCCGAGGCCCGACGTCGTGAGGCCGCCGACCCAGTTGTCACAGTCGACCAACGCGACGCTGCGCGACGAACGCGCGGCCTGCACCGCGGCGATGACGCCTGCCGAGGTCGCGCCGTAGACGCACACGTCGACCTCGACGGGAGGCGGCTCGGAACGGAACGACGCGCAGGAGGAGACGGCCGCAGCCAGGACGGCTGCGAGCCACGCACGACGGGAAATCACGTCCATCACGCTTTCGGTTCGGATCCAGTTCCGCCGTTGCCTTCGACGGCGCGGCGCAACTCTTCGACACGGTCCTGCAGCTCGAGCAGATCGCGCTGCGCAGCCATCAAGCGGATCCACTTGCGCTTCTCGACGAGCGGATAGCCCATGTAGTCGCCGGCTTCCTCGACGTCGAACAGCACGCACGAATTGCCGCCGATGCGCACGTCGTCGCCGATCTTGCGATGGCCTCCGATCGAGACATGGCCTGCCATCGTCACACGGTCGCCGAACACCGTGCTGCCCGCGACGAAGGTCGCGCCCGCAAATGCGCCGTCTTCGCCGACGACGCAGTTGTGGCCGAAGTGGCAGAGGTTGTCGATCTTGGTGCGCGCGCCGATCTTGGTGTCGCCGATCGCGCCGCGGTCGATCGTGCAGTTCGCGCCGATCTCGACGTCGTCGTCGATGCGCACGCCGCCGAGTTGCGGCACCTTGGTCCACTTCGCGCCGTCGCGCGCATAGCCGAACCCGTCGCTGCCGATCACCGCGCCCGAGTGGATGACGACGCGGTTGCCGAGCGTGAGGCCGTGGTAGCAGACGACGCGCGGATAGAGCACGCAGTCGCGGCCGATCTTCGTGCCGTCGCCGACGAACGCTCCGGCCATGATCACGGTGCCGGCGCCGATCGCGACCTTGCCGACGACCGCGTTGGGACCGATCTCGACGGGCGCCTCGAGCTGCGCCTCGGGATGCACGGTCGCGGTCGGATGGATCGAGTGCTGCCGCGCGCGCGGAACGGGATGGAAGTGCAGCGCGACCTTCGCGAACGCGAGGCCGACGTCGGCGACGACGATCTGCGCGGCCTGCGTCTCGAGTTCTTCGTAGACGATCAGCGCGCCGAGCTTGGTCGCGCGCGCCGCATCGCGGTACTTCACGTCGCGCACGAACCCGATGCGGTCCGTTCCCGCCATGCGCAGGTCGGCGACGCCCACGATGGGCAGCGAGCCATTGCCGACGACGCGGCCACCGAGCAGGGTGGCAAGCGAAGACACCGTCTCCGTCATCTCGAAGTCCGTTGAGCTAGGGTTGCGAGCTTGGCAGCAGCCTCGCGAAGGCGATCTTGCGGCCAGGCCGGATCGTAGACAATGCCGTCGCCGACCGAACGGAAAAGGGCGGCCCCTGCCGCTGCGCGCACGGACTCGTCCTCGTCGACGAGCCCGCGCTCCAACACCGCCAACGAACCTGCATCCGTGCGGCCCGCGATCGCGACCATCAGCGCTTGCCGTTGCTCGGGAGGCCCGTCGAACAACGCGCGAATCGGCGCCGTGGCCGGAAGGTCTGCGCGCCAGATGCGCACGAGGTCCTTCTGCGCGCCGCGGCCGACAAGCGCCGAGTGCGCGGCTTCGAGCACGAACGGATCCGCGAGCTCGCGCAACGACGACAACGCTGCGAGCGAAAGGTCGCGCTGCCCCCACTCGTCGACGAGCGCGCGAGCCGCACGCGACGCGAAGCGCGAACGCAGCAACACGCCGAGCGGACCTTCTTGCACCGCGAGTTCGGCGAGGCGCGCGCCTTCCGGCAAGCGCGCGAAGTCCGCCAACGGCGTCGCGCGCGGCACACCCTCCAACACGTCGCGCACGAGCGGCGATGCGTCGTCGTAGAAGCCGGGATCGAGCGCGAAGGCCGCGGCCGCAGAAGCACGACGTTCGCGCAGCCGTTCGCCGCGACGGTTCTGCAACGCGAGCGCGGCCTGGAGCGCCGGCGACGGACAACCGAACGGCAGGAAGCGCGCCGCCATCGCAGCCGCGTTCGCGACCTCGTCGGGCTTGTCGCGCGACGCGGCGAGGATCGCGCGGTCCGCGCGACGCACGCGCAAACGAACGAGTTCTCTGCGCAACAACACGCACGCCGGCGCGTCGCGCACCGCAGCAGCGAGCGCCTCGTCGGCGGCAGGCCACGCGTCGACATCGGCGGACATCGCGCGCAGTCGCGAGCCTTGCAACGCAGTTCGTTCGCGAGCAGGCGCAGCGAGCAGGACGCGGACGTTGGCGTCGATGCCCGCATCGTCGGAGCTGCCGTCGTCCGACGACACGCCGCTCGCATGCGCGGCGTCGGCAACGAAGGCCAGCGCGTCGCGAACGTCGTCGATCGAGCCGAATCCGGCGGCGTGCAGGTCCCAACGTGCATCGACCGGCAACGCCGCGAAGCGTTCGCTCGCGCGAGCCCAATCGGGCGCGTTCGCGAGCCCGAGGACGAGCGCAGCACGATCCGCGACGAACACGCCGCACCATGGATGCGCCGCCGCAGCCGCGGCGATGCCCGAAGCAAGCAGGGCCGGGTCGGCGCGATCGAGCGCGAACGCCGCCGCCACGAGACCTTCGCCGGCGGCACGGCGTGCGAGTTCGCAGTCTTCGGCGTCCAAACGGGTGCGCGGCGAAGCCGCGAGCAGACTCGCATCGAGCACGGCGTCGCACGATCCGGCCTCGATGCTGCGCAGGAACGCGCGCCGGCCCACTGCGATGGAACGCGCGCCCTGCGTCGCAGTCCCGGCGCGCACCGGCCCGTCGACCTGGAGGCCTGGCGCCAACCGTGCAGCGTCCGACGACGCGGAGTCGATCCACAACGGCCCGAGGCCGAACCGGCGCGCCACGGCTTCGAATCGGCCGAGCCCGGAGTCCACCACCGCGATCGGGGAAGCGCGTTCGGCGAACAGCGCCACCGTCATCGCCAGCAGCTCGGGATGGCGACGCAGCGGCCCCGAACGATCGAACTCGGCGCCGGCGATCCGCAGCACCACGTCCTGCGTTCGCGGATCCCAGCTGGCGCGAGCCGCGCCATGGCCGTCGAGCGCCCGTTCCGCAGCCGGATCGATGCTCGCGGCCGAAGCCGGCGCCTGCAGCCACGCCGCCATCGCGAACGACGCGCACACCGCGCCCGCAATCCAGCCGGCAACCGTGCGCCGCGCGAGGCCGAACGCCGCCGCGGCGCTGGCCGCCGCGACCAGCCCGTCCGGACGCAGGCCGAGTTGGGCAGCAGCGACGCACGCGCACGCGCCGACCGCGAAGCCGAACGCGACCGGCCGCGCCCCGCCGAGCCGCAGCTGTGCCGCGATCAACGCCGCGGTCGCGACGGCGGCGACGGCGGCCCCAGCAGCGGAGCCATGGCCGGCGAGCGCCGCCATCGCCGCGACCAGCGCCAGCAGAACGCTGCACCGCGCGCCAGCCTGCGCGCCGAGCCGCGACGCGAGCAGGACGCCAAACGCCGCCTCGACCAGACCGCCGGCCGACGATGCGACCAGCGGCCATGCGACCGGATCCGGCCCGTGCCCGTGCGCGAGCAGCGCCGCCCACGCGAACAGCGCGCCGGCCACCACGCCGAACGAGCGCGCGCCCACCGACGGCGCGGCCGCGCGACAAGGCGGGGTCACGCGAGCGAAGTGCCAGGCGAGGACGGCGACGAAGCCGAGCGACCACGAGAAGGCCGAGCGGCCAGCCTCGCCATCGAACGCAGCGTCGGACCATTGGACCGCCCATGCGGCGCCGACCACGCCGCACGCCATCGCGAGGCCTGCGTCCGCGCCGGAACGGAGCCTGCGGCTCCATGCCGAAGCCATGCCGAACGCGGGCCCCGCGAGCGCCACGATGCCCACCAACGGGTTGGCCGAATCGATGGCGGACAACGCGAGCACGCCGAGAACCGGAACCAGCGCCGCCCGAGCGACGCGCGCGACGCGCGAGCCGTCCGGAACCGCGAACGCGCCAGCCGCTGCCGCGCACAACGCCAAGATGGCTTCGTCGAGCGGCAACACAGCCGTGCCGAGCGCCTCGATGCGCGCCGCCGCGACGGCCGCGACGGTCCCGGCGCCAGCAAAGCCCAGCAGCAGGTCGCCGAGCAGCAAGACGCCGGTCCTGGCCGAGGCACGCAGCGCGTCGGAACGGCGCGCTGCCTCGGCTTCTGGCGGTCGTGCTGGGGAGGAGGACATCCGTCACAAGATAACGGCGGCCACGGACTTGCGTAGACCCGCCGCGCACTCGCGACCGCCGGCAGGACACGCTGCCATGGACCGCCGCCGGGCGCAGCCGAGGCTGTCAGCCCTTCGCGTCCAGGTCCTTCAGGGCGGCGATGACGGCGCCCGGATCCTTGCACTGCAGGAGCCGCTGACGGACGTCGGCCCGCGCGAGCATGCGCGCGATCTCGGCCAGCGTCTTGATGTGCATCAGCTTCTTGTGCCGCGGGTAGATCAACGCGACCAGGATCTGGGCCGGCTTCTTGTCGACCGCCTCGAACGGGATGCCGTCCGGCGCGAGGGCCAACACCGCCAGCAGGTCGTCGAGCCCGTCGACCGCCGCGTGCGGGATCGCGATGCCGTGCTCCATGCCCGTCGACATGCTGCGCTCGCGTGCGACGAGAGCCTGCTCGATCGTCGCGATCATCCCCTGGCCATAGCGGCCAGCGCGATGCGGCACCTGCGCGATCATCGACAGCGCTTGCCACTTGTCGGCAGCTCGCAGCGGCACCTCCACGAGGTCCTGCACGATCAGTTCGGACAGCTTCATGCGCGCGAAGGGATGCCAGCGTGCGAAGTCACCTTCGCAACGGCGGCGCGACATCAAAGCCTCGCCCTGAAGTCGCGCAACCGCAAAGTCCGAAACCAAGAGTTCGCGCTTCCTTGCGACTCCCGAGCGAAATAAAAACGCGCGACCCCATGTCGGAGGGCGACGGACCGCCGCGGTCCATCCTCCGGCCCATGCAGCAGGAATAAAAGCCGATGTCCGAATCGAACCGCCGCCACTCGCGCGCCGACGCCGTTGCCCCGATCGCTGTCCTTCCTGCGCTGCTCCGCGTCGCGCGCCTGACGATCGCCCCCGCCATGGTCGCCGCGCTGTGCCTTTGCGCAGAAGCGCAGACCCCGCCCCCCGTCGAACAGGCGGGCGCGAACCAGGGCCAGGAGCCGGCCGTGAAGCCGCGCATGGAGGTCCAGGGCGACAAGATCATCTTCTCCATGAGCGAAACCGCGGGCATGGAGCTCAAGGAGTTCGTGAAGTGGGCGCAGGAGATGACGGGGAAGCGCTTCTTCGTCAACGAGTCGGAGCTCACGCAGAGCACCAGCGGCCCGCGCGTCAGCTTCCTCGGCACCTTCAAGTTCAACCGCGAAGGGTTCGTCGACGAGTTCTTCGGGTTCTTCCAGACGATGCTCTACATCAAGGGCTTCGCGCTGCTGCCGCGCGGCGCCGGCGACCAGGAGCTGCTGGAGATCGTGTCGATGACCGGCCAGCGCGCGCGCGACGTCAACAGCAGCGCTCGCTACGTCTCGCTGGATTCGATCGAGGAGTACCGGGGCCAGACCGGCGTCCCGATCATGACCACGATCCAGCTGAAGAACATCAACGCGAACATCGCGCAAAACGCGCTGCCGGCAACATCCGCCTCGAAGCCACCGCCGGCGTCGACGCCTCGAAGTCGGTCGA
>CAZEQF010000226.1:0-7038 GCA_964514315.1 uncultured Singulisphaera sp. | reverse complement strand
GCGGAACGCGACCGACGGGTGTCCGCCATCCTGCGCAAAGAACTCGCGATACTCCGCGAGCAACTCGTCCTGGTGCGCGGCGTCGAGCTTGGGATGCCACGTCGGATACTCCTGCCAGCACAGCATGCCGAGCTCGTCGCAGAGTTCGTGCACGACGGGCGGCGGCACGAACAGGCAGCACTTCAGCAGGTTGAAGCCGAGGCTCTTGAAGCCTTCGATCTGCGCGCGCCAGTAGCGTTCGTCCGTGGGCGGATGCAGCAGGCCTTCGCCGGCGCCCCAATGCAACACGCCGCGAACGGACAGCGGCGCGCCGTTCCAGAGGAGGTCGGTGCCGCGCGCTTGCCGGCGACGGAACCCGATGCGTCGGCTGCCGGTGTCGAGCACTGAGGCGCCGCGGCACAGCGCGAACTCGATCGAATAGAGGTGGGGCGCAGACGGCGACCACGGACGGACCGACGGGACGACGCACTCGAGGTCCGCGGCGATGGAGCTCGTCATCGGCGTCGTTGCGCGAACGACCGTGCGCGCGCCGTCGCGCACGCGAACGCGGAGTTCGAGGCCGTCCGGCAACGCGACGCCGGCAGCGAGGCGCAGGCCCGCGCGCAAAAGGACTTGTCCGCTGCCGTCGTCGCGCAAACGACCGAACGCGGACGTCGCAGTCCGATCGAGCGCAATCCCGTCGTCGACGCACAGGCGCACGCCTTGCCAGACGCCGCCGAAGTGCGGCTGGATCACCGGCAGGAACCCTTGGGTGTTGTGGCCGACCTTCTCGTCGACTCGCACGCGGACCACGTCCGTGTCGTCCCACTGCAACGCAGCGGTCAACTCGCAGCAGAACGGCGTCCAGCCGCCGAGGTGCGTTCCCACTTCGGTTCCGTTGCACGTGACGGTCGCGTGCGTCGCCACCGCATCGAACTCGATCCAGACGCGGCGGCCCTTCCACTGCGGACGCAACGGCAACGCCCGCTCGATGGTGACGATGCCGTCGAAGTCCGTGCCGAGCGAGCTCTCGGACGCACGGGGGACTTCTATCGCACGCGGCAGCGAGGCGACCGTCGGCGCAGCGTCGACGAGCGTCCATGCGCCGTCGAGCGGGATGCGCTCCTGCGCGCGCGCCGACAGCGCGACGAGCGCAGCGAGCGCGGCAGCCAAGATCCTCAGCATGCGTAGACCGCGCGCAGCTTGCCTTCGAGGTGCGCGAGGAACGGCTCCGCCGACAACGACGAACCCGTCGCAAGGCGACACAGTTCCGCGGGCGAATGACGTCGGCCGTGGCGGTGCACGCGATCGCGCAGCCATACGAGCAACGGCGCGAATTCGCCGCGCGCGATGCCTTCGTCGAGCCCCGGCAAGTCGCGGCGAGCCGCCGCCATGAACTGCGCCGCGTAGAGGTTGCCCAGCGTGTAGGTGGGGAAGTAGCCGAACAGGCCGCACGACCAGTGCACGTCCTGCAAGCAGCCGCGGCGATCGTCCGGCGGTTCGATGCCGAGGTAGTCGCGGTAGCGCGCGTTCCATTCCGCAGGAAGGGCATCCGGCGTGAGCGATCCGTCGATCAGCGCCTGCTCCAGTTCGAAGCGGACCATCACGTGCAAGTCGTAGGTCAACTCGTCGGCCTCGACGCGGATGAGGCTGCGTTCGACGCGGTTGCTCGCGCGCCACAAGTCGTCCGCGGTGTAGCCGTCGACTTCGACGCCGAGCCGCTGGCGCAAGACCGGACGAGCCCATTGCCAGAATCCGCGGCTGCGGCCGACGTGGTTCTCCCAGAGTCGCGACTGGCTCTCGTGGATGCCGAGCGACGCAGCTTCGCCGAGCGGCGTGCCCATGTGCGCTTCGAGCAGACCCTGCTCGTAGAGGCCATGGCCGCCTTCGTGCATCGCCGAGCCGAGCGCGTCCATCGCGTTGTCCTTGCTGTAGCGCGTCGTGAGCCGCACGTCGCCGAAGGACCCGGTGCAGAACGGATGCGCGCTGCGATCGAGCCGGCCGCGGTCGAAGTCGAAGCCGATCGCGGACAGCGTCGCGCGGCACAGCGACTCCTGCAGCGGCTCGTCGAACGCGACGCGCGCGAACGAGTCCTCGGGCTTCTTCCCGACGCTCTCGAGCTCGCGGCACAACGCGACGAGACGCTGGCGCAGAGGCGCGAACAGCTCGGCCATGCCGCGCTGCGTCATGCCGGGTTCATAGAGATCGGCGAGCGCGTCCCACCGCGAACGCCCGCCGCGCAGGCAATCGGCCTTCTGCTGTTGCAGTTCGACCATGCGCCGCAAGAACGGCAGGAACGCCGCGAAGTCGGACTTCGCGCGCGCATCGGCCCAGGCTTGTTGCGCGAGGCTCTCGTGCCGCGCGAGTTCGGCGACGAGCGCGGACGGCAACCTGGTCGCGCGGTCGTGGTCGCGCCGCAGTTCGCGCACGTTGGCCGCGGCATCGCCGTCGGCGAGCAGTTCGCGGTCCTGTTCGCATTGGGCGATCCAGTCCTCGATGCGCGGGTCGAGCGCGCGCGTGTGGGACAGGGAAGCCAGCGCCTCCAATTGCCGGCTGCGAAGTTCGCCGCCGCCGCGCGGCATCCCGGTCTCCTGGTCCCAGGCGAGCACCGCGGCGGCGCTGGTGTAGACATGGGTCTCGCGCGCGTGCTGGAGGAGTTCGGCATACGCCGCGCGGGCCGTTGCGTTGGGCATGGCGGGGGAGGATACGCGCAGCAGCTCGAGAAGCAGCCACTCCAAGGAGCGCGCATCCCGCAGGCCGCGCCGATAGACTCCGCCGCTCCATGACGCAGGAACGTCCCGCGCCGATCCGTTCGTGGCTCAAAGGCCTTGCGGGCGCAGCCATCTGCCTCGGCCTCGGCTATGCGCTCGGCGGCCGCACGGCCGAGAGCCGCCTCTATCGCGAGGCGCGCGCGCAGGGCGATCCTCGCCACGGCTTGCCGTCGTTTGCCGAAGCCGTCGAACGCACGAGCCCCGGAGTCGTTGCCGTGCGCGCGATCGTCGCCGCAGAAGAAGCTGCATCGGACGTGGAGCCTGCGCCCGGCGAACCGGACTCCGCGCTCGGCGTCCGCGACGGATCGGGCTTCGTCGTGCATGCGCGCGGCCTCGTCGTCACGGCGCGCCATCTGGCAGTGGGCGCACTGCGGCTCGTCGTCGACGTGCCCGACCTCGGCCCCTTCGCCGCCGAACTCGTCGGCGAGGACGAAGTCACCGACCTCGCGGTGCTGCGGCTCGTCGATGCGCCAAAGGGCCTCGCGCCGCTGGAGCTCGGGCCGAGCGAGCAACTGCGCGCCGGCGACTGGGTCGTCGCCGTCGGCAATCCGTATGGGTTCCGGCAGAGCGTGACCGCAGGCATCGTCAGCTACGTCGGCCGCCACTTGCCCGCGGACGACATGCGCGTCACGAGCGAGTTCCTGCAGTTCAGCGCAGCGGTCAATCCAGGCAGCTCCGGCTGCCCGATCGTCGACCTGCAAGGCCGCGTCGTCGGCGTGACCACGCAAGGCGCAGGACTCGCGCAGGGCCTCTCGTTCGCGATCCCGAGCCGCACGCTGAAGTGGGCGCTCGAAGCGATGGACAAGAGCCCCGACGGCCGCGTGCACCGGGGACGGCTCGGCATTTCGTTCGAAGCGCACCGTTCCAACGGCCCGGCTTCGCGCGGCTGCGTCGTGCGTTCGGTGATCCCTGGCCAGGCGGCGCACGAGGCCGGGATCCAGCGCGGCGACATCGTTCTCGCGGTCGACGGCATCCCGGTCACCGACAGCGCCGAACTGCACAACCGAATCACCCAGTCCGCGCCCGGCTCGCAGCTCCGCCTGACCGTGCAGCGCGACGACGTCCAGCTACCCGACATCGCGGTGACGCTGCGCGAGACCGTGCGCGAACGAACCGAGCTGCCGCTGGCTCGATGACCCGACAGCCCAACGCCTGCCGATGAACAACGCCCGCGCCCAAAACCTCCTCTTCGCCGCGCCGGGCATCGCGCACCTGCTCGGCAATGCGCTGTTCACGGTGCAAGGCCGCGCGCGCCTCCTGTCGATGTCGCTGCTCGACGTCGAGGCCACGCGCGAACAGCTCGATGGCGACGCGCAGGCCGTGCTCGACGGCGCCACGCGGTCGCTCGGTTCGCTGGCGGTGCTGCGCTGGGCGCTGGCAGAGAACCGCACGCCGACCGCCTTGGGCCACGTCCTTTCGGAACTCGCCGACGTGGTGCGCGTGCCGCTGCGCGACCACGGCGCGGCGCTGCGGATCCTGCCGGGCGACGGCGCCGACGAAGAGGTCGATCCGGCCGATGCCGTGCTGTGCCTGCTGTCCGCGTTGCGGCGGGTCGCCGAAGGCGCGCATCGCAGCGCATTCACCGTGGAACTCGCGGTCCAGCGCATCGACGGGGCGCCCGCGGTGGCCCTTCGCTGCATCGACGAGGAGGGTGGCATGCATCCGTTGGGCAGGGCCCTGGACGCGCTCGATGCGGCACAAGATCCCGAAGCGCCGGCTTGGCGGATGGGCGACAGCGCGGATCTGCTTGTCCTTGTGTTGACGAAGCCTCTCCCAAACTTGAGAACGTCTTGACGGCTTCTTGACGGAAGCTTCCTAGGGTGCCGCCCTTCCTTCTGCGAAGAGGCTTGCTGTGGCGAAACCGAAGATCCTGGTCATCGAAGACGAAGCCGACATCCTCGAGGTGATCACGTACAACCTCGAGCGCGAAGGCCACAAGGTCATCTCCTGCCGTAACGGCGAGCAGGGCCTCAGCCGGATCCGCACGGACAACCCGGACCTCGTGATCCTCGACCTGATGCTGCCCGGGATGGACGGCGTCGAGGTCTGCCGGCAGGTCAAGAGCGACCCGGTCACGCGCGCCATCCCGGTCATCATGGTGACCGCAAAAGCCGAGGAGAGCGACATCGTGCTGGGGCTCGGCATCGGCGCCGACGACTACATCACGAAGCCGTTCAGCCCCAAGGAGCTGGTCGCCCGCGTCAAGGTCGTGCTGCGCCGCGGCCCGCTGCGCGAAGAGAGCGGCGGCGGCGAGCGCGTGGTCCGCGGCGACCTCTCGATCGACCTCGGCCGCCACGAGGCGACCGTCGCGGGCCAGTTGCTCACGTTGACGCCGACGGAAATGCGCCTGCTGCACTTCCTCGCGTCGCACCCTGGCCGCGTGTTCCCGCGTTCGCACCTGCTGAGCCGCGTCATCGGCGAGGACGCGATCGTCACGGACCGCAACATCGACGTGCACGTGCGCGCATTGCGCCAGAAGCTCGGCGAGGCAGCGGACGTGATCGAGACCGTGCGCGGCGTCGGCTACCGGTTCGCGGACGCAAGGCGGTGAACGGTTGACGAGCGCCTCGACTGCTGCAGGAATCGCATGCTCGGCGCTCGGCCTCCTCGCGGCGGCTTTCGGCTGGCCCATGGTCTCGCTCGGCCTGGGCTTCGCAGCAGGAGCCCTGCTGTTGTCGCGACAGCCAGAACCGCCGCCGCCGCCACCGCCGCCACCGCCAGCCAAGGAACCGTGGGAGTCCTCGTCGCTCGACGTCGTGCTCGACGCGCTGGCGGACGGAGTGGTGGTGCTCGATCGCGACGATGCGCCGCTGTGCGCGAACGCAGCAGCCCGCGCGATGCTCGGACTGCGGTCCGCGGGCCCCGGATCGCCGAGCCTCGCGGAGCAGGTCGATTGGCCACAGCTGGAGTCGGCGCTGTTCGAAGCGCGACGATCGACGGAGAACCAGTCCTTCGAGGCGCAGCGCACCGATGGCGACGCATCGCCGCTGCTCGGGGTCTCGATCTCGGCTCCGCGCCCTGACGAAGTCGTCGTCGTGGTGCTGCGCGACCAGAGCCGCCTTCGCCAGCTGGAGTCGCTGCGCCGCGACTTCGTCGCCAACGTGAGCCACGAGCTGAAGACGCCGCTCGCGGCGATCCAGGGCTTCGTCGAGACGATGATCGACGACCCGGAGATGCCCGACGCGACGCGCGTGCGATTCCTCGAACGCATGCATCGTCAGGTGCAACGACTGGCCACGCTCGTCACCGACCTGCTCACGCTGTCGCGCCTCGACGAAGGCGCGCGCGAGGCCACCGAGCCCTGCGACCTCGCGTCGGTCGTTCGCGAAGTGGCTCGCGACCTGCAACCGTTCGCGGAGCAACGCGGCGTGGCCCTGCGCATCGAGACGCCGAAGCAGCCGGTGTGGATCTCGGCGGAGCGCGAAGCCCTTCGCCAGGTGATCTCCAACCTCACGGACAACGCGGTGAAGTACACGCCGCGCGGCGGCTCGGTCGCCGCGAAGCTCGCCAGCGACGACGCGATGGCGGAGTTCGCGGTGACGGACACCGGCATCGGCCTCGCCGAAGAGGACCAGGAGCGCGTGTTCGAGCGCTTCTACCGCGTCGACAAGGCTCGCTCGCGCGAACTCGGCGGAACGGGCCTCGGGCTCTCGATCGTCAAGAACACCGTGCAGGGCATCGGCGGCTCGGTCGGCGTCGCGAGCCGGCTCGGATACGGCAGCACGTTCTGGGCGAAGCTGCCGATCACCGCCAAGTCCTGACGCGTTGGCCGCGCGGCGAGCCACAGGAGCCCGCCCGCGCAACGGCTGCGGTCAGCCTTGCTGATCCGCCCAGATCTCGCCGCCCTTCTTCGCGAACTCGGCGCTCTTCTCGGCCATGCCCTTCTTCGCGTACTCGCGCACCTCTTCGGTGATCTTCATCGAGCAGAAGCGCGGGCCGCACATCGAACAGAAGTGCGCGACCTTCGCGCCGTCCTGCGGCAACGTCGCATCGTGGTACTTCTGCGCCGTCACCGGATCGAGCGATAGCGCGAACTGGTCGTTCCAGCGGAACTCGAAGCGAGCCTTCGACAGCGCGTCGTCGCGCTTCTGCGCGCCGGGGTGGCCCTTCGCGAGGTCGGCCGCGTGCGCGGCGATCTTGTAGGCGATCACGCCCGCCTTCACGTCGTCGCGGTCCGGCAGCCCGAGGTGCTCCTTCGGCGTCACGTAGCACAGCATCGCGGTGCCGAAGCTCCCGATCATCGCCGCGCCGATCGCCGAGGTGATGTGGTCGTAGCCCGGCGCGATGT
>CAZEQF010000225.1:0-7052 GCA_964514315.1 uncultured Singulisphaera sp. | reverse complement strand
CTCGGCAATGACGCGATCGGCCAGCTCGCGCAGTCGCTGTCGCGCCTCGTCACGACGACGCGCACGAGCATCAGCCAGATGTCGCAGTCGTCGCAGGCGCTCGCCGCGTCGTCGGAAGAGCTCACCGCAGTGTCCCAGTCGATGGGCGCCGAGGCGGAGGAGACGTCCGCGCAGGCCAACGTCGTGTCGGCCGCCTCCGAAGAGGTCTCGCGCAACGTGCAGAGCGTCGCGACGGGCGCCGAGGAGATGTCCGCTTCGATCCGCGAGATCGCGAAGAACGCGAACGACGCGGCCAAGGTCGCCGGCCAGGCCGTGAAGGTCGCCGAGACGACGAACCAGACGGTCGCCAAGCTCGGCGAGTCGAGCGCGGAGATCGGCAAGGTCATCAAGGTCATCACGTCGATCGCGCAGCAGACCAACTTGCTCGCGCTCAACGCGACGATCGAGGCCGCGCGCGCCGGCGAAGCCGGCAAGGGCTTCGCAGTCGTCGCGAACGAGGTCAAGGAGCTGGCCAAGGAGACCGCGAAGGCGACCGAGGACATCAGCCAGAAGATCGAGGCGATCCAGTCGGATACGCGCGGCGCCGTCGAGGCGATCGAGCGCATCAGCCAGATCATCAACCAGATCAACGACATCCAGAACACGATCGCGAGCGCCGTCGAGGAACAGACCGCGACGACGAACGAGATCGGCCGCAGCGTGACCGAAGCGGCGAAGGGAACGTCCGAGATCGCGCACACGATCACTGGCGTGGCCACGGCCGCGAAGTCGACGACGCAGGGCTGCAGCAACGTGCTCGGCGCCGCGACGGAGCTCTCCAAGATGGCGGCGGAGCTGCAGAAGCTCGTGTCGCGCTTCCGCTTCTGATCCGAAATGCGGGCGGCGTCCGCGCCGCCCGCGAACCAAGGGAACACCATGAAGGCACTGCTCGTAGACGACTCTCGCGCGATGCGCATGATCCTCGCCCGCACTCTCAAGGAGATCGGGTTCGAGGTCACCGAGGCCGGCCACGGCCTGGAAGGGCTCGAAAAGCTCAATGCGAACGGTCCGTTCGACCTCGCGCTGGTCGACTGGAACATGCCCGAGATGGACGGGCTCACGTTCGTGTCCACGGTCCGTCAGGGCCAACTCGCGCAGCAGATGCGCATCGTGATGGTCACGACGGAGTCCGAGGCCGAACGCGTCGCAGCAGCGCTCGCGGCGGGGGCCGACGAGTACGTCACCAAGCCGTTCACGAAGGACGCGCTGACTTCGAAGCTCGGGATCATCGGACTGCTCGTCGACTGACCGACGTCAGCGCCGCAGTTCCCGATGCCCCCAGCAGAAGAGCCGACACCATGACGATCCAGACCGCAGACTTCGATTACGTGCGCACGATGCTCAAGCAGCGTGCTGCCATCGTGCTGGAGCCAGGCAAGGAGTACCTGGTCGAAGCGCGGCTATTGCCGATCGCGCGTTCGATCGGTTGCGACGGGCTCGAGGGGCTCGTGGGCAAATTGAAGTCCGGGCAGAACGCTGCGCTCCAGACCCGCGTGATCGAGGCCATGACGACGAACGAGACGTCGTGGTTCCGCGACCTGCACCCGTTCGAGGCCTTCTGCAGCAAGGTGCTGCCGGAAGTGCTCGAGACGCGCAAGGCCGAGAAGACGATCCGCATGTGGTGCGGCGCCGCGTCGTCGGGCCAGGAGCCCTACACGGTGCTCATCCTGATGGCGGAGCGCTTTCCGCAGCTCAAGGACTGGACCATCGACTTCGTGGCGACGGACATCAGCTCCGAGATGATCGCGAAGTGTCAGGCGGGCAAGTACTCGCAGTTGGAGATGAACCGCGGCATGCCGACGCCGCTGCTCCTCAAGTACTTCGAACGCGACGGGCTCGACTGGCGCGTGAAGCCGGAGATCCGTTCGCGCGTGCAGTTCAAGACGATGAACCTCTCGACGCCTTGGCCGCCCATGCGGACCCTCGACGTCGTCTTCCTGCGCAACGTGATGATCTATTTCGACGTGCAGACGAAGCGCCAGATCCTGAGCGGCATCCACCGGTTGCTGCGTCCGGGTGGCTGGCTGTTCCTCGGCAGCGCCGAGTCGACGCTGGGAATCCACGAAGGCTTCGAGCGCGTCACTGAAGGCAAGGCCGTCCTCTACCGTCCGAGCAAAGGCTGAAGCATGCAAGTCACCGACAACACCGTGAACCAAGTCGTGTCCGAGGTCTTCAGCACGATGCTGGGCATCGAGGCCTCGCCGATCCCGTCGAGCGCGCTTGCGCACGAAGGCACCTGGATCGCTTCGTGCATCCACGTGACCGGCTCGTGCGCCGGCTCGATCGTCGTCCAGGTGCCGGAGCCGTTCGGCCGCCGGGCCGCAGCGGCGATGTTCGCTGCGGAGCCTTCGGCGCTGTCCAATGGTGAGATCAAGGACGCGCTCGGCGAAGTCGCCAACATGGTCGCAGGCGCGCTGCGCCTCGCGCTGCCGATGCCCAACGCGATCTCGCTGCCGAGCGTGGCCGAAGGCCGCGACCTCAGCATGCGCGTGCCCGGATGCGAAGTGGTCCTGGAGACGTGGTTCGCCGCGCAGGGCTACGAGTTCCAGGTCACGCTGCTCAACCGTCTCCCGGGCAAGTGAGGTAGCGATGCCCAAACTCCGTGTTCTCGTCGTCGACGACGCCGTCGTGGTCCGCCGCCTCGTCTCGGATGCGCTCAATGCGGATCCGGAGCTCGAGGTCTGCGGCACTGCGTCCAACGGCAAGCTCGCGCTCGACCTGCTGCCGCAGCTCGCGCCGGATGCCGTGACGCTCGACGTCGAGATGCCGGAGTTGGACGGGCTGTCGACGCTCAAGGAGCTGCGCAAGAAGTGGCCGAGGCTGCCGGTCATCATGCTGTCGGCGCTCACCGAGAAGGGCGCGAGCGTGACTCTCGACTGCCTCGCCGCAGGCGCTTCCGGCTACGTGACCAAGCCCGCAGGCGTCGGCAGCATGGGCGCCGCCGTCGAGCGCGTGCGAGGCGAGCTTGCGCCGATGCTGAAGGCGTTGTGCCAGCGCAAGTCCCCGGGCGGCTCGGCGCTTTCGCAGCGGCCGATGGTCGCGCGCCCGAAGGTCCCTGGCGTTGCGCGTCCAAATGCGGAGATCGTCGCCATCGGAGTCTCGACGGGCGGTCCCAACGCGCTCGCTGAAGTGATCCCTGCGCTGCCTGCGACGCTCGGGGTGCCGGTCGTGGTCGTTCAGCACATGCCGCCCGTGTTCACGCGGCTGCTCGCGGAACGCCTTGCGTCGAAGTCGGCGGTTCCGGTGACCGAGGCGATCGACGGCGAGACGCTGCGCCCTGGACACGTCTACATCGCGCCCGGCGACTTCCACATGACGCTGCATCGGCACGGCAACGACGTTCGCATCGCGCTCAACCAGGAGCCGCCGGAGAACTCGTGTCGTCCTGCGGTCGATCCGCTGTTCCGTTCGGTCTCCGCGCTCTACGGCGGCAAGTGCCTCGGCGTCGTGCTCACGGGCATGGGCAAGGACGGCTTGCGTGGTTGCGAAGTGATGCGCGAGCAAGGCGCACAGATCCTCGCGCAGGACGAAGAGACCAGCGTGGTGTGGGGCATGCCCGGGTTCGTCGCCCGCGAAGGCCTCGCCGACGAAGTGCTTCCCCTTTCGCGCGTCGCGCCGGAAATCGTCCGTCGCATCGCGCTCCGTTCGAACCGGCTCATCGGAGCGAAGAAATGACCATCGAGACCTTGGACCTCAATTCCGCCGTCTGTGGCGTGTTCGAGAGCATGCTCGCGCTGCCCATCGCGGCCGCCGACGAGTTCGCCGAACCCGACGCGGAGTCCGCTTCGGTCACCGGCGTGATCAGCATTTCCGGCGACTGGAACGGCGCGGTGATCGTGACCGTGCCCCAGGCGCTGGCGCGCGAAGTGGCAGCCGCGATGTTCGCGCTCGACGCGGATGCGCTCACCGACGCGGAGGTTCAGGACGCGGTCGGCGAGCTGTCCAACATGGTCGGCGGCGCGACCAAGGCGATGATTGGCGGCTCCTGCTCCATTTCGCTGCCCTCGGTGACCGAAGGACTCCGCTATCGGGTCAGCATCCCCGGCGCGCGCGAGGTCGCGAACGCCCGATTCGACAGCAACGGCAATCTGCTCTCCGTCCTCGTCGTGCAAGGCGCGTCGAAGAGCATCGCGAACCACAAGAGACCATCATGAAGATCCTCATCGTCGACGATTCGAAGGCCATGCGCATGATCGTCATGCGCCACCTGCGTCAGGCCGGCTTCGGCAACCACACCCTCGAGGAGGCGTCGAACGGCGTCGAGGCGCTGGCCTCGGTCGGAGCCGGCGCGCCCGACCTCATTCTCTGCGACTGGAACATGCCGGAGATGAACGGCCTCGAGTTCCTCAAGGCGCTGCGTTCGAAGTCCGTGCAGGTTCCGTTCGGCTTCGTCACGACCGAGTCGAGCCCGGAGATGCGGCAGACGGCCGTCAGCGAAGGCGCGTCCTTCCTGATCGCCAAGCCGTTCACCGTCGAGACGTTCGAGACGACGCTCGCCCCGTTCGTGAAGTGACGCCGCGCCGCTGCGTGCGCCGTCACTTCGCGGCGCGCGAGCGGTAGACGAAGATCGTCTCGTCCTTGGGGCCCACCGACATCGGATACGCGGCCACGAGGTCCATGCCGGCCTGGATCGCTTGCTCCAGCCGCCGGTCGGGATCCTTCTCGCGCAGCTCCGGCAGCGTGATCACGACGTAGACACTGCGGTTGCGATCGCGCGCGCGTTGCTCGTGCCACGTGAGCCATCCAGCCGCGCCGCCCTTGTCGGACATGTCGCCGGCTTCGATGCTGAAGACCTCGCTCGGGGTCATCGCGATGCGCGCCTGGTCGCCGGAGTAGTGCCACCTGCGAAGGTAGAACTGCATCGTCGGCTCGTTCACGGTCAGCACCGTGACCTGGCTGTCGGGCTCGAGGTCGTGGATCTGCTCGGAGGCTCGCTGCCACTGGGCGCGGTCGCCCGCCTGCACCGTGAAGTAGTGGAAGTCGTAGACCAGCAGGTCGATGCAGACGAGCGCTGGCACCGCGAGCGCCGGCAGGAACCGCGTTCGGCCACGCGATGCGAATGCGTCCTTCACGGCATGGTGCAGGCGCACGCAGCCATAGGACGCGAGCAGCAGCACGGCAGGCAGCGTGCAGAACGCGTAGCGAGCCGTGGTCTTGACGAGCGTGCCGCCGAGCACTGCGAGCGCGAGCAGCGGCAAGGCTGCCCAGAGCGCCAGGTAGAGCGGTCGCGAGCGGTCGCGTTCCTGCCACTGGATCCACAGCCCCAGCGTCGCGACGAGCAACAGCGAGAGGCGGAAGTAGAACGCCACGGTCTGGAGCAGGTGGCTCAGGTCCGGGTTCGCCTTGGCCAGCGCGAATTCGTGGAACGGCGGCACGTGCCGAAGGTAGGGGAGCAACACGAACGACGTGAGCAAGGCTGCGGCCAGCGCGGCGACGAAGCGCGGGGTCCAGACGCGGTTCGCGAGCAGCGGGAACGCGATCATGGGCGCGAACATCAGGCCGCCGGTCAGGTGGCACGACACCGCGACGAGGCCGAGCATCATGGCGAGCAGGCACAGCGCGCGACTCCTGCGTTGCACGCCGGTCCAGAACAGGCCGCCTGCGAGCAGTGCGAACAAGAAGACGAGCACGTAGCTGCGCGCGTTCTGGCTCCAGTAGATGTGCCAGGGGTCGATGGCGAGGAGCAGCCCCGCGAAGATCGCGGCCGGCGCGCCCACGAGCGGCCTGCCGACGAACGCCAGAAGCGGCACCGAGACGATGCCGGCGAGCGCGAACGGCAGCCGCAGCACTCCTTCCGAGAGCGACTGCGCGTCGAGGACGTCGAGCATCCAACGCACGATGACGTAGGACGTCGGGTAGAAGGCGCGGTTCGACGACCAGAAGATCTCGCCGGGCAACGTCGCGTCGCGCCACGTGTGCGCCTCGTCGACCCAGAAGGCCCACGTGTCGAGGCCGTAGAGTCGCAACAGGGCGCCGAGCGCGGTGATTGCGCAGAGCCATCCCCACTGCGACGCGGTGAACGGCGTCGACGGCTCGAGCGGGCCCTGCGAAGGAACCGCAGGGCCGTTCATGGATGAGGCCGAGTGAGGGGCATGGGAGGCGGAGAAGGATACGACACGGAAGCCGCGGCGGCATGGAGGCTTCTTCGCGCCGCCCGTCGCATGGCCACAACGCGCCACGCGCTGTCGACCCGGACCCGACTCCGCGTAGGCTATCGTGCAGTGCCCACGATGCGATGCAGACGCTGCCCTCGGTGCGAACGGCGATGACCGAGACCGTCGTCTGGACGTCCCATCCGCGCGCCCCCGCGCCGGTGCAAGCGATCTTGCGCGCGCGCCGCAGTGGTTCGTGTCGCGTCGTGGACGACCAGGGACGCGATGTCGCGTTCGGCGTTGCGCGCTTGCTCTACGAATGCGCGCGCGCCGCGAGCCTGCGCATCGGTTGCGCGGCGATCGGCCTGCTTGCGCGCGCGTGCTGTCCGCGTCGCTCGCCACCGATCCGCCGGGACGGTGCCGACCCGTCCGGCCCGGTGGTCCTCGTCGTGCCCGTGTTGCCGGACGTGAGCCACACCTTCGTCTACCGCGAAGTGCTCGCGTTGCTCGATGCGCGTCCCGACTGGCGCTGCGTCGCATTGGCCGCAGAGCCGCGCGCGCCGCAGCATCCCGAGGCCATCGCCTTGATGAAGAAGACGGTGTTCTTGCCGCGCCGAGGCGTCTTCTCGCGGCTCGCGCGGCTGCTGCGGTGGCTGTGCTCGGCGCGCGGGCGCGAGCTGTTCTCGCTGTATCGCGCGAACGAAGGCGGTTCGGTCGTTGGCTTGCTGCACAAGCGAGCGATCGCCGATGCGCGCGATCCCGGCAATGCGTTCGAACTTGCGGACCTTCTGCGCGGCATGCGGCCGCGGCATGTCCACGTCTACAGCTCCACGCATCCGACCAACGTGGCGATGGGGGCGGCGCACTTGCTCGCGGTGCCGTTCTCGATCTCGTCCTACGTCGACTTCGAGTTCGACTACA
>CAZEQF010000224.1:0-7101 GCA_964514315.1 uncultured Singulisphaera sp. | reverse complement strand
CCAAGACGACGCTGATCTTCATCAACCAGATCCGCGAGAAGATCGGCGTGATGTTTGGCAGCCCCGAGACCACGACGGGCGGCCGCGCGCTGAAGTTCTATTCGTCCGTGCGCATCGACATCCGCCGCATCGGCCAGATCAAGGACGGCGAGGAACCGATCGGTTCGCGCACGAAGGCGACGGTCGTCAAGAACAAGGTCGCGCCGCCGTTCCGGAAGTCGGAGTTCGACATCCTGTTCCGCGAGGGCATCAACCGCATCGGCGAGTTGCTCGACATCGGCGTCGACTGTGGCGTGCTCAAGCGCTCCGGCACTTGGGTCAGCTACGGGGAGAACCGGCTTGGGCAAGGCCGCGAGAAGGCGCGCGAATACCTCAAGGAGAACCCGGAGCTCACCAAGAAGATCGAGGCGGAGCTGATCCAGAAGTTCATGCCCGTCGCGGGCCAGAGCGCACTGGCAGTGCCGCGCGGCGAGAGCAGCTCGTCGGGCCGCTCGAGCCCCGCCGCAGCTCCGGCTGCCGGCAAGGGCCCGGCTGCGGGCGCGGACGACGGCGAGTAGTCGCCAACAGTCCCAACCCAGAGATGCCGCGGAGGAGGCTGCTTGCCCCTTCGCGGCATCGTTCTGTACAACCTTCGCCCCGATGAAGCCGCTGTCCGCCGCCGAGATCCGCCGTCGCTACCTCGAGTTCTTCCAGAAGAACGGCCACGCGATCTATCCGTCCGACTCCCTGGTTCCAGCCAACGACCCGACGCTGCTGTTCACGGGCGCGGGCATGAACCAGTTCAAGGACATGTTCCTCGGCAAGGGAACGCTGCCGCACAAGCGCATCACGACGTCGCAGAAGTGCCTGCGCGTGCCGGACCTCGACAACGTGGGGTTCACGGCGCGGCATCACACGTTCTTCGAGATGCTCGGCAACTTCTCGTTCGGCGACTACTTCAAGAAGGAGTGCATCCAGTGGATCTGGTCCTTCTTCAAGGACGTCTGCGGCGTCCCCGCCGACCAGATGGTCGTGACGATCTACAAGGACGACGACGAAGCGTTCGCGATCTGGACGCAGACGGTTGGCCTGTCGCCCGACAAGGTGTTCCGCTTCGGCGAGAAGGAGAACTTCTGGCCGGCAGAAGCCCCGAGCAAGGGCCCGAACGGCCCGTGCGGCCCGTGCAGCGAGATCTACTTCGACAGCAAGCCGGGCTTGCCGTATCCGGACAAGAAGGGCCTCGAGTCGCTGCCTGACGATCGCTTCACCGAGGTCGGCAACTGCGTGTTCACGCAGTTCGACCGCCAGTCCGATGGCTCGTTGAAGCCGCTGCCACAGAAGAACATCGACGTCGGCCTCGGCCTCGAGCGCATCGCGGCCGTGCTGCAGGGCGCGAAGAACAACTTCGAGACCGAGCTGTTCCGGCCTTACCTGGACCACATCGGCAAGGTGACGGGAGTGCCCTACGGCCAGGACGGCAAGCGCGACATCCGCATGCGGCGCGTCGCCGACCACGTGCGGGCGATCACGTTCTGCATCGCCGACGGCGCGCTGCCGAGCAACGAAGGCCGCGGCTACGTGGTGCGCAAGATCCTGCGCCGCGCCGCGCGCGACGGCTATGAGCTCGGCCTGCACCAGCCGTTCCTGTTCGAGATGGTCGACCTCGTCGGCCAGCTCATGGGCGACCACTACCCCGAGGTCCGCGACAACGCGGCGCAGTGCCGCGCCGTGATCCGCGGCGAAGAAGAGAACTTCCTCGTCGTCTACCGCCAGGGCACCGCGCGACTGCAGGACTTCCTGCACAAGAACAAGCCGGGCAAGCCCACTGCGGGCAGCGGGCAGTTCGCATTCTTGCTGCACGACACCTACGGCTTCCCGGTCGACATCACGCAGAAAGTGATGGAGGAGCACGGCCACCAGCTCGACGAAGCCGAGTTCGAGCGTGCGATGGAAGAACAGCGCCAGCGCGCGCGCGCGAGCATGGCGACCTCGGACGCGGTGTTCACCGCGAGTGTCGCCGTCAAGTTGCGCGACCAGGGCCATGCGGCGTCGACGTTCGTCGGCTACGAGCGCCTCGGCGAAGACAGCACGCTGCTCGCGATCGTCGGCGACGACGACTCGCTGCGCACTCGCGCGGAGCAAGGCCAGAAGGTCGTGCTCGTCGCCAAGGCGACGCCGTTCTACGCGCAGGGTGGCGGCCAGGTCGGCGACCGCGGCACGCTCGTCACCGGGACGGGAACGGTCCGCATCGACAACGTGACGGCGCTGGACGGCTTCCACTTGCACCACGGCACGGTCACGCAAGGCCACGTCGAGGCTCGCCAGCCGGCGCGCCTGCAGGTCGACGAAGAAGCGCGCGCCGCGACGGAACGCAACCACACGGCGACGCACCTGCTGCACGCGGCGCTCAAGAAGATCCTCGGCAAGCACGTCTCGCAGGCCGGCAGCGAGGTCGCACCCGACCGCCTGCGCTTCGACTACACGCAACCCGAGAAGCCGACGGCCGCGCAACTGCAGCAAGTCGAGGACGAGGTGAACGCGCAGATCCTGCTCGCCTCGCCCGTCCAGGCCGCGGTGCGCGGACTCGACGAAGCGAAGGGCATGGGGTTCACCGCGCTCTTCGGCGAGAAGTACGGCGATCGCGTGCGCACGCTGCAGGTGGCCGAGTTCAGCAAGGAGCTGTGCGGCGGCACGCACGTGCGGAACAGCGGCAACATCGGCATGTTCCGCATCACGAGCGAGGCTGCGGTCAGCGCGGGCACGCGCCGCATGGAGGCGGTCACCGGGCTCGTGGCTCTGCGCCTGTGCCAGCAGGAACGAGAGCAACTTGCGTCGCTGTCGTTCGCGCTGAAGGTGCCGACCCAGAAGCTCGGCGACCGCATCACCGAGATCGGCGAAGAACTGAAGCGCACCAAGAAGGACCTCGAGAAGGCGCTCGCCGCCGACCTCGACGTCGAGTTGGCGAAGCTCAAGTCGCTGGCCCAGGAGCACGGCGGCGTGCGCGCAGTGGTCTACGAGCGACCCGGCCTCTCGACGAAGGACGGCCAGGACCTCCTGCGCCGCGCGCTCCAGTCGATGGGGCCGATTGCGGCCGTCGTGCTCTCCAAGCACGCGGACGAAGTCGGCATCATCGCGGCGGTCAGCCCGCAACTGCACGGCAAGCTCACGGCCGGCGATCTGGTGAAGCAGATCGCGGCGGTGGTGGGCGGCGGCGGCGGCGGCAAGCCAGACCTCGCGCAGGGCAAGGGCAAGGACCCGGCGAAGGTCGGCGAAGCCAAGGCGACCGCCGAGCAGGCCCTTCGAGCCGCAGGTCTGTTGGCCTGAAATGCTTGCGGCGGCGTGGCCAAGCAGGGCCTGCTGTCCGCCGCAAGCCGCAGAGAGTCCACGGCCTGTTTGACTTCCGGGGCGGCGTCCGTAATCTGCCCCGCCTCCAATCCCGAGCCGACGGTTCCTCCGTCGGCAAGAAGCCGCCGACGGAGCGGCACGAACGCCCATGGCAAACCCGAAGAGAAAACTGAGCCGCGCGAGCAAGGGTCACCGCCGCGCCCACCTGGCGCTGGAGCGCGTCCAACTCGTCCGCTGCGCGCACTGCAGCACGATGATTCGCCCGCACACGATCTGCGCGAACTGCGGCTACTACCGCACCAAGCAGGTTGTGGTCGCCAGCAACCCCAACTGAGCGCGAGCGAGGGGCCGCCAAAAGCGGCCCCGAGCGCGGCGCAGTGCCGCGCGGCGCAGCCCGGCCCGATCGGCCGGGGCGAAGTCCTGGCCTTTTGAGGATGGGATACCCTCGATGAGCAAGATCGTGCTCGATGCGGTCGGCGGCGACCACGGCCCCAAGGAAGTGATTGCCGGTGTCCAGCTCGCCTTCCAACGCGGCTACGCCAAGCCCTCGGACCTGATTCTCGTCGGTCCCGAAGCAGTCGTGCGCGATGCGTGCAAGTCCGGCGGTCTCACCGCGGATGTCGCCATCGTCGACGCGCCCGACGTGCTGGAGGACTCCGACACGCCGACCGAGGCCATGCGCAAGAAGCCGCGCAACAGCATCGCCGTCGGTGTCTCCCTGGTGCAGCAGCAGAAGGCCGGGGCGTTCGTGAGCGCAGGCTCCACGGGCACATGTGTCGCGGCCGCGACCATGGGGCTCGGCTGCCTCGAAGGCATTCGCCGTCCGGCGATCGGCGCGATCATCGCCGGCGAGAAGAACCCGTTCCTCGTGCTCGACGTCGGTGCGAACCCGCAGCCCAAGCCGCTCCATCTCGCGCAGTATGCGTTGATGGGAGCCGCCTACTACCGAGGCACGCTCGGCGTCGACCAGCCCAAGGTCGGCATGCTGAACATCGGCAGCGAAGAGCTGAAGGGCACTCCGCTCGTCAAGGAAGCGCGCCAGATCCTCAAGCAGATGCCGATCCACTTCCACGGCAACGTGGAAGGCGTCGAACTGTTCACCGGCGACTGCCACGTCGTCATCAGCGACGGCTTCACGGGCAACGTGATGCTGAAGGTGAGCGAAGGCTGCGCCGAATACGTGCTGCGCACGATGGTCGGCGCGATGAAGCAGGTCGGCGTCGAGAAGGAGAAGATCCAAGCGGTGCTCGGCGTGATCATGCCGCGCATCGACTACTCCGAGTACGGCGGTGCGCTGCTGCTCGGCGTGAACGGCGTCGTCACGATCTGCCACGGCCGGTCGCAGGCGCCTGCCTTCTGCAACGCGATCCGCTTCGCGCAAAAGGCGCTGGTCGCCCAAGTCAACCAACACATCGTCGAGGCTGCGCGCGCATTCGCCGCGCAAACCCCGGACGCTGCCCACTGACCGAGCGCGAGGACTGCCCATGCAGAGCTTGATCCCGATGGGGCTGTGTGGCCTCGGACACTTCGTCCCCGAGACGCGCCTCACGAATGCCGACCTCGAGAAGATGGTCGACACTTCGGACGATTGGATCGTCCAGCGCACCGGCATCCGCGAACGGCGCATCGCCGGCAAGGACCTCGACACGAGCCGCATGGGCATCCTGGCCGCGCAGCGCGCGATCGCCGATGCCAAGATCGACCCGTCCGAGATCGACCTCGTCATCTGCTGCACGGTGAGCGGCGACCAGGTCTTCCCGGCGACCGCGTGCCGCATCGGCAAGGAGATCGGCGCCGTCCGCGCTGGCGGTTTCGACATCGCGGCCGCTTGCTCGGGCTTCGTGTTCGGATCCCAGGTCGCAGCCGGGTTCATCCGCAGCGGCGTCTACAAGACGGTGCTCGTCGTGGGCGCGGAGATCCTGAGCCGCATCGTCGACTACTCCGACCGCAACACCTGCGTGCTGTTCGGCGACGGCGCCGGCGCCGCGATCTACACGTCGCACGACCGCGCCGGCCGCGGCGAGTTCCTCGGCGGCTCGATCCAGATGGAAGGCGCGAGCGAGGACGTGCTCGCAGTGCCCGGCGGCGGCAGCCGCCATCCTGCCAGCCACGAAAGCGTCGACCAGCGCCTGCACTTCATGAAGATGGGCGGGACCAAGGTGTTCCGCTTCGCAGTGCGCGTGTTCGCAGAACTCGTGCAGCGCGTCGTCGACCAGTACGGCATCGACGAGATCGGCGTGATCATCCCGCACCAGGTCAACCAGCGCATCATCGAGTCGGCCATGGAATCCCTCGGCCTGCCGATGGACATGGTCTACAGCAACATCGAGCGGTTCGGCAACACGTCGGCCGCGTCGGTCCCGATCGCGTTGAGCGAGGCCGTTGCCGCCGGGCGCCTGCAGAAGGGCAAGCTCGCGGTGATGCCGGCCTTCGGCGCAGGCCTCGCATGGGGCCACATCGTCCTGCGTTGGTGATCGCAACCGACGCCTCGTCACGGACCGCCTCCTCTCCGCATCGCACCCTGCCATGACCACGCCCTCGCTGCAGTCCAAGATCGCACTCGTCACCGGCGCTTCCCGCGGCATCGGCCGTGCGATCGCCGTTGCGCTCGCACAGAGCGGCGCCACGGTGGTGTGCACGTCGACCAAGCAGGGCGGTTGTGACGAGACGTTGGCCGCTTGCGCGTCTCTGCCAGGCAAGGCGATCGCTGCGGTCTGCGACGTCAGCGACGAGGCCCAGGTCGAAGCGCTCGCGAAGTCGATCCTCGACGCGCACGGCAAGCTCGACATCCTGGTCAACAACGCGGGCATCACCAAGGACGGCGTCTTCCTGCGCATGGGCGCGGACGATTTCGACCAGGTGGTCGGCACGAACCTGCGCGGCCCGTTCCTGGTCTGCAAGGCGTTTGCGCGCGCGATGGCCAAGGCCCGCGGCGGCCGCATCGTGAACATCGGCTCCGTGGTCGGCATCACCGGCAACGCGGGGCAGGTCAACTACGCCGCCAGCAAGGCGGGCCTCGCCGGCCTGACGAAGTCGTTGGCCAAAGAACTCGCGGCGCGCAGCGTGACGGTCAACCTCGTGGCGCCTGGCTTCATCGCCACGGACATGACCGCGAAGATCCCCGAGGACATCCGCAACGGCATGCTGTCGGGCATCCCGCTTGGACGTTTCGGCGCGCCTGAAGACATCGGGGCCGCCGTCCTGTTCTTGTGCAGCGACTCCGCCGCCTACATCACGGGCCAAACGCTTGTGGTGGACGGCGGCATGACCATGTAGTTTCCCACCCTGGTTCCGACCTCTGCGGGCTTGGTCCCGAGGGGCAGACCGCATTCCCTAGCTACTGAGGATAGAAACAGTGTCGAAGGTCGAAAACGTCGAAGAGCGCGTGCTGAACATCGTCTGCGAGCAGCTCGGTACCACCCGTGACAAGATCACGAACGAGACCTCGTTCATCAACGATCTCGGCGCGGACTCGCTCGACACCGTCGAACTCGTGATGGAGTTCGAGGACGAGTTCGAGATCAACATCCCCGACGAGGACGCGGAGAAGATCCAGACCGTCGGCGACGCCGTGAAGTACATCACGGCCAAGCTCAGCTGATCCTGTGCGCAGCGCAGGGGGGCTCATGCGCGCGGCGCCGAGCTTCTCCTGCCCGCAGCGCAGCATTGCTCCTGCGCACGGCGCAGGGCCATCCCCTCTGGCCTGAACTGGCGGAGTCACGCTCCGCCTGAGCTAACGCAATGGCACGTCGTCGCGTCGTCATCACGGGACTCGGT
>CAZEQF010000223.1:0-7143 GCA_964514315.1 uncultured Singulisphaera sp. | reverse complement strand
ACGGACGTTAATATCCCCCCGACTACCTGTTTATTGCTGTCATTGCCGGCCCCGCCCCGCCGCGCAACGCGTGCTCCACCAGCGACACCACGCGCGCCTCGTCGCCGCGGCCATCCGTGACGAACACCACGCGCAACGCTGCGTGCGGGATCGTGCGCGTCACAGCCAACCGCGCTTGCGGAACCACACGAGCATGGAGACCGCGATGCCGAACATCACGAGGATCACGACCGGGTAGCCGTAGCGCCACTCCAGCTCCGGCATGTGGCGGAAGTTCATGCCGTAGACGCCCACGACGAACGTGAGCGGGATGAAGATCGTCGCGATCATCGTGAGCACCTTCATCACCTCGTTGAGGCGGATGCTCGCGGACGCGAGATGGAGTTCGGTCAAGCTCGCGCCGAGCTCGCGGTAGTTCTCGAGCAGGTCGAGCAACTGCACGACGTGGTCGTAGACGTCGCGCAGGTATACGCGCGTCTCGGTCGTCACGCGCGCGGAGTCGGCGCGCATGAGCCCAGCCATCACTTCGCGCAACGGCCACAACGCGCGCCGCGCGACGAGCAGTTCGCGCCGCGTCTCGTGCAACTCGCGCACGACGGCTGCCGGCGCGCTGCCGGCGACGACGCTCTCTTCCACGGCCTCGAGGCGGTCGCCGAGCGACTCCATCGCGGGGAAGTAGGCATCGACGATCGCGTCCATCAACGCATACGCGAGGTAGTCGACGCTGTTGCGCCGGATCCGCGACGAGGGATCGCGCAGGCGATGCCGCACCGGATCGAAGCAGTCGCCTGGGTGCTCCTCGAACGTCAGCACGAAGTCGTCGCCGAGGAACATGCAGAGCTGTTCGGTCTCGCCCGGGTGCGTGGGGTCGAGCACGCGCAGCACGAGGAACTGGTGCTCCGGATAGTCCTCGAGCTTGGGCCGCTGGTGCGTGTGCGCGACGTCTTCGAGCGCGAGCCGATGCAGCGAGAACAGCTCTCCCAGCTGGCGCAGCACCTCCACGTCGCCGAGGCCCGCGACCGCGACCCAGATCGTGCCGCCGCGTTCGCGCAGCTCGCGAACTTGTTCGATCGTCGCATCCGGGATCTCGGTCAACGCACCCTCGCGCATGTGCACGACCGCGATCGCCGGCCGCGGAGCCGCCGGATCCGCCAGCATGCTTCCGGGTGGAGCTCCGACCGGGCCGCGACGGTGCGACAGCTTGCGCCGCGCCTTCTTCAGCTTCTTGTGCGGCTCCGCCGCCACGTCCGGCTTGTTCGCGATGGGGTCGATGGACGCACGCTAGCCCTGCTGCGCCCACTCCTCCAGGCTGTAGAGCACGTTCTGCGGAACCGGCACGCGCGCCCGGTCCGTCAGTTCGCGCAGCACTTCGTCGAACGTCAGGCCTTCGGCCAGGCCCGAGCGCAGCGACGTCGCGTCCAGCTTGAACTGGTGCACGTGGTCGCTCTTCGTCCGCTTCGCGAACCGGTCGAACGCATGCACCGCTTCGTGGACGTCGTCGCCGGGGAACAACAGCACCTCGAAGTCCGGATTGACGATCACCGTGCTGCGCGTGCCCGCGACCTTTGCTGCGGGCTCCGCTTCGAGCAAGTCCGCTCCCAGCTGCGACAGGCGCAACGCGATCGGACGACCGTCGCGCAGGCCGATGTCCACGAGACCGAGCGGATAGAGCCGGCGCTTCACCCAGAGCAGCAGGTTCCACGCCATCTGCTGCAGCGTCTCGGACGGCGCATAGC
The DNA here is from genome assembly GCA_964514315.1 of uncultured Singulisphaera sp. Classification (GTDB taxonomy): domain Bacteria; phylum Planctomycetota; class UBA1135; order UBA1135; family UBA2386; genus SXPK01. The sequence goes on along the minus strand of CAZEQF010000223.1, from coordinate 5,407 downwards.
CCGAGCCCGAGAATCGTGCGGCGAAGAACTCTTCCGCTTGCTGCCCGTCGAGCTGGGCGAGGTAGGCGTTGCGCGCGAGGAACGGCAAGCACGTCATGTCCTGCCAGACGAGCGCCTCGCCGCGCTTCAACAGACGCAGCAACACGCGCCGCATGCGGAGCTGGTGGTACGGCTCGCCGGGCAGCGAACGGTCCTCGAGGAAGTTCTGCAGCAGCAGCTTCTGCTGGTCCGCGAGCGGCGCGCGGTCGAACTCCATGCCTTGCGGCGTCGGCCGCAGCGCGCGCTCGCCGCGCCGGTCGATGAGACGCCGGTAGAGGCAGAACTTGTAGATGAGCTCGAGCTGCGCTTCGCCGCCGAGGAACCCGCCGGGCAACGGCAGCAACGACGAAGCGATGCGCTTGTGGCTCGCCTTGAACAAGTCGCCTTCCGACGTGAACAGCACCTTGCTCTGGTTGAGCTCGCGCAAGAAGCGCCCGACGTTGCTCGCGAGGTTGCCGCCGCACGACAGGGTCTCCTGGACATCCGGCGCGTGTGCGGCCTCGTGCTTGAGCAGTTCCTCCAGCACGACTTCGTGGAACAGGACCAACGAGTTCTCCGAAGGCTGGATGCCGATGCGAAGCAACGGCAACGGGCCCACCGTGCCGAGCATCGACTCTTCGAGGCACTTCTGGCACAGCTCGCGGTCCGGCTTCTTGCCGTCCTCGAACTCGGCGCAAAGCTCCTCCCAGCTCGAGATGCCGCCGTGCTTCCGCATCGACACCGAGAAGGCCTGTGCGACGCTCGCGGGCAACTTCGCGCGGCGCGAAGCGATCGCCGAGCCCATCGCATAGAGCTTGTAGATCTTGCGCGCGTGGTCTGCCGCCTTCTCGTCGCTGAAGGGCTCCGTCTTGCCGCTCAGCCGCGCCTTCTCGGCGCGCGCACGGAAGTGGCGCGCGTCGAGGAATCCCTGCAACGTGACCAGGTCCTTCAACGCGTGCCGCGACAACCGGCGATGGTCCGCGACGCACTTCGCCAGCTCCTTGGGAACCGCGTAGCTGAGGCCTTCGTAGTCGGTCCAACGCTTGTCGGAGGCGCCGAACAAGAACCCTTCGCGCTGCAGCGACGCGAGACATGCTTCGAGGTCGAATCGGCTCTTGAACGCCTGACCCTGCGTGGCGAACAACTGCGGCGCCGAGAGCACCGATCCCGATTCGCGGAAGAACGGCTCCAACAAGTCCTGCAGCTTGCGCGGCAACGCTTGCAGCCGCTGCAATACCTTGGCCTCGTCCTCCATCGCAGCAGCGATCGCGGCGATCGTCGCAGACCGCGCGGCGGGCTTGTGGGCCGCGGCCTCCGCTCCGAGCCATGCGGCCGCGGCCTCGCGCACCACCTCGGCAGAAGCCTTCTGCAACAGCGTCTTGAGGTCGATCGACGTCATCGCGGTTGCTCCTTGGCAGCAGTGTCCACGTCCTTCGCCTCCACGAGGTCCGAGGCCTCGACGATCGCGTAGCTGTAGCCCTGCTCCGTCAGGAACAGCTGCCGCTTCTGCGCGAACTCCTGCTCGCGCGATGCGGGCGTCACGAGCGTGTAGAAGCACGCGCCGGATCCGTCCTGCTTGGGCCGAAGGATGCGCCCGAGGCGCTGCGCCTCCTCCTGCCTGCTGCCGAAGGTGCCCGACACCTCGACCGCGACGTTCGCGTCGGGCAAGTCGACCGCGAAGTTGCCGACCTTGCTCACGCACAGGCGCGTGATCGCGCCGCTGCGGAACGCCGCGTAGAGCTGCTCGCGTTCGGCGTTCGGCGTCTGGCCCGTGATCAACGGCATGCGGAACACCGTCGCGATCTGCTGCAACTGTTCGAGGAACTGCCCGATCACGAGCACGCGGTCGCGTTCGTGCCTGCGCAACAGCACACCGAGGGCGTCGAGCTTGCGCTCGTTCTCGCTGGCGATGCGGAACTGCTGCCGAAGCGCGGACTTCGCATGGCGATCCGCGCGTTCGCCGCCGAGCGGCACGCGCACCTCGAAGCAACGCGCTGCCGCGAGGAAGCCGCGCTGTTCCAGTTGCTTCCACGGCACCTCGTAGCGCTTCGGGCCGATGAGCGAGAAGACCTCGTCCTGCCGGCCGTCCTCGCGCACGAGCGTCGCGGTGAGGCCGAGCCGGCGACGCGCCTGGATGCCCGCGGTCGCGCGGAACACCGGCGCCGGCAGCAAGTGCACCTCGTCGTAGACGATGAGGCCGAAGTTGCCCTTGTCGAACAGGTCGAGGTGCGTGAACGCCGCGAGCCGGTCCTTGCGGTGCGTGAGGATCTGGTAGGTCGCGACGGTGACCGGCCGGATCGCCTTCAGCTCGCCGGTGTATTCGGTGACCTGGTCCTCGGTGAGGTCCGTCTTGTCGAGGATCTCGCGCACCCACTGCCGCACCGCGACGGTGTTGGTCGTCAGCACGAGCGTGTTCGTCTGCGCGAGGTTCATCACGCCGATCGCTACCACGGTCTTGCCGCCGCCGCACGGCAACACGACGACGCCGCAACCGCCGGCGTCGGAGCCGCCGCGATGGAACGCTTCTGCAGCGGCCTTCTGGTAGTCGCGCAACGAGAACTGGCGTCCGCTCTTCGCCACGTCGCGCAACGAGAACGGCAGCGCGTCGCCGCGCAGGTAGCCGGCGCGGTCGTCGACCGGATACCCGAGGCGCACGAGCGCCTCCTTCACGTTGCCGCGGTCCGCGGCCGCGACGCGCACCGGCCCGCCGCGCGTGCGCTTCGTGAGCTTCTTGACCGTCGCGTTCGCGCACAGCTCGTCGAGCAGTTCGCGATCCTCGCATTCCAACACGAGGCCGTCGGTGCCGTCGCCCGATGCCGAAAGCCGCAGCAAGCCGTAGCGGCGGTGCCACTCCTTCAACTTCGAAGTGACCTGCGGCGCGATCGGGAAGCGCGAGTTCGCGACCAGCCAATCGACGATCGACTCGACCGTCTCGCCCAGCGCCGCTGCGTTCCACACGCTGACTGCGGTGATCTTGTAGAAGTGGACGTACTCCGGCGACTTCTCCAGCTCCGCGAAGCGCTGGAGCCGGTCGCGCGCCTCCTCGTAGCGAGGATGCTGGGTCTCCAGCAGGACGGCTCCGTCCTGCTGCACGATGAGCGGCGGCTCGTTCACGCTCCCTCCATCTTGCGCGCCTTGCGCTTCTTGGCCGGGGCCCCCCGCACCGCGGTCGTCGCCGTATCCGCAGAAGCCGGCTTCGTCGCGTCGAGTCGCTCGCGCAGGAAGCGACCCGTGTGGCTGCCCTTCGTCGCCGCGACTTCTTCCGGCGTGCCGTTGGCGACGATGCGTCCGCCGTCCGCTCCCGCTTCGGGACCGAGTTCGAGCACGCGGTCCGCGGACGCGATCACGTCGAGGTGGTGCTCCACCACGATCACCGAGTCGCCGCGGTCGAGCAGCTTCTGCAGCACCGCGAGCAGCTTCTGCACGTCGTCCATGTGCAGGCCCGTCGTCGGCTCGTCGAGCACGTAGACCATGTGTTCGCGCGGCGTGCGCGCGAGTTCGGCGACGAGCTTGAGGCGCTGGGCCTCGCCGCCGCTGAACGTGTTCGCAGGCTGCCCGAGCTTGAGGTAGCCGAGGCCGACGGCGGACAGCAGCTGCAGCGGGCGGGCGATCTTCGGATGGTTGCCGAAGAACGCGAGCGCTTCGTCGACCTCCATCTCGAGCACCTGCGCGATCGTGCGGCCGCGGTAGTCCACAGTCAGCGTCTCGTGGTTGTAGCGCTTGCCGCGGCAGTGCTCGCACGTCACCCACACGTCGGCGAGGAAGTGCATCTCCACCTGGATCTGCCCCTTGCCCTCGCAGGCCGCGCAACGGCCCTCGGCCATGTGGAACGAGAAGCGACCCGGACCGAAGCCCTTCTGCTTGGCGAGCGGCGTCGCGGCGAACAGCGCGCGGATCGGGCCGAGGATCTCCGTGTAGGTCGCGGGATTGCTCGAAGGCGTGCTGCCGAGCGGGCTCTGGTCCACCACGACGAGCCGCACGTCGCGTTCCTCGCCGTCTTCCCAGGCGAGGTCCGCGTCGCCGGCTTGCAGCGACGGGACGAGCGCATCGAGCGCGAGCGACGACTTGCCAGATCCCGACACGCCGGTGATCGCCACCATGCAGCCGAGCGGAACGTCGACGTCGAGTCCGTCGAGGTTGTGCACCTTCACGCCGCGCATGCGCACGTGGCCCTGCGGCGCGCGGCGTTCGGGTTCTGCGCGGGCGCCCAGGTCACCGCGCAGGTAGCGGCCCGTGAGCCCGTCGCTCGCAGCGACTTCGTCGGGCGAACCCGCGGCGACGATGCGGCCGCCGCGCGATCCAGCGCCGGGCCCCATGTCCACGACGTAGTCCGCGCGCCGGATCACCGATTCGTCGTGCTCCACCGCGACGACCGTGTTGCCGAGGTCGCGCAACTCCAACAACGTGGCGAGCAGCCGTTCGGTGTCGCGCGGATGCAGGCCCACCGTCGGCTCGTCGAGCACGTAGAGCACGCCCATCAGCTTGTTGCCGAGTTGCGTCGCGAGACGGATGCGCTGCGCCTCGCCGCCGGACAACGACGACGACGAACGATCGAGCGTGAGGTAGCCGAGCCCGACCTCGTGCAGGAACGACAGCCGGTTGCGCAGTTCCTTCAACACGTCCTGCGCGATGCGCTGGTCCGTCGCGTCGAGCCGCAACGACGACAACGTCGCGATCGCCTGTTCGACGGTCGACGCGCAGATCTCCGGCATGCGCACGCCGCCCACGCGCACGAAGCGCTGCGCCCTGCCGATGCGCTCGCCGAGGCACGCGGGGCACTGCGCCGTGCGCATCACGTCCTTGAAGCGCTCGTCACCGCCCGTCTCCGCGTCCTTGCCGTGGTACCACTCCTCGACCTGGCGGGCGAGGCCCTTCCACTTGACCTGCATGCGCCAGGTCCGCGAACGGCCGGCCTCGCGCTTCTTGAACACGATGTCGAACCGCTCTTCGCCGAGGCCGCGCAACAGCCACTCGCGGTCCTTCTTCGCGAGCTTGTTCCACGGCTTCGACAAGTCGACGCCGCGCTGCTGCGCCACCACTGCGGCGACGTCGGCGTAGTAGCCGCTCTTGCTCGTCAAGAACGTGAACGCCGCGCCCTTGTGCTGGATCGCGCCGAAGAACACCGGCTTCTCCGGGTGGTTGACGAGCAGCGACTCTTCGCACACCACGACCTCGCCGATGCCCGCGCAATCGGGGCACGCGCCGGTGTGGTGGTTGAACGAGAACCAACGCGGATGCGGCTGCTCGTGGCCGAGGAACCCGCACTCGGGGCAACTGCGCGTCGGGCTGTAGACCGATCGTGCGCCCGCGTCGTCGCCGCCGTGCGTCTGCGCGATCACGAGGCCGTGCCCGCCGTGTTCGCCCGCCGCCTTGTGCGCCTGCTCGGCGC
>CAZEQF010000222.1:0-7157 GCA_964514315.1 uncultured Singulisphaera sp. | reverse complement strand
CCCCCATGCGCATCTCCATCGCCCGCTCGTCTCTCTGCCTCGCGCTCGCCGCGGGTGCCGTCACCGCCCAAGGATTCGATCTCGGCCAACGTGGCGGCGCGCTGCCCGGCTCGGTCACGTTCTCGATGTCGAGCGGCACCGCGAACGCCGCCTACGTGCTGCTGGTGTCGCTGCGTGAGCAGTCGACGCCGATTCCCGCACTCGGCATCACGCTCGACCTTGCGCCGGACTTCGTGGACTTCAGCGTCAACGTGCCCGGCATGACGGGCCTGTTGAACGGAACGGGCGCTGCTTCGGTCACGCTGCCGCTGCCCAACGATCCCGGCCTCGCGGGCATTCCGTTCGCGTTGCAGAGCGTGGGCCAATCGGGCCCGACGTTCTTCACGTCGAACCTCGTGCGCCAGACGCTGCAGCTCGCCGGCACGTTCGCGTCGCCGCTCAACCAGCCGCCGGTGCCGATCATCGGCGGCGCGGTGTTCAACGAGCCCCGCGGCGAGATGCTGTTCGTCGGCGGCTCGGGCCCCGCGGCGCTGCGCTACCAGTCGCGTCTGGAATCGTGGCAGCTCGGCGGCGCGTCGTTCGGCGCGGGCCTGTTCTCGCAGACCACCGCGCTCGCGGACGGCCGCATCCTCTTCACCGGCGGCCTCGACCTGCTGACGGGCCAACCCACCACGGCGGCGGCGGTCTATGACCCGGCCACGCAGACGACCACCACGCTCGCGATGGCTGTCGCGCGCGCGGGCCACGGCGCGTCGCTGATGGGCAACGGCCGCGTGCTCGTCACCGGCGGCTCCAACGCGTTCACGCTGACCAACCCGCTGGGCCTGTTCACCGGCCTGCAGGTCACCAGCGAGATCTTCGACCCCGTGACGAACACGTTCCTCGCGGGCCCGAACATGCTCGAAGCGCGCGCGTTCCACACGTCGACCTCGACGACGGGCGGGCAAGTGCTGATCGCCGGCGGCATCACGCTGATCCCGTTCGTCAACCTGCCGACGGTCTCGGCGACCGCGTATCGCTTCAACCCGACCACGAACAGCTTCGGCATCCCCGCGGCGTTCAGCGGCGCGCGCTTCCTGCACACGGCAGTGCAGCAGCCCAACAACAAGGTGCTGCTCGTCGGCGGCGCGACGCTCGACTTCACCACGTTCCTCACGACGGGCCAGATCCAGGACCTCGTCGTCGGCACGCGCACGGACTGCCAGGTCTACACGCCGAGCCTGTTCGGCTTCGGCACGTTCGCCACGGTGAACGGCATGTCCGAAGGCCGCGCTGGCGCGGCAGTCGCGGCGCTGCCCGGCGGCGGCGCGCTGATGGCCGGCGGCGTGCAGATCGCGTTCGATCTCGCGAACAACAACTTCGCGTTCAACCCGGTCAGCAGCGCCGATCGCTTCTTCACCAACAACACGATCGCGCCGACGGGCTCGATGGCGAACGCGCGCGCGTTCCCGGTCGCGTTCAACCTGCCCGACGGCACGGTGATGGTCAGCGGCGGCGGCCCTGTCGGCGTCGAGATCTACCAGCCGAACTGATCGCGGCTGCGTTCGTGGGGGCGCACGCTGCGCCCAGCGTCGGCGAAAGCTCTCGCGCGGCGAGGGCTGCGGAGTAACTTCTGCGGCCCTTCCGAGCCCCCCACGAAGATGACTGAAGTCCTCAAGACGCTGATCCTCGGCTCCGGCCCCGCCGGCTACACGGCCGCCATCTACGCCGCCCGCGCCAACCTCGCGCCCGTGATGATCGCCGGCCAGCAGCCTGGCGGGCAGCTCACGATCACGAGCGAGGTCGAGAACTACCCCGGCTTCCCCAAGGGCATCATGGGCCCGGAGATGATGGAGCAGTTCCGCGAGCAGGCGGAGCGCTTCGGCACCGTCGTCCACTACACGGTCGGCACCAAGGTCGACCTCAGCAAGCGCCCGTTCACGGTCGAGACCGACGACGACCGCGTCTTCAAGGCGGAGACGCTGATCATCTCGACGGGCGCGAGCGCGCTGTATCTCGGCCTGCCCAACGAGAAGAAGCTGCAAGGCCGCGGCGTGTCGGCGTGCGCGACGTGCGACGGGTTCTTCTTCAAGAACAAGGTCGTCTACGTCGTCGGCGGCGGCGACTCCGCGTGCGAGGAAGCGAACTTCCTCACCAAGTTCGCGAGCAAGGTCTACCTCGTCGTGCGCCGCAACCACCTGCGCGCGAGCAAGATCATGCAGCAGCGCGCGCTGGACAACCCGAAGATCGAAGTGCTCTGGGGCCAGAACGTGACCGACGTGTTCGACGTCAGCGCGGGCAAGGTCAACGGCCTCGAACTCACGGCGACGGAGACCGGCGAGAAGAAGCGCGTGCCCGCGGACGGCCTGTTCCTCGCGATCGGCCACAAGCCCAACACCGACCTGTTCCGCGGCATGCTGAACATGGACGACAAGGGCTACATCCTGACGACGCCCGGCAAGGCCGCGACGAACATCGAAGGCGTCTTCGCCGCCGGCGACTGCCAGGACAGCTACTACCGCCAGGCCGTCACGGCCGCGGGCTCGGGCTGCATGGCTGCGATCGAAGTCGAGCGTTACCTCGAGACGCTGCACGCGAAGTAGGCGCGAGCTCAGGAGGAGTCGGTCAAGACGCCGGCGGCGTGCTTCGTGCCGTTCCGGGTTGCGGCATCGCGCGGCAGCGAAGGGGATCTGCTCGCGGCGGCCATCGATCTTGCCTGAGGGCTACCAGTTGCCTGCGATCGCCGCGTTGGACCGTAGGACATCCCCGACGGCAGCAACTCGAAACGCCCGCATCACCACCGATGGGTTCGCCGGCAGAGGCCGGGCGGGATCGCGAACGTGCGGCGCAACTGCATGTCCGAGACCGACCAGTCGAAGCACAGGGGAAGGCCGGGCTTTGCGACCAGCACGTCGCCGTTGATGCACGACCGCCCCGACCCGCCCTCGGGTTCCCTAGCAACTCGAAGCCCACCGGCGCGCAGCGGGTGCAACTCCCCGTCACCGATCGCACACAACACGCACTGAGCCTGCGTGGGAATCGAACCGCAAAGGCAGCGGCACCAAACACTATCCTGCGCGACGCATGAACAGAGCCTTCCTGCTTCGCGTGTCGGCTCTCGTGCTCGGACTGCTCGCCATTCCCTTGGGCTTGGTCTGGGCCTACTGGATCGCGCTGCTCGCGTTGCCCTTGGGCGGCGGTGGCTAGCTGCTCCTGCGGGCCGCGGAGCGCCGTGCTCCGCGCCAAACGGCCAAGCCCGCGGAGCGACGCTTGCACATGGTGGCCTTGGGCATCATCTGGCTCACGTTCGCGGCCTCGGCGACGGTGCTCGCCGCCATCTTGGTCGGAGGCTGACCATAAACTCATGCAGACGGCACGCGGCTCGGCGTGCGCGGCTGCAGCCGTTGCCTCACCGCACTTGAGCAGCTTGGTCAAGTCCCGTACGTGGCCAAGCACGAGTGACCCTTGAGTGCTTGACTCGTTCCGGCGCAACAGTGCAACCGAATCTCACAGGCCCTGGTGTGCGCAGGACATGTTCCTGAAACGCGCGTTGCGGGCTGCAACTTGCCAGCCAACCTGGGCACGTCATGCAAAGCGACAACAAGCCTCGCATCACGTACACGACCGCAGGACAGCAGCTGTCGATGAGGCGACTTGTGCTGCGGCATGGTTTGCACCGGCGTAGTAGCGAAAGAGCTACGGACGGGCGTACCATCACCGATTCCGGCCGCCACATGACCCACCTCCACAACGATCCTGCCCGCTTTGCCGATGAACTGATCGAAGGGCTCGTTGCGGCGAACAGAAGCAGGATCGTGCAGGTCGACGGTGGCGTGATCCGTCGCCATCGCGCGGCGCCGAACTCGGTGGTGATCGTGACCGGTGGTGGCTCAGGCCACTACCCCGCCTTCGGCGGCCTCGTGGGCCAAGGGCTCGCGCACGGGGCCGCGATGGGCAATGTGTTCGCGTCTCCTTCGGCGGATCAAATCTGCTCCGTGGCGCAGGCCGTGCACGCCGGTGGCGGCATCCTCTTCTGCTACAACAACTACGCGGGCGATGTGCTGAACTTCGACGAGGCGCAACGACGTCTACGCGCCGTGGGGATCGATGTGCGCTCGGTCGTCGTAACGGACGACATCGCGTCCGCGCCGCCCGCCGAGCAGCACCGCCGCCGCGGGATCGCGGGATCGCTCGCGGTGTTCAAGGCCGCTGGCTGGGCCTGCGATGCGGGCGCCTCGCTCGACGAAGTGGTCCGCATCACCTCCGCGGCCAACGAACGCGTGCGCACGCTGGGTGTGGCGTTCTCGGGCTGCACGCTGCCTGGCGCGAGCGCGCCACTGTTCACGGTCGAGAAGGGCCGCATGGAAGTCGGGATGGGCATCCACGGCGAGCCCGGCCTGCGCAGCATCGCCGCGCCCAGCGCGCATGGACTCGCGCAGCAGTTCGTGACAGAACTGCTCGCCGATGTGCCGCCCATCGTGCGCGCCGTCGAAGGTTCCCGCGTGGCGGTGATCCTGAACGGACTCGGAGCTGTGAAGTACGAGGAGCTCTTCGTGATCTACCGCAGCGTGGATCGCTTGTTGGCGGAGCGCGGCATCACCATCGTCGAGCCGGAGGTCGGCGAGATGGTGACGAGCTTTGATATGGCGGGCGTCTCGCTCTCGCTCGTCTGGCTCGACGAGGAACTCGAGCAGAGCTGGACAGCCGCGGCCGACACGCCTGCGTTCCGCAAGGGCAGCGTCGCCCGCTCGACCGGCGAACTCGCTCAGGCAACGGTCCATCGGAAGACGCGCGTGCTAAAGCCCGGGTCCGACGGCTCGCGAGCGGCCGCCGCCGTCGCGCTCGATGCTCTCCAAGCCGCGAGCCTCGTGGTCACCGCCGGTTGCGACGAGCTTGGACGCCTCGACGCGGTTGCCGGAGATGGCGATCACGGCATCGGCATGCAACGCGGTCTCGCAGCCGCCGTCGAAGCCGCGGAGCAGGCGTTGGCTGCCGGAGTCGGCGTCGGCACGCTGCTCGCGGTGGCTGGCGATGCTTGGTCGCATCGCGCCGGTGGAACGTCCGGTGCGCTGTGGGGGGTCTTGCTCCATCAGCTCGGCGATGCGCTAGGCGATCTGCGTGCTCCCGATGGCCCGCTCGTTGCCACGGGATTCACCGCGGCCCTGCGTGGCGTCACGGAATCTGGAAAGGCGCAGGTCGGCGACAAGACGATGGTCGATGCCTTGGATCCGTTCGCCCGCGCGCTCGCCGCAGCGACGGCCGAAGGACGACCGCTGCGAGCCGCGTGGTCGACCGCCGCACACGCCGCGTCGCAATCGGCCCACGCCACGGCTGCGCTGACGCCCAAGCTCGGCCGCGCCCGTCCTCACGCACAGCGCAGCGTCGGCACGCCTGATCCCGGCGCCATCTCCATGGCCATGATCCTGCGCGCGGTTGGCGAAGTGCTGACGAGGCGCGCCTGCAGCTGAGCTTCGCCCAAGCTCGATCCGCCGACCAGAGGCCTGCGCCGCTTCTAGCGCAGAACCGAATGCGGCCGTCCGCTCGAGCTCCCGCGCGGCGCAGGATCTTCTCCATCAGCTTGCCCTTCGCCAACTCGTCGACGAGCTTGTCGAGACGACGGACCTCCAGCATCAGCGGATCCTCGATCTCCTCGATGCGCACGCCGCAGATCACGCCCTTCACCAACACGCACTCGGGATGCATGCGCGGCGCGACGGCGAAGAACTGTTCGAAGTTCGTGCCCGCCACCAAGTGTGCCTCCAGCGCCGCCTGCGTGTAGCCCGTCAACCAACGGAAGATCTCGTCGACCTCGCTCTTGGTGCGCCCCTTCTTCTCCGCGCAGTGCGGCTAAAACCTACATCGCCAAGGCTGCGATCGAGGTCGAACGCTACCTCGAGACGCTGCACGCGGGGCACTGAGGCAGCCTCACAGTCGGGTCGCGCGGGCCATCCCGCAGCGACCCGAGGGCAACGCAGCAAGCGCGCGTGATGAAGCGCGCCGCGCGTCAGTCGCGCGCTTCGGACGAGTGCCACCAGCGGCGGCAGTGCTCGACTTCGGCCGCGATGTCCGGCGTCATCTCCCCGCCTGCACGCGCGTAGCCGAGGTCGTCGAGCAGGTCGCCGGCGAGCGCCTCGAACAGCACGAGGTCGCGCGGGCTCATCTGCGCCTGCCAGTCGCGCAGGCCCTTCGTCACCGGCAACCACGCGCTCTTCGCCGAAGCGCTCGGCTCATAGGACGCCTTGCCTTCGTGGTAGCGCGCCATCTTGGGCTCATACGGGATGCCCAAGAAGTCCGTGATCCCGCGCAGCGCCTCATCCGGCTCGTCGACGAGATGCTCGTAACGAACTTCGTGGTAGAGACCCTTGGGCAACGCCGCGCCATCCTTGCGGCCTGACGCAACTTGCCAGCACCACCACATCGCGGTCGTGGCGACTGGGTGCTGTTCGAAGAGCTCAAACTTGCTCGGCCCGATGCCCTTGCCCGCCCACTCGACGGACGACAGCGCGACGTCGCGGCCATCGCGGATGATGTGGACGAACTTCGACTGCGGATAGAGCTGGTGCAGCAACGGGATGCGGCGAACGAAGTCTGGCGTCTTCTCGCCAGCGATTGGCTTGCCATGCATCGCCGCGAACTCGTCATAGAGAGCCGTGACAAAGCCGCGGTAGGTGCTCGCCTTCGCCGCGCGATCGATTTGCACGTCGTTGAGGCCCAGCCGCTTAAAGCGCTTGTAGTTGCGCGTGAACTCGACGATGTCGCTCGTGAGCGGCACGTCGCCTTGCTTGCGCAGCGCGTGCTTAAAGTCCGGGACGCAGCACTTCAGCGGCTTGTGGATAAAGCTCGTGTCATTGGCGACTGCGAGCATGGAGTGGGAGTCGAGCATCCGCTGCAGCAAGGTGGTGCCAGAGCGAGGACAGCCGACGACGAACAACTGCGGGTTGGGACGTGGCGAGGACATAACTTCCGCATTCTGGCCGAACCCAGCGGGTCGGCAACCGGGTGGCAACTACGCGCCGCCGAATGCGGCGACAATCCCAAGCCGCCAAGAGCCCTGCTCGCGCGGCGTAATCCGTCCGCCCGGTCGCTAGTCTTTTCCGCCATGCCCTACACCGGCACCCAGCGCGCGCTGCTCCAGCGTCACTTTTCTGTCGTCGATGGCGCCGACCATGCGGACATCT
>CAZEQF010000221.1:6310-7169 GCA_964514315.1 uncultured Singulisphaera sp. | reverse complement strand
CCGAGGTTGTCGAGGTCGAGCGCAACGACCGAGCGGTCGAGCACGCGCATGACGGTCGATTCGCCGAACATCGTCGGCGGCGTCGAAACACGGAGGTCGACGGCACGGCCGCCGACGGTCAACTCGATGCGGCCGTCTTGCGGCAGGCGCGTCTCGGCGATGTCGAGGTCCGCCATGACCTTGATGCGCGCGATCAACGCCTCGGCGAGATGCGGCGGCGGCGCCTCCAGCTCGAACAGCGCGCCGTCGACGCGGTAGCGGATCTTGAAGTCGCCTTCGAACGGCTCCAGGTGGATGTCCGACGCCTTGTCGCGGATCGCCTGGTAGAGGATGTAGTTGAGCAGCTTGACCACGGGCGCGGCGGCGGCCATCGCGGTCTTGTCCTCGAGGTCGATCTTGCCGCCTTGCTGCTGCAGCTCCTGCACGAGCTGCTTCATGCGCAACTTCGCGTCGCCCGCGTCCTCGCGGTAGTGCTTCTCGAGGCCTTGCGCGATCAGCGACTCGTCGGCGATCGCGCCCTTCACCTCGCAGCCCGTCGTGAACGACAGGTCCGCGAGCATCGAGAGATTGACGGGATCCGCGATCGCGACCGTGAGGACCTTGCCTTGGAGCGAGACCGGCAACGCCGAGAACGCACGCGCCGTCGCGAGATCGACCTTGGCGAGCGCCTCCGGCTGCGGCTGCTGCTTGCTGAGGTCAACGAACGTGAGCCCTGCCTGTTCGGCGAGCGCCTTCGCGAGGTCGCCTTTGCCGATGTGGCCGAGCTCCATCAGGATCTCGCCGATGCGGCCGCCCTTCTCGCGCTGCTGCACTCGCTGCAGAAAAGGCTGCTCGTGCTGCTGATAAGGTAACTGCAGAT
>CAZEQF010000221.1:5844-6300 GCA_964514315.1 uncultured Singulisphaera sp. | reverse complement strand
CGGCCTGCAGCGCCCGCACGAGCGCTTCCTGCACCATCCCTTCGTGGACCACGCCGTGGTCCTTGAGGATCTGCCCGAGCAGTCGACGCGCCGCCATGGCTAGACGGCTCCGCCGCCGAGGCGCGTCGCCATGTCCTTGCGGTCGAAGGAGTGCTCGATCGCGCATTCCTTCGTGATGCGGCCTTCCTGGTAGAGCTCGCGCAGGTGCATGTCCATGAGCACCATGCCCTGGCGTCGGCTCGTCTCCATCACGCTCGGGATCTTGAACGTCTCCGCCTTGCGGATGTGGTTCTCGATCGCCGGATTGGTGAGCAGGATCTCGAAGCCCGCCACACGGCCGCCGCCTGCCGCCGGCAGCAGGATCTGCGAGATCACCGCCTTGAGCGACAGCGAGAGCTGCGAACGGATCTGCTCCTGCTGCTCCTTCGGATACTGGTCGATGACGCGGTCCACGGT
>CAZEQF010000221.1:0-5834 GCA_964514315.1 uncultured Singulisphaera sp. | reverse complement strand
ACGAGGTGGCCCGTCTCGGCGGCGGTGATCGCCGCCGAAGTCGTTTCCAGGTCGCGCATTTCCCCGAGCAGGATCACGTCCGGGTCCTGGCGAAGGACACGGCGCATCGCCTCCGCGAACGTCGGCACGTCGGTGCCGACCTCGCGTTGCGTGACCTGCGACTTGCGGTGCGTGTGGTAGTACTCGATCGGATCCTCGATCGTCACGATGTGGCACTCGCGGTTGCGGTTGATCCAGTCCACCATCGTCGCAAGCGTCGTCGTCTTGCCGGAGCCCGTCGGACCGGTCACGAGCACGAGGCCGCGGTGCAGGTTGAGCAGGTCCTGCACGTGCTCGGGCAAGCCGATCTGCTCGAACGACAGCAGCTTCTGCGGGATCTGGCGCATCACGAGCCCGCGCATGCCCTTCTGCGTCAGGACGCTCACGCGATAGCGGCACTTGTCGCCGTGCGCGACGCCGAAGTCCGTGGTGCCGATCTTCTGCAGCTCGTCGAAGTTGCGCTGCGGGCAGATCTGCTTGCTCAGTGCTTCGGTGTCCGACGCAGTGAGAACCGCATCGCCGATCTCGACGAGATGGCCGCCGAGTCGAAGCACGGGCCTGCGGCCCACGGAGAGGTGCATGTCGGCGGCGCCCTTCGCGAAGGCGACGTCCATGAGAGCGTGGATGTCCATCAGGTTGGTCTCGCTGGTTCCGTGGTGTGCAACGGCCTCAGGTGGCCGCGGTGACGCGCAGCAGTTCCTGCACGCTCGTCTTGCCGGTGAGCACCTTCTTGGCGCCGTCTTGCAGCAACGTCGTCATGCCGCCCGACTGCAACGCGTGCTCGCGCAGGCGAACGGTGGGCTCGCCGTGGAAGATCTTCTCTCGCAGCGATTCGTCGAGTTGCATCATCTCGAAGATGCCGAGTCGCCCGCGGTAGCCGCTGTGGTCGCACTGCGCGCAACCGACGGCGCGCATCGGCTTCTGGCCCGCGCCGAGATGGCTGCGCTCGAGGCCGATGCTGCGCAGTTCCACGTCGTCGAGTTCGGCCGGCACCGCGCAATGCGGGCACAGCACACGCACGAGGCGCTGCGCCAGCACGGCTTGCACTGCTGCGGCGACGAGGAACGGCTTCACGCCCATGTCGCAAAGGCGCGTGATCGCCGACGCCGCGTCGTTCGTGTGCAGCGTCGAGAACACGAGGTGGCCCGTGAGCGCGGCCTGCACGGCGATCTCCGCCGTCTCGCGGTCGCGGATTTCACCGACCAGGATGATGTTCGGCGCCTGGCGCAGCATCGCGCGAAGGATGCGCGCGAACGACAAGCCGATGCGCGAACGCACCTGGCACTGGTTGATGCCGCGGATGTTGAACTCGACCGGGTCCTCCGCCGTGATGATCTTCACGTCGGGCCGGTTGAGCTGCTGCAGCGCGGCGTAGAGCGTCGTCGTCTTGCCGGAGCCCGTGGGGCCCGTCACGAGCACGATGCCGTTGGGGCGCGCGATGCAGCGCTCGAACCGGTCGCGGTCCGGTCCCTGGAAGCCGAGCGCGTCGAGGCTCAGCAGCCCCTTCTCCTTGTCGAGCAGACGCATGACGATCGTCTCGCCGTGGTTGCCCGGCAGCACCGACGTTCGGACGTCGATGGCGCGGCCCGCCGACTGGATCGCGATGCGTCCGTCCTGCGGCTTGCGTTTCTCGGCGATGTCGAGGCCCGCCATGATCTTGAGTCGCGACGTCAACGGCGCGAGCAGCGCCGCTTCGAGCGACGCGATCTCCTTGAGCACGCCGTCGATGCGATAGCGGATGCGCACGCGGCTCTGGAACGGCTCGATGTGCACGTCGCTCGCGCGCTGCACCAGGGCCTCGTCGAGCGTCTTCTGCACGAGCCGGATGATCGGCGCGTCCTCGGACTCCTTCTCGCTTGCTGCCGGCTTGCCACCGGCGACCGAAGACCCGCCGCCGCCGCCGGTGAGCTTGCGGATCTGGTCCTTCAGCGCGCCGGGCGGCATCAGCGCGCACTGCACCGTGCAGCCTGCGAGGAACGCGAGGTTGTCCGCGACGAAGGTCTTGAGCGGGTCGTCGATCGCGAGCCAGAGCACGCCGTCCTTGAGCAGGACGGGCAGCGCTTCGTTGGCGAGGATCTGCTCCTTCGGCACGCGCTTCAGCGCCTCTTGCTGTGGCGCGAACTTGGCGGGATCGACGAACTTCAGTCCGTGCGCCTTCGCGAGCGCGCGCCAGACCGAGGTCTCGTCGCACAGGCCGAGGGCCACGAGCGCCTTCTCGAGCGGCTGACCGCGGGTTGCAGCCGTGCCTTCCGCGCGCGCGAGCTTGTCGGCGTCGATGACCCCTGCTTCCAGCAGGGCTTTCTTGAGGTTCGTGATGGCGCTCAACGCCCCCACCTTAGCGGCGGATCGGGCTGCGTCGAGCGCGTGCCGCGAGGCGGGCGGACCTCAGCGCACGAAGCCCCTCAGCGCACGAATCCGTTGAACAGGATCTTCTTGCTCGGGACCGCAGGGTGGTTCAGTTCGACCACGAGGTCGCCGCGCAGCAGGCCGGCAGGCGCCGTGTCGAGGACCTCGAGCTCGACGATGAGCTTCTTGCCGTCCTTGATCTTGCGGGTCGTGACGAACTTGCTGTCCATCGTCAGGTTCTCGATGCGGATCGAGGTCGCGTCGATGTCCGTGTTGTCGTTCGGCTCGAAGAAGACCTTCTCGATGCGCTTCGTGCCCTTGCGGATCATGCCGAGCGACAAGAACGTGCCCGGCTTGAGCTCCAGCGGGCCGAGGATTGCGGCGCTGACGCGCACCGTGACCTGCGTCTGGCCCGGCACGTTCGTGTAGAGCTTGACCACGCCGCCGCCGAGGGCTTCCGAGCTGCTCGGCTGGTAGACGCCGTGCACCGTCCACGTCGCGACGCCCTGGTCGTTCTTCACCTTCTCGTAGCGGATCGTGAAGTCCTTCTCCTTGTCGTCGTGGCCCGTGATCTCGAAGTCCGGCTGCACCGGCGATTGGATCGTCACCTGGAACTCGCGGCGCTCGTTCCAGACCATCTGGTTGAGGTTGACCTCCTGCGGCGTGACGACGAACACCTGAGCGCCCGTGGCCGACCACTTGAGCTTGATCATCGGCAGCATCGGGTCGGTCGTGTGCAGGTCGAGCGTCGCCTGGCGCGGGCCGGGCACGCCGCCGAGTTCCATCTGGACCTCGATCTCGCCCACCACCTTCTTGGGCACCGGGATCACCGTGACGATCTCTTCGCGCTCGTTGCCGTTCTCGATGATCACCTTGCGGATCGCCGGGTTGGGCTTCTTGCTGTAGCGGTAGAGCTGCTCGCCGATCTTGATCGTCGCGCTGCTGCACTGGCAGCTGCCCTGCAGGCTGCGCCACTCGATGTCCGTGTCGTTCGGGTTCGTGAACGGGAACCGGCCCACGACCGTGTCCTGGCTGAAGTGCGTGCCGAAGTCCTGTTCGGTCGACTGGAACCAGGAGTTGCCGCCGGTGCCCTGGCCGTTGACGACCTTCACCGAACCTGGGTTCACGCTGATCGTCGTGTCCTTCTTGGCTTCGACCGAAGGGGAGCCCTGCGGAACGGGCTCCTGGGCCGATGCGGGACGGGCGCAGAGGATCGCGCCGGCAACGGCGCAGGCAATCAGAGTGCGAAGCTCGATCATGACGGATGTAGGGCGCACTGGGGCCGCGCCGCGGAGCGCGCGACGCATCGGTTTGGACGGCAGGCCGAAGATGGCGCGCTGTCGACGCTGCGGGCGGAGCAGTATAGCTGTGGCCGAGCGAAAACTCCCAAGCATGCGAAACCGCCTCTGGAACAGTCTCCTTCTGGCGCTGCTGGCCGCCCCGACCGGCGGTTGCTGCACTGCCGCGCGGCTTTTCTGCGGACCGGACCGGACTCCTTGGGTGCCGATCGCGCACGACACGCCGCAGCGAGCGTTGGCGACGTTCCTCGAGGCAGTGCGCCGCGACGAGCCCGATGTCGTCTACGAATGCCTGTCGTCGCCGTTCCGCCGCACGCATGGGCTGGACGGGCTGGTCGTGGCGGCCGCATGGGCGAAGCTGCGCGAGGACAATCCTGGCGTGCACCTGCTCGGCTACGCCGTGCCGCCGGAACGCCCCGCGGCCTCGGGCGCCGAGGCCGCGGCCTTCGATCTCACCGTCGAGGGCTACGCAGTGCGCATCGAATACGTGCGCGAGACCTTCTGGGAGTTGCGCTACCGCGGCGCCGACGGCCGGATCCGCGAGACCTCGACGTTGCTGGACGACGCATCGCTCGCATCGACCGTTCGCGTTGCCGCGGCCGAGCCGGATCCCGTGGACGACCTGCCGCAGGCGAGCGTGGCGCTCGCGCCGCGCGTCGCGATGCACCCCGGCGCGAACAAGCTCGACGACCGGTCGGTCGAGCGGATCGCCGTCGGACGCGAATGGAAGATCTCGGCGTTGGCGATCCGGGAACTGTGAGTTCGCTGCCGCATCGCGCGGCGGCGCGCAGCCATTCGCGGCAGCTCAGAGCCCGCCGAGGCGGAACGTGCGCGCCCTGGCTCCTGGCATGCGCACCGCGCAGGCGCCCGTGAACTCGGGCGAAGGCGACACGTCGAGCAGCGACCACCGCGCGATGTCCTCGCCGTCCCGCAACGCGACGAACTTCGGCTTGTCGCCGAGTTCCACGTCGAACACGTCGAGCGCCGCGAGGCCGAGGCCGAGGGCCTTCACGTAGGCCTCCTTGCGCGTCCAGCAGCGGTAGAACGCCTGCAGGCGCTCGGACTCCGGGAGCTGCAGCAGCGACAGGTGCTCGGCGTTGGAGAACTGGCGCTTGGCGATGTCGACGAGGCGCTCGAGGCGGCGCGTCTTCTCGCAGTCGATGCCGACCGGCTCCTTCGCGATCGCGATCATCGCTAGCTGCGCCGAATGCGAGAGATTGAAGTGAGGGCCCGATCCGCGAAGCGTGGGCTTGCCGCGCGAGCCGTAGTCGAACTCCAAGCTCGCCGGATCGACGCTGAGGTAGCACGAGAGCAACACGCGCAGCGCGCCGTGCGTGATCGTGTAGCGACGACGATGGTCGAGGATGCGGTAGCGGTCGGCTCGAATCCGCTCGTCCGCCGAAAGCCACTCCTCGTAGCGAACCGCCTCGCCGACGAGCGGCACGGCGTAGACGTGGACTTCTCGGTCCGCCAAGGCAACGTGGCCTGGCGTGAACTCGGTGAAGGAATCGAACAGACGAACTTCGTCCATGGCGGCGGCAGTCGATCGCGGGGCGCGAGTCGTAACGCTTCGCGGCGACGCCAGAAAGAGGCTGACGACGATCGCGTTCAGCGCGTGATGTCGATCGCGAACGGAGCTGGCGGCAGGCCGTGCTCGTTCCAGAGGTTCGCCATCGCGTCCGCTGCGTGCGCGAAGCGCGCGTGGCGAGGCGAGGGGACCGCAGAACTCGAGAGGACCAGCTTCGCTCCGTCGATGCGCACGGTCGCCGGATGGAACATCCGATCGTCCCCGGCGACTTCGAAGTGCTTCGCGCCTGCTCCGTCGACGCGCCACGATGATGCGTGCGCGAACTCGAGGACCAGGGAATTGCCAGCCGCGAGCGCGCCCGATGGTCGCGGCGCATCGAGTCCTTCGCCGTTCTCGCCGTAGTGGACCTTGCGCGCCTGCGCCGCGAGCCGTTCGCCGACCAGTCGCTTCTGTCGAGGATGGATGTCGCGCGGGTCGCCGATGTCCGTCGTCACCGCCATGCCGACCTTCGGCAGCGACAGCGCCGCCTCTTGCGCGAGCCGCAACTCGAACGTCTGGCCGCGATCGTCGCGGTAGCCGAAGGGCGCGATCTGCACGAACACGAACGACAACTCGCTGCCGAA
>CAZEQF010000220.1:0-7184 GCA_964514315.1 uncultured Singulisphaera sp. | reverse complement strand
CCTCGAAGAGTTCGACCCGCCGCGCATGGCGGGCCGCATCCTCGGCATGGGCGACGTCGTCGGCCTCGTCGAGAAGGCGCAACAGGTCATCGACGAGAAGGAGGCGGCGAAGGCCGCGCAGAAGCTGCAGAAGGGCCAGTTCTCGTTCGAGGACTTCCTGCAGCAGCTCAACATGATCCGCAAGCTCGGCCCGATGAAGAAGGTGCTCGGCATGCTGCCGGGCGTGGGCCAGATGCTGAAGGACGTCGATTTCGACGACGCGCACTTCAAGCGCATCGAGGCGGTGATCCTCTCGATGACGCCGCGCGAGCGCCGCAACCCCGACCTCATCGACCTGCCGCGTCGCCGCCGCATTGCCGCGGGTTCTGGCAACGCGCTCGACGCGGTGAACGCGCTCATCAAGCAGTTCAAGATGATGCAGGACCTCATGAAGCGCATGGGCAAGGGCGGCATGGGTGGCCTCGGCGGCATGGGGGGGATGGGAGGCATGGGCGGCGGCGGAATGGGCGGCCTCGGCGGCATGGGAGGCTTCCCCGGCCTCGGCGGGATGGGCGGAGGCCAGCGCGGGTTGCCGGGTGGCGGCTTCCCCGGCCGCCGTCGCTGAACTGCTCCGCGGCCCGACTTCGCTGCAGCGCATCGTCGCGCAGGTCAAAAAGGGCTGGCAAAGACTGGCCCGATCTGCTTTGCTCCTTCGCCCTTTCGACGGTGGCCGCACGGCATGACGCTGTGTCCGGCACCGCGGGGCGGATCGTCCGCCCCGGTTTGCGCATCGTCTGCACGGAGATTCTTTGCCTTGGTCGTCAAGCTTCGCATGAAACGGTTCGGTCGCCTGAACCTCCCGACGTACCGCGTGGTTGCCGCGGATTCGCGCTCGCCGCGCGACGGCCGCATCATCGAGGCGTTGGGTTACTACCTGCCGCTCATGCCGCGTGCACAGGAGCAGGTGAAGCTCAACGCCGAGCGCATCAGCTACTGGCTGTCGGTCGGCGCTCAGCCGTCGGAGACGGTGACGAGCATGCTGAAGCGCGCGGGCATCGCACTGCCGACGCGCAAGAAGCGCGAGCGCAGCAAGAGCAAGGCGGCGGCCAAGCCCTGGACCCCGCCCAAGAAGAAGACGCCGCGGCCGAAGAAGGCCAAGCCGGCCGAAGACAAGAACAAGAAGAAGTGATGTCGTCGCCGCGTCGCGCGCATCGGGCGCGCGGCACGCGCAGCGCATGTCTCTTCTCGTTCTGCAGCAACTTCGTTCCGTCGTAGCCTGGAGGCCTCGGTGACCACCAAGAAGAAGAGCCGCAGCGCGGCCGAGCCTGAGACCGCCGCTGCGCCGGACCCGCGCGAGCCCCTGCCGCAAAACGCTGCGAGCTGGACGGCGGTGCTGGATGACCTCGAGACGGTGCTCAAGGACATTCCGCCTCCTGCGGAGCCCAAGGCCAACGACCTCGTCGAGGCCATGCTGCACATCCACTTTGCGGATGGCTTGGCCTGTGGCTACGGGCAAGAGGCGCGTCGCCGCATCGTCGAGAGCTTCGTCGACCGGAACGAGTTCCGCGTGACCGAGGCGTTCGAGGTCGAAGAGTTGCTCTCCGATCTCGAGATCCCGAAGTTGTTCGAGCGTTGCACGTGGGTGCGCGAGGCCGTCTCGCAGACCTACAACGACCAGAACGGCGTCAGCCTCGACTTCCTGCGGAATCTCGGCGTCGGCGACCGCGGCAACTTCTTCCAGCGTTCGCCTGCGTTGCGTCCGCACGTCGCGGCGTTCCTCAACAACGTGCTGACGATCGAGGAGCTCTGCTTCTCGGACAAGTCGACGCTGCGCGTGCAGCAGAAGCTCGGCATGGACCCGAAGGACGAGGCGGCGAACAAGTTCATTGCTCAGGTTCGCGCGGTCCTGAAGCCCTACGGGCACTTGCCGCTTTGCGTCGGCAACGACCTGCCGTCGGGCAAGCCAAACCTCGCGCACATGCTGTCGCCTGCCTGCATCCTCGTGCGCCTGTTGCCTGGCGCGAAGAAGCGCGGCTGACCGCTGCGTCCGAACGCGCCGCGCTTGCGTCGCGCGTTCGGTCGGCCGATCCTGCGCTGCGCATGCGACCTGACCGCGTAGCCGCCCCCGAACTCGCGCTCGCTTCGACGTCGCCGCGGCGCAGCATGCTGCTGGCCGAGGCGGGGATCGCGTTCGTGCTCGCGGAGCCAGGACCCGAGCCCGAATCGAGCGGCGTTCCCTCCGAGCTCGCGATTGCGCGGGCGCGCAGCAAAGGCATGCACGGGCAGCGGCCTCGAGGCTGTGTCGCGCCGCTGCTCGGCGTGGACACGGTGGTGGATCTCGGCGGCATCGAGTTGCCGAAGCCAAGGGACCGCGACGAGGCGGAGTCGATGCTGCGCCGGCTCGCAGGCCGGTCGCACTTCGTGCATACGGCGCATTGCCTCTTCGGCCCGGAAACGGGCTGGTCGGCGGTCGCGGTCGCGAGCGCCACGGTTGCTTGTGGACCGGTGGTCGAGCGCGAACTGCAGGCCTACCTCGACAGCGGCGATTGGCGTGGCAAGGCCGGCGCCTACGGGATCCAAGACGGCTCGCAGTCGTTCCTGCGCCTCGTCGACGGCCCGTTCGATGCCGTGGTGGGGCTGCATGTCGCCAGCGTGCGTCGCCTCCTGGCGCAGTGCGCGGGGCGATGAGTTCTGTGCCGATGCGAACGGGCGCGAAGTTCGGGTTGGTTGCGGCGGTCGCAATTGCTGCGATCGTTGCGCTGGAGTGGACCTTGCGCAGCGAGGAGGAGCTGGACCGCTCCATCGCGGCTGCGCGCGATGCCGCAGATCGCGCAGCGCAGGAGGCGCTCGGCAGCGCGCGTCCACTTTCGACTGCGGGAGTCACGGCGCGAACGGTCGTGCTGTGCGACCGCGCAGGAGTGGTGCCCGAGGCCGCTGGCGAATGGCAGGTGCTTGCCGACGGCGCGATCCTCGTGCGGAGGCCGCCGCCCTTGCCTTCGCAGCCGGGCGCCGTCGAGCTGCCGGCATTCGCGGTCGTCCTGCCGACGGCGGGATTGCGCGAACTCGATCCCGTCGCGCGCGCGGCGCTGCTCGATTTTCTGTCGGAAGCATGGCGCGACCGGCCGGTGGCCACCGACCGGCTCCGGTTGCAGGGTGTGGGCGGAGACGAGGCCGACAAGTCCGCTTTGCTCGGCTGGCTGCGCTGACTCGCGATGCGCGGATCGCGCGCGGTCGAGGCCCTTTCTGCGTAACCGTTGACGCGCGAAGGATTCGCCCTAGGATCTCCGCCCCTTGCTCGCGCTGTTACGCGGGCAGCGCGCCATGAAAGAGAACATCCACCCGAAGTATCAGGACTGCCAGGTCACTTGCGCCTGCGGTCACAAGTTCACGACCTGCTCGGTCAAGCCCGAGATCCGCACGGACATCTGCGCGGAATGCCACCCTTACTACACCGGCGCGCAGAAGTTCGTCGACACGGCTGGCCGCGTCGACAAGTTCTTGAAGCGCTACGGCAAGGCCGGCACGAAGGCCTGAGCCGATTCCGCGCGCCCGGGGCCGCGCTTTGCTGCGGCCCCGAGTGAACGCGCAGGCAGATCCGGCCGTTCCCGTTCCCCGGCATGACGCATCTGCGACCGCGTATCCAAGCCCGCCTCGACGGGATGGTTGCGCGACAACGAGAACTGATGGCCCAGTCCGCCGATCCCGAATCGGCGAAGCGGCCTGAGCGACTCGCTTCGATCCAGAAGGAACTCGGGGCGATCCAGCGAATCGTCGCGGACTACGAGGCGTTCCGTTCGGTCTCGGCGCAGATCGAGGACCATCAGGCGTTGCTCGGTCCGGGTTCGGACCCAGAGTTGGCCGAACTCGCGAGCCTCGAACTGCCCGAACTGCAGACGCGCGCGAAATCGATGGCTGACGGCCTCGTCGACGCGTTGCTGGCCGACCAGGGCGACGATCGCCGCGACTGCATCGTCGAGATCCGTGCAGGCACCGGCGGCGAGGAAGCGGCGTTGTTCGCGCGCGACCTCATGGACCTTTACCACCGCTATGCGGGCCGCATGGGTTGGACCATCGAGCTCATGCACAGCTCCGAGGCGGAGCAAGGCGGCTTCAAGGAAATCGTCTTCGCCGTGCGCGGCCAGGGCGTGTTCCACTTCTTGCAGTTCGAGTCCGGCGGCCATCGTGTCCAACGAGTGCCGGAGACCGAGGCGAAGGGGCGCGTGCACACATCGGCGGCGACCGTCGCGGTGTTGCCCGAAGTGGAGGACGTCGAGATCGCGATCGACGAGAAGGATCTCAAGGTCGACACCTACCGCAGCAGCGGCGCAGGCGGCCAGCACGTCAACAAGACGGAGTCCGCAGTCCGCATCACGCACCTTCCGAGCGGCGTCGTCGTCGCCTGCCAGGAAGAACGCAGCCAGCACAAGAACCGTGCTCGCGCGATGAAGTTGCTGCGCGCCCGGCTCTACGAGGCGCAGAAGCGTGCCGCCGAGGCCGCGCGCGCCGCGGAGCGCAAGGAGCAGGTCGGCACCGGCGACCGCAGCGAGCGCATCCGGACCTACAACTTCCCTCAGGATCGCTTGACCGACCATCGGCTCGGCCGCAACTTCTCGCTGACTCAGATCATGGAAGGCCGGCTCGAACCTGTGGTGGACGCCCTGCTCGCCGACGAGCGCGAGCGACGGCTCGAACAGATCTGATCTCCTCCCGCCCTCCTCCCCAAGAAGACCCCCTGGAGCCCTCTCATGACCGACACCGGCAATGAACTTCCCCTGCAGGAACTGGAACCCCTCGATCCCGCCGCAGGCGTGGCTCCCGAGGCCATCGAAGCTGCGGTCAGCGCGCAGATGCAGTCGTTCCAGCAGGGCCCGAGCGCAGGTCTGCCGTCGCCGGCCTTCAACCCGCGTTGCACGGACAAGTCGTCCTACAAGTTCTTGATGTGCGGCGTGCTGATGCTGCTCGGTTGCATGATGCCGTTCTCGGCTGACCTCGACCTCGCGGGCTACAAGACGGTCAGCGGCGCGTTCTTCACGTTCATCGCGATCGGCATGGTGTGGACCTGGTGGTCCGCGATCCATCATGCGCGCGCGACGAGCGCGAGTGTGAAGTGGATCGGCCTGTGCATGTTCCCGCTGCTCGCGCAGGCGATGAACTTCATCAACTTCGACGCGGCGGCCGCATCGGCAACTGCGCTCGGGCAGGGTTGGGTCAAGGGCCTGCCCACGCTCGAGGAAGGCTACGGCCTGGGCAAGCTGTTCTCGGACATGGGAACGGGCCTCGGCAAGGACCTCGACACGGCTCCGGCCGCCGCGGCTCGCTGCGAGATGTTCTTCCGTTCGTTCGGCACGGGCCGCTTCTTCGTGCTGCTCGGCGCGCTGCTCACCGAGGTCTACTTCATCCTCGGCGTGTTCGGTGGCGTGAAGAAGAACAAGGAGCAGAAGGCTGCTCGCCAGGCGCAGTCGGCCGGCGACCGCAAGCGCCGCTGATCCGCGGCATCGCAACGTGAACCACACCGTGCTGTCCGTCCTGCGCGCCGCCGAAGGGTGGTTCGGGCAGCACGAGATCGAGGCCCCCAGGCGCTCCGCCGAGCTGTTGCTCGGCAAGGTCCTCGGCCTCGATCGGCTGCAGCTCTACATGCAGCACGATCGTCCGCTGACGGACGAAGAGCGCGCGGCGATGCGCGCGCTGACGCTGCGCCGCGGCAAACGCGAGCCGGTTGCGCACCTGCTCGGCTCGTGGAGTTTCCGCGGGTTGGAACTCGAGGTGTCGCCTGCGGTGCTCATCCCGCGTCCGGAGACCGAGGAGCTCGTCGATCTCGTGCTCGCGAACGCGCAGCCGGGATCGCGCGTCGTCGACCTCGGCACGGGCAGCGGCGCGATTGCGATCGCGATCGCCGTGGAACGCCCAGACATCACGGTCGTCGCCGTCGACGTCAGCAAGAATGCGCTCGACGTGGCAGGGCGCAACGTGGCGCGGCACGGCGTCGGCGACCGCGTGGCGCTGCGCCACGGATCGTGGTGGGAGGGCTGCCGCGGCGAGGCTGCATTCGACGTGCTCGTCAGCAACCCGCCCTACGTCGATCCGGACTTGCCTGCCCTGCTCGCAGACGACGTGCGCGAGTTCGAACCGCCGCTCGCGCTGTTCAGCCAGGCGGGCGATCCCGCATCGTGCTACCGGGCCATCGTCGAAGGCATCGCCGCGCACGTGAAGCCGGGCGGGTTCGTGGCGATGGAGACCGGCGTCGGGGCAAGCGATGCGTCGCTCGCGGCGCTGCGGTCGTGCCCTGCGCTGGACTCTGCCGAGTTGCGCAAGGACTTCGCCGGCCACGACCGCTTCGTGGTCGCGCGCCGCGTCGTCTGACGCAGCGCGGCGTCGGGCGATCAGGCGGGAGCGCTGACCGACACGAAGTCGGCAATCGCGGTCTTGGTCGCCGGCTCCACTTCCGTGAAGTAGACGGCGATCTCGTATTGCCCCTTGTCGGAGCGCGACGGATCGCAACGCACCACGGCGCCTTGCAGCGTGTGGCGCCGGCTCTGGCCGGGAAGCTGGAGGTCGATGCCCAGCTTCGTGAACTCGGCGACCTCGGTCGGGCTCGTGCAGCAGAGGCCGATCGTCGAGAGGTCCTTGAGTCGCGCCGGAGACGCTCCGTTTCCGGGCGTCAGCTGGATGGGGAAGTCGGCCAGGGCGCGCGGCGCGCGACGACGTTCTCTACCGGGAGTGCTCATGGTGGCGGCGCGGAGGCTAGCCCGCATCGACGATCTCCGCCAGGGCGGGCGCGTGCGGCTCGGCGCAACGATGCGCAGCCTCGGATGCGTTGGTGATTCCCGCGCCGCAGGTTCCTAGCATCGCCGGCTCTTTCCGAGCGGCGGAACGCACCCGATCCCGCCGTCTCCTTCTTTCACGAACAACGAGGGTGTCATGGCCAACTTCAACAAAGTCATCCTGATGGGAAACCTCACGCGCGATGTCGAGATGCGCACCACGCAAGGCGGCATGCAGATCGCCAAGCTGGGCATGGCGATCAATCGCAAGTGGACGCAGAACGGCGAGCAGAAGGAGTCGACCTGCTTCGTCGACCTGACCGCCTTCGGCCGCCAGGCCGAGGTGCTGAGCCAATACGTCGCCAAGGGCAGCCCGCTCTTCGTCGAAGGCCGCCTCGAGTACTCGACCTGGGAAGGCCAGGACGGGCAGAAGAAGAACAAGCT
>CAZEQF010000219.1:6033-7227 GCA_964514315.1 uncultured Singulisphaera sp. | reverse complement strand
CTTCACCACTTCGGCGCGAATCACAGAAGCGCGGGGCTCCCTGCGTTGCTTGTGTTGCGTTCCTTCGTTGGTTTGCTCGCGAAGGCTCGCTCTCACCCCGTTGCGACACGCATGCAGCCTGCGAGCCTGGCGCCCCGGCCGATCTCCGCGCCATGGCAGCTGCGTCGGGTCCATGGATTCGGATCCGTGCGCATCCTTGATCTCGACCAGGCTGCAACGCTCTCGGCGACGCAGCCGTCCTTCTGCGGTCTGCTGGCTCCGCCGACCCGTTCCACTCCGCGTGCCGCCGTCCGGCCACCGTGGCGCGCGCCAGAAAGCCCCGCTAGCCTGCGTCGATGGACTTCCCCTGCTGGGACCCGGTGTTGTTCGACATCCCGGGGCTGCCGATCGACATCCGCTGGTACGGCCTCATGTATGTCGTCGGCTTCGTCTGCGGCCAGTGGATCCTGGTCAAGCTCGCGAAGGAGCGCTTCTGGCCGGTCACGGCGCAGCAGGCAGCGGACCTCGTCGTCTACCTCGTCATCGGCGTGATGCTCGGCGGGCGCGTCGGCTACGCGCTGTTCTACGACCAGGGCCTCGTCGACCCGATCAAGATCCTCAAGGTGTGGGAGGGCGGCCTGTCGTTCCACGGCGGCCTCTGCGGCGTCGGCATCGCGTCGTGGCTCTACGCGCGCAAGGTGAAGGCGCCGTGGACCAAGATCGTCGATGCGTGCGCGCTCGCGGTGACGCCCGGCGTGTTCGCGGTGCGCATCGCGAACTTCATCAACGGCGAGCTCTACGGCCGCGTGACGCAGAAGGGCGTCGGCTGGGCGATGCAGTTCCCGACCGATCCGCGCGCGCAGGACCTCATGCGGATCTCGGATGCGTGGACCATGCGCGACCGCGAACTGTGCGTTCAATACGCGTTCCGCCGGGTGCCGTGGGAGGACATCGAGGGCAAGCTGTCGACCGTGGATGCGGCGGGACGCCCGATCGACTGGGAGCGCGTCAAGCCGTTCCTCGACTGGGAGGCGATCCGCGACCAGGTCCCGTTCCGTCACCCGTCGCAGCTCTACGAAGGCATCGGCGAAGGGCTCGTGCTCGGGATCGTGATCTTCGCGGTCTACTGGGTGACCCGGCGGCGGCCGCTGCCCTACGGCTGGTATGCGGCGCTGTTCCTGTTCGGGTATTCGGCCGCGCGCATCTCGATCGAGC
>CAZEQF010000219.1:0-6023 GCA_964514315.1 uncultured Singulisphaera sp. | reverse complement strand
ACTCGTGCGCCAGCCGGACCCCCAGTTCGGGCCCACGGGCAACGTCTTCCTGGACCTCATGACGATGGGTCAGACCCTGAGCACGCTTATGGTCGTGGGGGGCGTCCTGATCCTGGTGCTCTCGCGCCGGCGCGACCCGGCCCCGGGCGCTGGTGGTCCCGTGGCGGGGTAGCGCCCCGGTCCGGTCCGGCGACCCGGAACGATCGTCTCCGGGCTTGCGCACGCCCGGTCGTTCGCTAGCATCCTCCGCCCTTACTTCCCCAATCGGCCCCAAAGAGCCCCGCTGAAGCCATGTCCCGAGTCTGTGAAGTCACCGGTCGCCGCACCGAAGTCGGCCACAAGGTCAAGCGCCGTGGTCTCGCCAAGAAGGAAGGCGGCGTCGGCCGTCGCGTCACCGGCCGCAGCAAGCGCAAGTTCAAGCCCAACATCCAGACGATCCGCGTGCTGACGCCCGAGGGCAAGCTGCTGCGCATGAAGGTGTCGACGAAGGTCATCAAGACCGGCGTCATCACCCTCAAGAAGGAAGGCGGCAAGACGGTCTCCTTCCCGCTCGTGAAGGCGCTCCGCGGCCGCAACCGCGCGTTCACCAAGGCCCAGAAGGGCTGATCGACTGGCGGCCTCGGCCGCCACTTCGGTTCCGACTGCGGCAGGATTCTGCCCAGGCAACGACAGCCCGCGATCCGCGGGCTGTTTCGTTTGTGGTGGCCTTCGTCGCTGCGCGCGCGATGCGCGTCACTTCGTCGAGGCCGTCGGCTCGCACGCCTGCATCACCGCACGCAAGAAGCCGTGCAGGTCGAAGCCGCCCTTCTTCGTGCAGCCAAGGCGCACGACGACGAGGTCGTGGCTCGGGAAGCAGACGACATACTGGCCTTCGAAGCCCGACAGGTAGAACAGGTCGCGCGGCAGGCTGTGGAACGGGCGCTTTTTCGGATCGTCCTGCGCGCCCGCGTTGAGCCAGAGGTGCGCGCCGTAGTCGCCGCGCGGGCTCGTGGCGCATGGCGTGATCGCTGTCGCGACCCAGCCTTCGGGCAGGATGCGCGCGCCGTTCCACATGCCGTCCCGCAGGTAGAGCAAGCCAAAGCGCGCCCAGTCGCGCGCGGTCGCGAAGCCGAACGACGAGCCGACGAACACGCCGCTCGGGTCGGGTTCGAGCAGCGCCGACTTCATGCCGATCGGCAGGAACAATCGGTCGCGCGCGTAGCTCAGGTAGCTGCGTTCGTCGTCGAACGTCGCGCGCACGATGCGGCAGAGAAGGTTGCTCGTGCCGCTCGAATACTCGTGCGTCGTGCGCGGCGCGTGGACGAGTTGCTGCTCGGCCGCGACGCCGCCGAAGTCCGACGCCAAGAACAGCATGCGCAACGCGAGGCTCTGCGGATCGTCGTAGTCCTCGGTCCAGTGCAGCCCGGACTCCATGCGCAGCAGGTCCATGAGGCGCAGTTGCCGCCGCGGGTCGTCCTGGGCGCTCCATTCCGGCACCGGCAACTGGGCCGCGGGGTCGAGCTTGCCGTCGCCGATGCGGAGTCCGACGAGCGCGTTGACGAGGCTTTTCGTCATCGACCAGCCCGCGAGCGGGCGGTCGGCGGAGAACCCGGGGGCGTAGCGCTCCGCGACGATTCGGCCCTTGTGCACGACGACGACCGCGCGCGTGCGAGCCTTGGCGCGACCTTCGCGGTCCGTGAACGCCGCGTCGAGCGCCTTGTCGATCGCAGCGCCGTCGATCCCAGAAGGCACACCCGCCGCGTCGACTGCGTCGCCGACGGGCCACGGCCGCGGGTCGAACTGCGTCACGGCCGGCGGCAACGCGCGCGCGCGCAGCGTCGCGACGTCGCCGCGCACGAGCGTGCAGCCGAGGCCGTCGACGAACGCGGCGGTGACCTTCGTGCCGAGCACGGTCGCCGTCACGGTCTTCTGCTCGCGGTCGACTTCGTAGGACAGCAACGGGCGCACGAGCGCCTGCAGCGGCGCGTCGGGCGCCATCTCCTGCTCGAGCACCGACTCGATCGTGCGGCCGCTTACGAACACAGCCGACGCGGCGACCTTCGCGGAATAGGCGGCGACGACTTCCCTGAGCTGCTGCGGCAGCGACTGCGGGGCATCGGCCGTGATCGGTCGTGGTTCTTGCGCGGCGAGGCTCGCCAGCAGCGCGAACGGCAGAGCCAAGGTCGGTGCGAACGTGCTCGCAGGACGGGAATGCAGCATGGCGCGAAGGGTACGCAACCATGGATGCCTTCGGTATCGTCGCGCGACCCACATGCCGGACTTTCACGAAGTGCGCGGGCGCGGACGCGAGCGGCTCCTCCGGGATGCTGCTGCGTGGCGTGCGATCGGAGCTGTCGTCCTGTCGACGATGCTCGCATGCGCATGCCGTGGAGTCGGCGCGAACGAGGATCCGCAGCCGTCGCAGCGTGTCGACGAAACGCTCGCGATCGCCTCGTTCCAGGCGTTCGCGCTGCAGGTTTGGCAACCGCAGTGCACGCTCGCTCGCGACGCAACGGAGTGGGCGCGCGCACGCACGGCGCTCGGAGTCGTGGGGCAGCCGTTGCCTGAACGGCCGTGCGCGTTCGAAGAGCAAGTCGCCGTGCTCACGGTGCTGCCGATGGGGCTCGAGCTCGCGCGCCTCGATGCCGCGACTGCGACCGAAGAAGGCGTCGACGTGCTCACGATCACGCGCACGTTCGACCAGCCGCCCGTGCCGGAGGTCGTCGGCCGCGCCTACCTGTCGCAGACTGCGCTCGTCGTGTTGCCGCAGCGTCCGCGACAACTCGCAGTCGTGTTGAAGACGCTGCGCGGCGCGAAGATCGAGGAAGAGACGCTGGCCGTGTTCGACGGCGTGCGCTGATCGCCCACGGCCCATGTCCGAGGCCGCGGGCGAATGGGCCCCGCGTCACCGACGGGAGCGCGCGATCACCAACGGAAGATCATGTCGACCGTGACGCGCTTCTCCATGATGTCGTCTTCGCTGTCCGTCAGCGCGAACTCGTAGACCGCGCCGATCTCGGTCTTGCGATCGAGTTCGAGGCGCATGCCGACGCCAGCCCACGCGACGAACTCGCCGCCGACCTGGCTGCCGAGGTTCGTGTAGTCGAGGCCGCCGACGGGCAGGCCGACGTCGCCGCTGTCGAGGTAGTGCACGCCGTGGACTTCGAGCACCGGCGACACGATGCGCTCGCTGTTCGGGTTGAGGTCGAAGTCGAAGTGCGTGTCCCAGTGCAGCACCTGGTTGCCGTCATGGGAGTCCGTCGGCATGCGCCACGCGACGTTGCCGATCATGTGGAAGTCGCCGATGCCCTTCGCCGCCGACACGAACGGGCTGAACTCGTCGACTCCGCCTTGCAGCGTGCCGCGGTGGCCGTTCTCGGCTTCGTAGCGGATGCCGGTCGTGACGAGCAGTTGCTCCTTCTCGTCGACGAGCGCCGCGTACTTCAGGCCGCCGGCGAGGCTGTTCCAGCCTTCGTCCCTGCCCAGCAGCCCGGTCTCGATCTCGCTGTAGCCGTCCTTCGTCGCGATCAGCGCGAGGCGATCCGTGAGCGCGACACGCAGTTGCGCGGCGTAGATCGTGACTTGTCCGCCCTGCAGCGCGGATTGGTTGTCGAACGAGTGCCGGATGTAGATGGGCCGAAACGACGTCTCGATCGTCGGCGACTCGAAGTAGAGCGGCTGGCCGACCGGCTCGTGCAACTTCTCGAAGCCCGTGAGTCCGGTGAGGAACCCACTGTCAGCGGGCTGGTTCGAAGCGTCTTGCGCGAGGCCGACGGAGAGCGAGAGGGCGGCGACGACAGCGGAGTGGAGGAGGGAGTTCTGGTGGACCATGCGGACCGAAGCCCGTGGATCCACGCGTTGTTTCGTAGTGGCGGCCGCATCGGACACGTTCGCTGTCGTCCTTCTCCCTGCGGCTCCGTCGTCCTACGCACGCAGGCGCAGGATTGGCACGCCCACCAGGAATCGAACCTGGGACCGCCGGATTAGAAATCCGGTGCTCTATCCAGCTGAGCTATGGGCGCGTGCGGCGGAAGAACGTAGCGCAAAGGCGTCCGTGAGCCATCGATGGCTTGGTGGCGCGCAGACTTCCGAGACCGTCCACGGCACTCGCGTGCGCGCTGGCGCGGCCGTAGCCTTCGCCGCCCATAGTCATGCCACGCATCACCCTTCCGGACGGCAAGGTCCTCGAGTTCCAAGGTCCCGTGACCGGCGCGCAGGTCGCCGAGGCGATCGGGCCCGGGCTCAAAAAGCGCGCGATCGGCGTCAAGCTCGACGGCGACGAGATCCGCGACCTCGGTCGCGCCATCGACCGCGACTGCGCGATCAAGATCATCACCGCCAAGGACGACGATCCCGACGCGCTCTACCTGCTGCGCCACTCGGCTGCGCACGTGCTCGCAGAAGCGATCTGCGCGCTGCAACCGGGCACCAAGCTGGCCTACGGCCCTCCGGTCGACGACGGCTTCTTCTACGACATCAAGACGCCCGCGCCGTTGTCGGAAGCCGACTTCCCGGCGATCGAAGCGAAGATGCAGGAGATCGTCGCCGCGGACCGTCCGTTCGTGCGTTGCGAGCTCAGCAAGGAAGAGGGCCTCGCGCGCACCGAAGGCGACAAATACAAGCGCGACAACGCGGAGCGAGCGATCGCGCGCGGCAGCGAGACGATCTCGTTCTACTCGACGGGCAAGCCCGGCGAGGCGTGGGAAGACCTCTGCGCCGGCCCGCACGTTCCGTCGACCGGTTGGCTGAAGGCGAGCAAGGTGATGTCCGTCGCCGGCGCCTACTGGCACGGCGACCAGGACAGCGACCAGCTCACGCGCGTCTACGGCACCTGCTTCGCGGACGAGAAGGGGCTGAAGCAGCACCTGCATCGCCTCGAAGAAGCGAAGCGCCGCAACCACCGCAAGATCGGCAAGGAGATGAACCTCTTCCATCTGGAAGAGGACAACCCGGGCCAGGTCTTCTGGCATCCCGCGGGCTGGTCCATCTACGTGACGTTGATGGACTACATGCGCAAGAAGCAGCGCGAGCACGGCTACGTCGAGGTGCACACGCCGTCCGTGATGGCGCGCTCGCTCTTCGAGAAGAGCGGCCACTGGGAGAACTACCGGCAGAACATGTTCGCGACCGAGTCGGAGAAGCGCGACTACGCGATCAAGCCGATGAACTGCCCGGGCCACATCCTGTTGTTCAAGCAGGGGCTCAAGAGCTACCGCGACCTGCCGATGCGCATCGCCGAGTTCGGCTCGTGCTGCCGCAACGAGGCGGCGGGCGCGTTGCACGGCGTCATGCGCGTGCGCGGCTTCGTGCAGGACGACGCGCACATCTTCTGCAGCGATTCGCAGGTCGAGAGCGAGGTCGTCAACTTCTGCAAGATGCTGATCTCGGTCTACGCCGACTTCGGCTTCTCGAAGGACAGCGTGCTCGTCAAGCTCGCGACGCGCCCCGCGCAGCGGATCGGCGACGATGCGTCGTGGGATCGCGCCGAGAAGGCGCTCGGTGACGCCGTGCTCAAGGCGGGCATGAAGTTCGTCGTGTCGCCGGGCGAAGGCGCGTTCTACGGGCCCAAGCTCGAGTTCACGCTGTTCGACGCGATCGGCCGCGGTTGGCAGTGCGGCACGATCCAGCTCGACCCCAACCTGCCGAGCAAGAACCGGCTCGACGCGACCTACGTCGCGGAGGACGGCAGCAAGAAGAACTGCTTGATGCTGCACCGCGTGATCCTCGGGTCGCTCGAGCGCTTCCTCGGCATCCTCATCGAGCACTTCGAGGGCAAGTTCCCGCTGTGGCTCGCGCCGGAGCAAGTGCGCATCCTGCCGATCAGCGACGCGCAGATCGAAGCGGCGCGCGCGCTGCGCGACCGGCTGCTCGCGCACGGCGTGCGCGTGACGGTCGACGAGAAGGCCGACATGCTCGGCGCGAAGGTCCGCGAGGCGCGTCTTGCGCGCGTGAACTACTTCGCGGTGCTGGGCCAGAAGGAAGTTGAGTCCGGCACGGTCGCGTGGCAGAACCAGCAGGCCGAGAAGCTCGGCTCGCCCACGAAC
>CAZEQF010000218.1:0-7311 GCA_964514315.1 uncultured Singulisphaera sp. | reverse complement strand
AAGCGGTGTTGTCGCTGCTTACCGAGTTATCGGCCGCGAGGCGTCCAACCCCAGAGTAGTCGCGCAGCTTCTCCCACAGCACCTTGCGGCTGATGCCGAGCACCGACGCCGCCTTCGTGCGATGGCCGCCGACGGCCTTGAGCACCGTCTTCAGGTGCTCGCGTTCGGCGTTGACCATGACCTCGCGCAGCGACTGCAGCTGGGTCGGCGGCTCGAGCGCGGCGCGCCGCGTCTTGTCGACGGGCAGCAAGTGCTCGCGCTTCAACACGGTCGCGCCGCCCGCCATCGCGATGGCTTGCGCGCAGTGGTTCTCCAGCTCGCGCACGTTGCCGGGCCACGAATACTCCGCCATCGACTCGAGCACGTCGGTCTTGATCGTGAACTGGCGGCCGCCGCCGAGCTTCTCGACGAAGTGCTGCGCGAGCAGCGCGACGTCGCCGTCGCGTTCGCGCAACGGCGGCAGGCGAACGGGCACGACGTTGAGTCGATAGAACAAGTCCTCGCGGAAGCGCTGCTGCCGCACGAGTTCCATTAGCGGCACCTTGGTCGCGGACACCACGCGGATGTCGACCTTGACCAACTGCTCGCCGCCGACGCGCTCAAATTCGCGCTCTTGCAGCACGCGCAGCAGCTTGACCTGCACCGACAACGGCATGTCGTCGATGTCGTCGAGGAAGATCGTGCCGCCATTCGCGACTTCGAAGCGCCCGCGCCGCAGCTTCTGCGCGTCGGTGAACGCACCCTTCTCGTGGCCGAACAGTTCGGTTTCCAGCAGCGTGTCCGGCAACGCGCCGCACGACAGCGCGACGAACGGCTTGTCCTTGCGCGTCGACAACGTGTGGATCGCGCGCGCGATGCGTTCCTTGCCCGTGCCGCTCTCGCCTTCGATGAGCACCGAGGCGTCGTTCTGCGCGACGGTGCGCACGGTCTTGAACACCGCTTCCATCGCGCGGCTCTTGCCGATCACGCCCGGCAGGCCGCCGCGGCCGCCGTCGAGCTCCTGGCGCAGGATCCGGTTCTCGTGGATCAGCGCGCGCACCTTGCCGATGCGCGACAGGCGATCCAGCACGTGCGCGTTGAGGAACGGCTTCTGGATGTAGTCGTCGGCGCCGAGACGCATCGCCTCGACTGCCTGCTCGACCGTCGCGTAGCCGGTCATCATCAGCACTTCGGTGTCGGGCCGCGCGCGCTTCGCCGCCTGCAGCACCTTGAGGCCGTCGGCGCCCGGCAGGCGCACGTCGGTGATCACGCAGTCGAACACCTGCTGGCCCAACAACTCGATCGCCTGCTGCCCGTCGGCGACGTGCGTGACGAGGTGGCCCGCGTCTTCGAGGTCGTCCTGCAGCGTGACGGCGATCGTCGGCTCGTCCTCGACCAGCAGAACCTGCATCCCGCGGCCGTCCGACATGGCTCAGGCCTCGGGCTTGTCGGAGGAGCCGCCGTCGAGCAATTGCGTCTCGCCGAACGACACGACGCGGTTGCCGCCGCGTTCGACCGCGAACTCCAGCGCCGCCTCGGCCTGGCCGACGAGGGTGTCGAAGAACATCGCGTCGCTCTGGCCCGTGGCGCTGACGCCGACGCTCAGCGTCAGGTCGAGCGCGCGCCCGTCCACCGCGACCTCGTAGTCGCGGAACATCGAGTGCAGGCGGTCGGCGACGATGCGGGACTGTTCCAGCGCCGTGTGCGGCAGGACCAGCATGTAGCGGTCCTCGTTGACGACCCCGAGCAGGTCGGCGCCGCGCGTCTTGTCGCGCACCATCTTGGCGAGCGTGTTGCGCAGCGTGGCCCGGAGGTCGGCGCCGTAGAGGTCGACGAGCTGGGCGATGCGGTCGACCTGGAGAACGATGCACCCCAGGGACAGCCCGTGCCGGCGGGCACGTGCGAACTCGGTCTTCATCAGGTGCAGGATCTGCGCCTGCGAGAACATCGAGCTGCTGATGAAACCGTCGCCGCCGTCGCGCGGAGAACCGCTGCGGCCCCCTGCGGACCGGCCCTTGCGGAAGCCTGGTGTAGTCATGAGAGAGTCGCAGCCATCCGGCGTGAGGCGCGGGACCTTACCGAAACTCCGCAGCAGAAAAAAAGGCGGGCCTCAGCCGGTCAGAACTGAGGCCCGTGAATGCGGGTGAGGCTACGTAATGGAGAGGGCGGTTAGGGAGGGGGATACTGGTCTCCACCACACAGCCTCAACCCTTCGTGTGTCTGCTGGATCGACGCCCGGAGCAAGCCCCGTGCATCGACCTGACCCATTGGTCAGATGGATCAGAAGGTCAGAGAGCGTTTCGCAGGTCGCGGCTTGCGCCGTTACCCACCCGTCTCGTTCGCAGCGTCGACCAGGCTAGCCGGCGTCGCGTTCAAGGCAGGATGGTGATCATGCCCTGCCTGACGGGGATTTCAACACCCTCGGGATAAATCTTTCCCCTACTTGGGGAGAAGGTCTGGAAAGGTCGAGCGCAGCCATTCGAGCGGCCGGTAGACGTCGAATTCGGGCCACCGCACCTTGGCCACCCAGAGCAGGACGACGAGCACGACCGCGAAGATCACCGCGAACAGCGACTGCGCTGTGATCTTCGCCAGCAGCGTCTTGGCCTGAAGCCCGAGAGGTTTCCCCGGGTTCTCCCGACCGCCGCGAAGGATCCAGTCGCGCTGCGCGCGAAGCCCCTGCTGCGCGAGCTGCTGCTCGTCGACGGTCTCGCCGAGCACGACTTGGTTGACGACGCGCCACGGATACTCGTCGGGGCTGGCGAGCAGCGTGCGCTTCAACGCCTCGAGCGTCTTGCGGCTGACCGTGCCGGCCAGGAGTCGCAGCGACACGGCGGCGATGCCTTCGATGGAATCGGCGGCGGGCATTCCCTGCGGCGCGGACGAACTCGGATCCTCGGGCGGTTGCGGAGTCATGCTCCCCGCAATACCACAGGAGAACGGGCGTCGGAAAACCCCCGCACCGCAAACTGCCCCGATGCTCCTCCGCCTCCAGCCCCGCCGCGACGAACGCGCCGCCGTCCTCATGCTCGACCTGGCGTCCGCGATCGACGCTGGCCTGCCGGCCGAACGCTGGGGCGGCCAGCCGCAGGACGGCGA
This sequence comes from uncultured Singulisphaera sp., assembly GCA_964514315.1. Classification (GTDB taxonomy): domain Bacteria; phylum Planctomycetota; class UBA1135; order UBA1135; family UBA2386; genus SXPK01. Next base: position 4,233 of record CAZEQF010000218.1, on the reverse strand, counting down.
ACAGGTGCTCGAACGGGCGCTGCCGCGGCGCGGCGTCGCGGTGGACGGCGCGGAGCCCGTGGTCCTTCGCGCCGGCTGGCGCTCGGGACGGCCCGCGGACTCGCTGCGCCGCCTCGCGCAACAGCGCCAGCAGCGCGCGGACTTCGCCCGCCAGATCCTGAGCTTGCTGCGCTACCCCACGATGCTGCTGCTGGTCGCGTTCGTCGTGTCCTTCGTCGCGGCCAAGCTCGGCGCGATGTGGCTGCCGTGGACGATCGGCGCGGCCCCCGCCGCGCTGGCCTTCGTCGTCTTCGCGGTGCGTCGCCAACTGCACAGCGGCAACCCGGCACTGCTGCGCGTGCCGATGCTCGGGCCGCTGCTGCGCGACCTCGGCGCGATCCCCTACCTCGACGTGCTGCACGCGTGCTACGCATCGGGCATCCCGCTGCTGCAAGCCCACCGCGAGGCGGTCTCCGCGTGCCACGTTCCCGCTGTCGCAACCCGCCTCGCGCTCTGCGACGCGCTCGTGCAACAAGGCAAGCCCGTGGCCGAGAGCATGGAGCAGACGCTCGCGCTCGACGAAGAGACCCGCTCGCTGCTCGCCACCGGCGAGACGACGGGAACGCTCGAAGACGCGCTGCGCCGCGCGTCCACGCGTCGGCGCGACGAGGCGCAGCGACGCGCGATCGCGCTGAGCAAGGGCATCAGTTCCGCGGTCTACGCGATCGGCTTGCTCGCGGCGGTCGCCACGATCGTGTCGTTCTACGCGGGCTATGCGGCGCAGCTGCGCGCGCTTCGCTGATCGCGGCAACGCCTGCGAACGCGAACGCGTTCGACGATCGAAGTGATTCGCGGCACGCGCAACGAAGTCACGGCGCAAGCAACCGGAGCGCGAGCACGCGGAGGGTTGCGCACGGGCGCTCCCTCGCGCTCGTCGAAACGCCGGCGACCTCTCTCCAGATCGCCGCACGACGGAACGCAGCGCGCGCCCCGTCGCACTCGATCAGCCGCGCGGGTCGCGGAAGTTCTGGCCGAAGGCGAGCCCTTCGACCGAGCTGCGCGCGACGCCGAAGCAGCCGACGCCGTTCGCATCCTTGCCGCGGAAGCACAACGTCGCCGCCGCATGCGCGTCGACGGCGCCGCGCGCCGCCGTCACGACCGGCGACGAACCGAGGAACGGAACCTCTTCGCCGCCTTGCAGGCCCACGAGCAGCACGCGACGGCCGGCGAGCAGGCCCGACATCGCGGCCAACGCCTGCGCGACCTGCTGCGGCTGGTCCTCGGCTTCGTCGAGCGAGATGCCGAGCATCGCGATCGGCGGCACGGCGTCGTCCTTCTTGCCGAGCACGCGCACGAACTCGCGCACGATCTGCGGATGCGCCTGCACGACCTTGCCCGCGCCGTCGTCGACGCGAACGACCGACGCGCCGCGCGCGACGAGTTCGCGCACGAGCGAAGCGCACGGCTCCACAGCCGCATCGGCTGCGGCCCATGCGACCGTCACCGCCTGGCCCGACAGCGCGCCGTCGGCGAACAGCTTCGGCAGCTCGCGCGCGATCTGACGCTGCGCCATCGCGACTTCGCTCGCCGCGCCCACCGAGAGTTGCACCGGGCCTTTGCCGCGGGACGCGCTGAGCAACGCCGGGTGCACCTGCACGCCGCCGCACACGACAGCAGCCGCGCCAGCCGCGATCGCCGCGGCCACGAGCTCGTCTGCATGCGTCGGGGACTCGACGGTGACCTTCGCGCCCGCGAGGCCGGTGATCGCCGCGAACTCGCGTTCGAGCGCCGCCTTCTGCTGCGACTCGTCGCGGCCGCTCGCGTCCGCCGCGAGCACGAAGCCCGAGGCCGCGTTGCCGCCCATGCGCACGAACGGCGGGAACACCACGTCGGCGCGGCCGCCGATGTCGATCGAAAGCCGGTTCGGCTGCTGTGCGAGCGCAGCCTCGGTGAGCGAACGCTGCAACGTGCGCGACGGCGCAACCTCGCCAGCGAACGCGATGCGGACCTGCGCGCCGCGCAGCGAGGCGCCGTGCTTCTTCTGCCAGCGCTCGAACGCGCGCAGCAGTTCTGCGGGCTTGCCCGACTCGGTGTCGACGCGAAGGACCTGCACGGCCCCGTCCGCCGACAACGCGATCGGCGCGGGATGCAACGCGATGCGTTCTGCGCCGCATGCGACCGCGACGCGCGTGGCCGACAGCGCCACGAGCGTCGACAGGCACGCGGACTCGACGTCCTCGTCGATCGGCGAGCCCGCAGGCCACTGCACGACGACCTTCTTGCTGCCCACGCCCGCCGCGAAGTCGCGCGCCTCGGCGAAGAACGCCGCGAGCACCGCCGCGCGGTCGCGGCCGTTCTCGGTGACGGTGAGCACCGTCTCGCCGCCCGACTCGGAGACCGTCAGCAGCGACGGCCACACGACCTCGGTCTTGTTCGAACGCACGATCTCGACGCGCTGCGGGCCGCCCTGCGTGCAGTAGCGAACGGTCGCGCTGCGCACGCCTTCGCTCTCCTGCGTCGCGAACACGAGCTTCACGACCTTGCCGCGAACCTGCTCGCCGAGCGACGACAGCCGCATCGCGAGCGCTTCCTCGGTGTCGGCGTCGCGCTCCGCCGGGGCCACGCGGATCGTCACCGCGTCGCCGGTGACCTCGATGCGCACGCGGTCTTCGAGCTCGCGGTCGAACAGCACGCGCTGGCCGATCGCGGCCGCGAGCGCGCCGCTGTCGCGCAGCATCTGCTCGACCAGCGAACGCAGCGCCGCGTCGGGCTTGTTCGCGCCGCGGAACGTGAACGTCACGCGCGCGCCGTTGGCCTGCGCCGCGAGCTGCACGAGATCGACCTGCATCGCGACCGCGAGGTCCTGGGCTTCGAGTTCACCCGTGTCGACGGTGACCGCGAGCTTCTTGCCGTCGCGCGTGGTCGTGACCTGCGCGCGCGGGGTTTCGCGTTCGAACAACGTCTCGTCGCCGTAGCCGCGCCGCAGCACGACCTTGCGCGCCTTCTGCTCGGTGAACAGCTGCGCGCAACGCTCCTTGACCGCGCTGCCGATGATCGCATCGCCCGAGAAGCTCACGACGACGCGCTGGTGCCGCGCCTTCGCCTTGCCGGACGCGAGCGCGTGCTGCAGCGGCGCGGCCACCGCGTCGGCCATCGTCTTCTTGTCCATCTCGGGGACCTCGATCGCGATCGAGAGGTCGAACCCGGCCTCGCTGCTCTGCATCGCCACGACCTTCACGGGGAACGTCGGCTCCGGCGCATCGTCCTCGACGGCCTCGAGCACCGGCAGCTCCTCGGCATCCATCGGCTCCAACGTCGGCAGCTCGTCGGCGCCGTCGGCGGCCTTCCTCGCACCACGGACCTCGGGCTTCTGCTTCTGCGAACGGGACGGACGCTCGGGCTTGTCGGATCGGCGGGTCATCGCACCACGACGCGCCATGGCGCGCCGGAATCAGGAGAGGGGCGGCACAGAGAACCCGTCTTGTGTGCTGCAGGCAAGCCCGCCCTGAGGCAGGGGCATGCGCCACCGTCGCGGTGCGTCAGCGCGCGTCCGCCTTCCACGCGCAGGCGGTCAGGCCCGTCGCGTCCTCCAGCACGAGCGTGCGCCCGGCGGAACGGCCTTCGACCGACACGGTGAGCCCGCGCTGCGGTCCGGCCCCCACCGCCCAGTCGCGCCGCGGCACCGCGAGACGGACGGCGGTCGGCGGCTCCGCCGCGATCGCTTCGAGCCCCGCGACCTTGCCGCTCGCGGACCAGCGCACCACCGCGAACGTCGAACCCGATGCGCCGCGCAGCAGCACCCAGGTGGAGCGCGCCTGCAGGTCGCTGCCCGCATACACCGCTTCGCCAGACGCGCCGAGCCGCGCGCGCAGCGCGTCGAGCGCCTTCGCCACCGCGGCCATCGCCTGTGCGCCCGCGAACTGCGACTCGTCTGGTTCGCCGCGTCGCGCGAGCATCGGCGCGAGCGCCTTCTGCACGCGCGCCTCCGCCGCCTTCAACGCTTCGAGCTGCGCGTCCGCAGCGGGCCTTCCTGTCGCGAGCCGGACCGCGCTCGCCGCGTCGGCGCCGAACGCGACGAGGCCTGTGCCCTGCGCATCCGCACGCACGACGATCGCCATGCCGTCCGCGGAACGGAACTCGCCGAGGAAGCGCCGCACGTTCTCGTTCGGTTCCACGGGCGCAGCGGGCGACGCCGCTGGCGGGCCCTTCGCGTCCGGCTTGCGCGCGCGATCCTGGGCGACCGCGGCGGCAGCG
>CAZEQF010000217.1:0-7410 GCA_964514315.1 uncultured Singulisphaera sp. | reverse complement strand
GAGCCGGTCCAGCAGGAACGCCCCGAGCGGCCCGCGCGCCGTTGGGCCGCCGAGCTGATGTTCGGCATGCTGCTCGTCGTGGTCGTGCATGCCTTCGTGCTGCAGATCTCGATCGTGAAGGGCCACTCGATGGAGCCGTCCTTGCGCGACGGGGACCGGCTGGTCGTCGACCGCATCGGATCGTCGATCGACGCCATCGACCGCGGCGACGTCGTCGTGATGCGCTACCCGCGCAACCCGGCGGTGGACTTCGTGAAGCGTGTCGTGGGCCTGCCGGGCGATCGCGTGGCGTTGCGCCGCGGCCAGCTCTGGGTCAACGGCGAGATGGCGCCGGATGCGTGGACCTGCATCGCCGACCTCGAGACGACCGAGGAGATCGACGTGCCCCGTGGCTGCTACTTCGTGCTGGGGGACAACCGGCCGATCAGCTGCGACTCGCGCGAGTTCGGCCTCGTTCCCGAGAGCCTCGTGCGCGGCAAGGTGCGCGCGCGCTTCTGGCCGCTCGACCGCGTCGCGGTGTTCTGAACGCCGGGGCTGCGCCGCGGCTTGCGCAGGGAGCGCGCTGCGGTTCCAACATCGGCGCATGGAACAGAACGCGCAGCACGTCCTCGTCGTCGGCGGCACGAAGGGCATCGGCAAGGGCGTGGCGGATGCGCTCGGCGCGCGCGCCGTCGTGTGGTCGCGCGAGCACGGCGTCGACGCGACGGACGCGGCCTCGGTCGCAACCGCAGCCGAGCGTCTGCTGCGCGAACGCGGCGCTCCGTGGGGCCTGGTGCACACGATCGGCGACTTCCACGAAGCCCCGTTGCTCGCCACGTCGCCCGGCGACTTCGCGGCGCTCGTGCAGAGCAACCTCACGACGACGATGCATGTCGTGCAGGCCATCGTGCCGGCGATGCTGCAGCGCGGCCGTGGGCGCGTGGTGCTGTTCGCGGCCGCCGGCGCGGGCAAGGACCGCGCGATGCTGCGCGCGCCGGCCTACTTCGCGATCAAGGCGGCGCTGGTCCACATGGCGCGTTCGCTCGCCGCGGAGTGCGCGAAGTCCGGGGTCACGGTCAACGTCGTGTCGCCGGGCCTCGTCGAGCACCCGCACAGCCACCAGGAGAGCCAGCGTCGCATGCTGGCACGCGTTCCTGCCGGAAGGCTCGGTCGCGTCGGCGACGTCGTGGCGCTCGTCGAGTGGCTGCTGCGCGAGGAGAGCTGCTACATGACGGGCGAGGACCTCACGGTCGACGGCGGCCTGCAGCTCTGATCCGCGACGATCGGCGCGCGACGTCGCGGCGTTCGTTCAGCGCGGCGCCGCTTCCTTGCGCACGCCGTTCCGCAGCGTGCCGAGGCCTTGGATGGTCACCGCCATCGAATCGCCGTGGACGATCGGGCCGACACCCTCGGGCGTTCCGGTCGCGATGAGGTCGCCGCACCGCAGCGTCGTGCAACGCGCCATCGCCGCCAGCATCTTGCCGATCGAGAACACCATCTCGCTCGTGCGCGCCTTCTGCCGTTGCGCGCCGTTGACCGTCATCGATACCTCGAGGTCGTTGCCGTCGATCGCGTCCGCCGGCACGACGAACGGGCCGTAGGGGCAGAACGAGTCGAACGACTTGCTGCGCAACCACGGGTACTTCTGGTCGCGATCCGTTCCTTGCAGGGTGCGGGCCGTGACGTCGTTGACGATCGTGTAGCCCGCGACGAGCGACGGCGCGTCGGCCTCGGTCACGTACTTGCGGCCTTCGTCGCGCGGGTCGGCGAAGCCGAGCACGAGCCCGAGTTCGGCCTCGTGGTCGACGCGCGTCTCGAGCCAGTGGGGGATCACGACGTCGTCGCCGTGCGCGCGCAGCGTGTCGGGCAGCTTGGCGAAGAAGATCGGCTCGGGCGGGGCCTCGGCGCCGAACTCGCGCGCGTGCTTCACGTAGTTCTTCGCGACGCAGAGGATCTTGCCTGGGCGCGGCACCGGCATCGCGAACCGCTGCGGTTCGCCCATCACGCGCGCCTTCTGCATGCGCGCCATGAGGTCGCGCATGCGCAACGCGCCCTGTGCGAGCAGAGCATGGACGTCGAGCGGGCCGAGGTCGTACCAGCGCGCGTCGTCGTTGCGGGATCCCGGCTCGAAGCCGCCGACGTGGATGGCGTTGCCGGAATGGAATCGGAACCAGGCGGGGGCTTGGGGCAGCACGGAGGGGTCGCTTTCGTTCGGTGGGTTGGCGCGGGTTCGCAGCTCAGCGGCAGCGTTCGAGCGCGAGCAGCGAGTAGCACGTGCAGAGGACGGGCATGGACTCCATCCAGCGCGCGTTCTTCGCGTTGACGAAGGATCCGTCGCTCGCCTGCAACGAGAGCAGCTTCTCGCGCAGCGCCTTCTTCCACTGGATCGGCGCCGGGAGTTCGTTGGGCTTCGCGGAGGCTTCTTGCTTCGAAGTGTGCACCGTGTCGACCTTGGCGAGGTCGAGCGCCTGCGCGAGCACCATGTAGTAGTAGAAGAGGCCCGCTTGCCGTGCCTTGTCGCCGAGCGGCGCAGTGAATCCCGGGTTCTCGTCGAGCGTCCAGTTCTGCGAGATCCAACGCACCGCGGCCTGCACGCGCGCATCGTCGGAAGGCAGGCCGCACAGCGTGTAGGACTTCAGCAGCGCATAGGTCATCGAGCCGTAGCTGCGCGGATGCGACTTGCCGTCCGGCGTCTCGTCGTAGCCAGCTGCGGAGTTGCCCGGGTAGTAGCCCGAGCCGCCGTCGTTGCCCGACTCCATGTCCATGATCTTGCCGCCAGCGTCGGGGTCCGAGACCTTGCCGCGGAAGTCGTTCACGCTCTTCAGGTTCTGCGAGCGCTGCAGGAAGACGAGCGCCTTCTGGAACGCCTCGTGTTCTGCGGGCAGGCCCGACTCGCGCAACGCTTGCAGCGCGAAGTTGACGTTGCTGAGGTCGCCGCGCTGGCTGCCGCCGTAGCCGATCGAGCCGTAGTCGCGGTCGCCCTTCTCGTAGCCGCCTTGCTCCGCATGCTGGCACGCGAGGATGTAGCGCTGCGCCTTCTCGATCGCGGGCTTCGCCGACGGATGGCCCCAACGCACGAGTGCGCCGACCGCGACGCTCGACGTGTAGTTCTGCAGCTGCTCGCCGAACGAACCGTCCTCGTTCTGGCGCGACAGCAGGAACTGCATGCCCTGGTCGATCGCCGCGGCCTCGTCCCTCGTGCGCAGTTGCGCGGGCTTGGTCTGCAGCGCGAGCAGCGAGAGTCCGGTGATCGCGGGGTCCGCGACCTTCTTGTCGCCGAACTGCACGTGCGCGACGCCGTTCTCCAACTGTGACATCAGGTAGAGGAAGGCCTTCTGCTGCGCCGGCTCGAACGCAGGCGCCGCGTCGCCGCGCGCCTCCTGTGCGTCGAGTTCGCGGTTGCACTGCTGGCAGGCGACGAGGCGCACGAGGCAGTCGATCGCCGCGCCCGCATCGAACGCGGCGCCTTGTGCGAGCAGCGATGCTGCTTCCGCCGCAGGCTCCTTCGCGAGGTGCTCGGGGAACGTCTCCGCGCCGAGTCGCGCGTGCACCGAGGCCACGCCTTCTTGCCACGGCGAGCGCTCGATGCCTTTCGCCAGCAGCCACTTCTTCGCGGTGGCGATCTCGTCGGCGTAGCGGTCGCGGTCCATGCCCTCGAGGGCGTCGACGACCCACGCGGTCGTCATCGGATCCTCGTCCGAAGTGCTGCCGAAACTGCCGTCGTCGCGGCGGCCCGCGATCAGGCTGCCGATGGTCGCGCGGATGCGCGGGTTGTCGATCGCGACGTAGAACCGGTGGCACTTGGCCATCGCAGTCAGCATGCGCGCCGCGTCTGCGAGCGACTGCGCGTAGGGCGCCGCCGTGCCGGGCTTCTGCGAACGCGCCGCGATCGCGTCCACGACGCGATCCACGTCGTTCTTCAGGATCGTGCCGCGCGTCCGCTGTGCAGTCTTCGCGGGGTCTTGCGCGGCGATCGCAGCATGCGGCGCTGCCGCATGGACGGCGCAGGACGGGAGGCTCGCGGACCAGAGGACCAGGCAGAGGTACGGCAGGTTCATGGCGTGGGGCGGGGCAGGGTAGGTCGGCCGCCGCGGCCCGCCAAACGGAAAGGCACCGCCGCGGGTTCAGCGGCAGCGAGGCCGGGCGCCGCCCCGGTCCCGCCGTCGTCGCCCGCGTGTCACTTCTGCACGGACAGCCCGCGCCCGATCCAGTGCGCGATGCCGCCGCGCAGGTTCGTCAACTTCTGGAATCCGGCCTGCTGCAGGATCTCGCAGGCGAACAGGCTGCGACGGCCGTGCTCGCAGTAGACGAGCCAGTTCGCGCTCGCGTCCAGCTCCTGCCAGCGTTGCCCGAGTTCCTGCACCGGCAGCAAGGTCGCGCCGGGCAGCCGGTACATGCGGTGTTCCATGTCGGTGCGGACGTCGAGCACCTTCAGGGTCGGGTCGTTCTGGAGTTCCTTCTGGACGTCTTCGGGACCGAGGTCGCGGTAGGTCATGGCAGCGCTGTAGCGGAAGGGTGCGGATCAGTCGAGGTGCGCGCGGTCGCTGTCGCCCATGGCGACGTCGCCTTGCGGGAAGTAATCGCGCCACCTGCGGTCGACGAGGCCGCGCGTGCGGTCGTCGCAGAACAGTTCCTTCGGGTAGCTCGGCTTCATGCGCGCGTCGATGACGATCGGCGGCGCGTAGCTCGGCTGGTGGCGCACGACGCGCATGCCGTGCGCGTGGATGTCGGCGGCGGGCTCGAAGCGCGTGAACGTGGTCCAGAGGAAGTTCACTGCCGACTTCGCAGCCTTGTTCGCGTCGTCGACGAGCACGACGAGCGGCCACGATTGCAGCGACGGGCTCGCGGCGAGTCGCTGCGGCGCGGCTGCTTCGCGTTCGAACGACGGGCCTTGCACGACGAGGCAGCCGGCGCAGAACGGGATCGCGACGTCGAACCCTTGCGGCAGCGAGCCGGAGAACTCGCGCGGCAGGTTGCGCACCGGATCGCCGTAGCCGAGCAGCACGCCCTTGCTGCCTTCGTTGACCGCCGGCCCCGCGTAGTCGAGCGTGTCCATCGACAGGTTGCCGAACACGTAGAGGTCGGTCTCGAAGTTCGCGCGCGCGAGGATGTGCTCCAGCGTCGCGCGGAAGTCGCGCAAGTCGATCGCGCGGTCCGTGAGCAGCAAGAACTTCGTCAGCGACAGCTGGCCCTCGCCGAGGATGCGGAACGCGGCCTGCATCGCCTCGCGCTTGTAGCGCTGCTTGCACACCGCGGCCGCGAGCGAGTGGTAGCCCGTCTCGCCGTAGCTCCACAGGTCGGTCACGTTCGGCATCGCGACCTTGCACAGCGGCAGCAGCAGTTCCTGCAGGTAGTCGCCGAGGAAGAAGTCTTCCTGCCGCGGCTTGCCGACCACGGTCGCGCACAGGATCGGGTCCTTGCGGTGCAGCAGCGCCTTCACCGTCACGCGCGGATAGTCGTGGCGCAGCGAGTAGTAGCCGTAGTGGTCGCCGAACGGACCCTCGGGGAAGCGGTCGCCGGGCTTCACTTCGCCGGTGATGCAGCACTCGCAGTCGGCGACGAGGGGCCACGGCCCCGCGGGGTTGCTGCCGCTGCGCAGGCGCTGGCCCATCAGCAAGGAGCACAGCAGCATTTCGGGCACGTTCTCGGGCAACGGCGCGATCGCCGACAGGATCAACGCGGGCGGCCCGCCGATGAACACGTTCACGGGCATCGGCCGGCCGAGCCTCTCGTGTTCGGCGAGGTGGAAGCCGCCGCCCTTGCCGATCTGCACGTGCAAGCCCGTGTGGCCGTCGTCGTGCCGCTGGATGCGGTACATGCCGAGGTTCGAGCCGAGGCCACCAGGATGCTCGGTGTAGACGAGCGGCAGCGTCACGAACGCGCCGCCGTCCTCTTCCCACGTGCGCAACAGCGGCAGGCGCGACAGCTGCGGCGGCGTGTCGACACACTGCGCGACGGGCGCGCGACGCACGTGCTTCCGGCCGACCTTGAGCAGCGAGCCCAGCAGGTCGCGGTTCTGCCAGAGCTTGCCGAGGCTCGGCGGCAGCATCGTGTGCGGCGCGTCGGCGAGTCGCTGCACGAGTTGTTGCGGCTCCTTGCCGAACGCGAGCTCGACGCGGCGCGCCGTGCCGAACAGGTTGGTGACGGCGGGCCACGGCGAGCCCTTCACGTTGGCGAACAGCAGCGCGGGGCCGCCAGCGGCGATAACGCGGCGGTGGACCTCGGCGGCCTCGAGGTCGGGATCGACCTCGGCCTCGACCACACGGAGTTCGCCTTCCTTCTTCAGCACGTCGAGGAACGCGCGCAGGTCGGTCAACGGAGTCGGCTTCATGGCTTGCTGACGGTGCGGTCGAAGAAGGCGCGGACGATCGACGCGGTGCGCTGCGTTGCGCCCGGTCCGCCGAGGCGCGCCTTCACTTCGGCGAGCCCGGCTTCGCAGTTGCGGCGCGCTGCGTCGTCGGACCAGAGTCGTTGCGCCGCCGCGGCGACGCGGTCCCAGCCGTCCTCGCCGTGGAAGCAGAATTCGGGCACGACCTCGCGCGCAGCGACGAGGTTGGCGGCAGCGACGAACGGCACGCTGAGGATGTTGTGGTAGCCCAGCGTCGCGAGCGCGGAGCGCAGCTTGTAGACGACGACGACCGGGTTGCCGAACAAGCAGGCCTCCAAGGAACCCGTGCCCGACTTCGCGAGCACGAGCCGGCTGCCTGCAAGCCACGGCGCGAGCGGCCCCATGCGCACCTCGGCGCCGTCGCACGGGTGTGCTGCGAGCGTGGCGCGCAGCAGTTCCTCGCGGCGCGGATCGCGGTGGGCGATGACGACGCGCATCGAAGGCTCGGTCGCCCGCAGCCGTCGCGCCACTTCGAGCATGCCGGGCAGGTTCGCCTCGATCTCGGAACGGCGCGAACCCGGCAGCAGGCACAGCGTGCGCATCGCCCGCACTTCGGCAACCTGGTCCGCTGCCGGCGGCGCGGCCGCGATCTGGTCGAGCAGCGGATGGCCGATGTAGCGCGCGGGCACCTCGAACTGGCGGAAGAACGCGGTCTCGAACGGCAGGATCGTCAGCGTCGCGTCGACGGCGCGGCGGTAGCGGCGCATGCGCCACGGGCCCCAGGCCCAATACTGCGGCGCGACGTAGTGCAGCACGGGCACGCGCGCGCGCTTGCACGCCTTCGCCATCACGAGGTGGAGGCCTGGATAGTCGACGAGCACGACGAGGTCCGGCGGGTCGTCGCGCAGCATGCGCAAGAACGAAGCGAAGGCGCGCACGACGAACGGCAGCTGCTTGAGCACAGAGACGACGCCCATCACCGCGTGCTCGCTGAGCGGGTAGCGAACGTCGGCGCCGTCCTTGGCGAGCAGCGGGCCGCCGAATGCCGTCACGCGCACGCGGTCGCCCAGCGCTTCGCAGAGCCGGGCTGCATGCGCTTCGCC
>CAZEQF010000216.1:1250-7426 GCA_964514315.1 uncultured Singulisphaera sp. | reverse complement strand
CCCTTCGGAGCAGGCCGGAGGGCGCAGGGAAGAACTCGAAGCGCAGCAATGGACCGTCGGACCGTTCGACGGATGCTGCGCGCCGCGGCGCATGCCGCACGGGCATGAGCCTCCCAGGCTGCGGCGAACACGCGACAAGGGTCCACGTCCCGACCCCGACGAATGCGCCGAAGCCCTGGCCGGAGATCCTGGGGCGAACCATGCGGACGGAGTCGGATCCGCGGATTCGACCCGGTCCTCACGACGTCGCGAGCGATCCGAGCCCGCAGCATGCGCACTGCGCCGCGCTGCCAAGTCACTCGCGCTGCTCTGCCGCGCCTGAGCGAGGCAGGATCGAACCGCGCAGCACCAACACCGGCGCGTTGGGCACGTTGCCGACCAGCGGCACCTTGACCATCGCATCCCCCACATGCAGCGCCGAAGTGTCGACGCGCACGTCGACGCGCCCTTCGGAGAACGGCTCGATCTCGCGGTCGAAGTCGATCGTCACGCCCGCCGCGAGCCGACGCGGTTGCGCGAGCCGCACGCGGTTTTGCGTGCCGTTGCGCAAGGTGAAGCGACGCAGCACGACTTCGCCGTGCGCCACTTCGCCCCAGTCGAAGGCCAAGGACTCCGCGCGGAATCCGAGGCTGTCCGCGATCGCGCGCTCGTCGACGACGGCACGCGGCTCGTGCGCCGCAAACGCCTCGACCGCTGGAGCCGCGGGCGTCGCGGGCGCGACGGCTTCTGCCGCTTCGGGCTGAGTCTCCGTGCTGGCCTCGACCGCCTGGCCGATTCGCTCGTCTGCAGCGGAGGGACCAGGAACCTCGCCGCCGCACGCAGCGGCGACGAGCATCCAGAGCAGCGACGCGACACGACACGAACCTCCGCGCGAACGGCGCGCGCTGCGAGCCGTGTCGCGGAAGTCCGTGCGAGGTCGCATCGCGGCGCTCAGTTGACGCGGAACGCGATGCGCGCCGGCGTGTTCTGGTTCGGCACCGCGGTGGCGCGGAACATCGACACCGCCCACATGTTCGTCACGCCCGTGATCGGGGCGCGCGTGTTGGCCGGCGCCGTCCCGTTGCCGCCTGCGAAAGTCCACGCGCCCGTCGCGCTGACCGTGGCTTCGCCCACGAACCGCGCGTAGTCCGGCGCCGTGGCGTTGCCGAGGTAGAGCTTGACCGTCTGGTTCGCGAGTTGGCGGGCCGTGCCGGCCGCGCGCCAGCTGATCTTCTGACGGTCGTAGCGAGCATCCGCCATCGTCAGCACGTCCGGGTTGAGCAACTGCGGGTTGCTGATCGTGATGACCACCGTGTCGCCGACCGCGTCCTGCGCGAGCACGAGGCCGGTCGCGTCACGCTGGGACACGAGCAGTTGGAACGTGAGGTCGCCGTTCAGCGTGAGCGGCGCGACGAAGGTCGCGGTCGCCGTCTGCGCGCCCGTCAGAGTCACCGCCGGGCCGCCGACTTGCGTCCACTCGTAGTGCGTCACCGGGCCGAGCGAATCCGCGCCGGAGAGCGTGACGAGCACGCCACCGAGCGCCGACTGGTCTGCGCCAGCCATCGCGGTGACCGTCGCGGCGACCGGAGTGCCGACGCCGTCGACTTCGACCGGCACGTCGGCGCTCGCGCCGTTCGAGGACACGACGCTGACGCGGCTCGGAGCGAACGAGTTGGGAATCGTCACCGTGCCTTCGAAGATCGCGGTGCCGATGCCCGTGAGCGAACCCGTGCTGCCGAGCACGCCGCCGCCCGTCGTCGTCTCCGCCGTGTAGCGGACCGGCGGCGTGACTTCGTCGCTCGACCGTGCGCGGATCGTCAGCACGCCCGTGCTGGAGAAGACCGCCTTCTCGACAGTCACGAGGTCCGAGATCTTCGCGCCCTGGCTCACTGCGACCGTGGGCGGCACGTCCGAGTAGTTGACGACGCGGACCTGCGCAGGCGGATTGGCCACGCCGAGCGCCATGCGCGCGAAGTACTCGCCGCTGCCTGCGTTCTCGACCATCGGCACCTCGGCGCCCCAGATCGGAGCGGCCGCGGTGCCCGAGTTCGCCGACACGCGCAGCGACTGGCCGCTCGCGCTCGTCGACCACACGTTGACGGAAGTGCCAGCGAGAGCCTTGCGCGAGTAGTAGGCCTGGTCGACCGAGGCGCCGATGCGGCTCGCGACCTTGCCGGTGAGCGTGAACATGTCGTGGCGGACCTTGTTGTCGCCCGGCGTGCCCGCGAACGTCGGATAGGCGAGTTCGACGCCCGGTCCTTCGATCTCGACGAAGTTCTGGCCGTTGACGCCGCGACGCACCTGCGTGAGCGTCACGCCGTCGCCGAGCATGGTGCCGGGGACGATCTGCGCGTCCGTCATCGACGCCGGAACGAGGAACGGTCCGACGTCGCCGCTGAGGGCTGCCGCGAAGTTGCCAGGGATCGGGCTGATGTCGCGCGTCATGTTGATGCCGCCGCCCGCCGCCACGACGGTCTCGGTGCCGAACGGATGGCGGATCGTGTAGGTCGCCCCGTTCTGCAGCCCGTTGATGCGGATGCGGATGCGCGAGAACACGACGTGCTCGCCCGCGACCGGGATGCCCTGCATGAACGTGCCTTCGAGGTCGCCCGCGAAGAACGCGCCGTTGGCCCCGTCCGTCATGTCGCACACCGACATGAAGTAGAAGACCTCGTCAGGGAAGTTCGTCGGGAAGACGACCGGCAGGTTGGGGTTCGGCGCGGGGATGACGTTGGTCATCAGTTCGAGCGCGATCGCGCGCCCACCAGCAGGCGCGACGTCTTGATACCAGCCGGGAAACCCATTGGCCGGATCGACGGGGCCGTGCTTGCCGAGGCCGACGGGGCCCTGCGCAAACGCGGTGGAAAGGAGCAACGAGAACGCCGCGAACTTCGCGGCGAGGGAGCACGTTCGGTGCATAAATGTGCTGACGGGAGATAGAGGCGGGGAAGGGGAAGGCGTGAGGGTCGCCTGGAACACCGCGACATGAGTTCTTGTCCGCGCCAGGCCTGCGGGGATGCGGCCATGGCATGGGCATGGCCCGGCACGCGTGCAGCAGGCGAAACAGCGACACGCCTCTGCGTGTCCCCGTGGCGCTCGACCGAACGCGGAGCACCGCTGGACCGATCCACCTGGTTCGGCGCGACGCGCCAGGAATGCGCCGAATCGAGGCACAGTGACCTTGGAGCGCATCCTTGTAACAATTGGCGGAGGGCGCGCAGCCGTTCGCGAGAAGGCACTCAGCGCAGTTGCGCTGCGCGCCAACCGCCGATGCCGGCGACGACTTCGCGCCCTACACCACGATCGCGCGGCGCGCGCAGCATGCTGCGCATCGAAGACACAGCCCGCGCGCGCGGATCGCGACGCGCGTTCAGCGAGCGGGCGACTCGCGGAACAGCTTCACGAACTGCGACGCGAGCGGTCCTTCGAAGCAACCGCGCCACGCCTCGGCGAGCACTGCGAGCGCATCGAACACGCGCACGCGTTCTTGTTGCGCGCTGTAGACCTCGTCGAACGCATCGCAGAGGCCGACGACGCGCGCGAGCGGCGGGATCGCAGCAGCGCGCAACGCCTGCGGATAGCCGGAGCCGTCCCATCGTTCGTGGTGCGACTGCGCCGCGACCGCGATCTCCGCGGGCATGCCCAGCTGCTTCAACATCGAGAACCCGCGTTGCGCATGGTCCGGGTCGTGGCCCGCGTCCTCGTGGCCGACCGAGCCGATGTCGTGGAACATGCCTGCGAGCCCTGCCTGCACCACCGTCGCCGGATCCGCCGACAACGCATGGCGCGCGAGCCCCATCGCGAGGAACGAGATCGACACGCTGTGCCGCGCGAGCGACGCACTCGCGCCGAGCATCGCGCGCACTGCGGCGAACGCGCCTTGCTCGCGCAACACGAGGCTGCTCGCGGCGACGAGCATGCGCTGCGCGCGAACGATGCCCGCGCGGTCGACGCGGCCTTGCAGCACTTCGTCGGCGATCGTCGTCGCGACGCCGTGCAAGACGTCGGCGCGTCGTGCGACCGTAGCGCGACGGTCCGAGAGCACTTCGGCGAGGGTCGCTTCGACGCGGTGCAAATAGGCCGCGCGGTCCTCCTCGCGCACCCAGAACTCGCGCACGCCTTCCTGGAACAGACGATCGACCTGATCGTCGGCGATCTTCGCGCTCGCGTCGCGATAGAGCACGAGCGCGGCGCTCGCGGTGCGCAGGAAGACCGGGAACGTCAGCGGACCGCGCCCCGCGATGCCGCACAACGGCACCGCACGGTGCCCTTGCGCAGTTGCTGGAGCGGATGCAGCGGACATCGGCACGCACTTCGGCCCATCCGGATGCGGCGCTTGACGACGCGCGAAAGCACCCCGTGGCACGGGCCGGATGCGACGACGCCACGCGATTCACCAGGGCAGCGCGCCTCGCTGCATGCGGGCTGCGCACGTTGCGTCACGGGCCGCAATCCGACGAGGCTCCGCGCACGGCTCCGTCCTTCGCGACGCAGCGGCGACTTTGCCTTCCCCAACTCGGAGCCCGGGAAACAACCGGCACCCGGACTTCGCGTGGCCGCGATCGCGACCCCCAGCGACAGACAGCGAACTCGAAGGAAGCTCTCTTCCCAGCTCTCAGGCGAACTTCTTCTTCTTGATCTTCTCGATCAGCTTCGACGAGCTGTGCGTCTTCTTGTCGCCGACGAAGATCGCCTTGATCTCGAGCTTCTTGAGCGTGTCGCGCTCGGGCAGCGTCTTGAGCGTGTACTCGGTGCCCTTCGCGTAGACATTGGGCTTGAGCTGCTCGATCAGCGCGTCCGCAGTGTCCTCGTCGAACTCCGTCACGTAGTCGACCGATCCGATCGCCGCGAGCACTTCCATGCGCTCCTTCGCGGGCACCACCGGGTGGCCCTTGCCCTTGCCGCGCTCCGTGCTGTCGTCGCTGTTGACCGCGACCACGAGGAAGTCGCCGCGCGAGCGCGCGTCTTCGAGGCAACGGACATGGCCCACGTGCAGCAGGTCGTAGACGCCGTTCGTCAGCACGATGACCTTCCCCTGCGCCTTCAGTCCGAACAGGATCGCAGCGAGGCTCTTGCGGTCCGTGATGATCTTGTCGCGGGATAGCTTGTTGCGCGGAACGACGACCAAAGTGCGAGCCTCTGCAGGAGATGGGGTTGGCGCAGGATAGCCGCGCTTACGGAGGAGAGGCAACCACAAGATCCGGCGCGAGCACCTGTTCAGCGCGCGTTCTTGAGCACCTTCTCGACGATCGACGTCGTCGACTTGCCTTGGCGCAGCGGCACGAGCACGACCTGGCCGCCGTGGCTCTCGACCCACTCGCGCCCCACCACGCCCTTGTCGCGCCAGTCCTCGCCCTTGGCGAGCACCTGCGGCGTCAGCATCTCGATGAGGTCCTTGGGCGTGTCCTCGTCGAACGGCACGACGTAGTCGACCGCCGCGAGCGCCGACAGCACCGCCATGCGGTCCTCCAGCGTGTTGATCGGGCGGCCGGGGCCCTTCTCCTGCCGCCGCACGCTCTCGTCGGTGTTGACCGCGACCATCAGCGCGTCGCCGTAGCTGCGCGCCTTCTGCAGGTAGTCGCAGTGGCCCGGGTGCAGGATGTCGAAGCAGCCGTTCGTGAAGACGAGCCGACGGCCCTCGGTGCGCAACCGCGTCGCGACGACCGCAGCCTCGGGGCGCGTCAGGATCTTGCGTCCGGTGCCGCCGCCTTCGCCGAGGCGCGCCATCACTTCCTGGCGGCTCGGGGCCCACGTGCCGAACTTGCCGACCGTGATCGACGCCGCGATGTTCGCGAGCGCGAGCGAGTCCGGCAGCGACACGCCGCACGTGCGGCAGAACGTGAGCACCGCGACGACGGTGTCGCCGGCGCCCGTCACGTCGAACACCTGCCGCGCCTCGGTCGGCAGGATGCGGTGCGAGCCGTCTTCGTTCTCGTAGAAGATGCCGTCCTTGCCGAGCGTGATCGTCGCGGTCTGGATGCCCGTGATCGTGCGCAGCTTCTCGGCCGCCTTATGCAGTTCCGGCGTGCCCTTGATCGAGATGCCGGTCGCCGCCTCCGCTTCTTCGCGGTTGGGCGTCAGCAGGTCGACGCCGCGGTAGATCGAGTAGTCCTTGCCCTTCGGATCGACGACGACGATGCCGCCCGCCGACTTCGCGGCGTCGACCGCCGCACGGATCACCGTGGGCCGCAGCACCC
>CAZEQF010000216.1:0-1240 GCA_964514315.1 uncultured Singulisphaera sp. | reverse complement strand
CCCGGCTCCCCTTCGCCGCCCGCCCCCGCTCGGAGGAGCCCACGTGTGGCCTCCACTCCCCTTGTAACCTCGGCTGCCGGCTCCTGCTGGAAAAAACCTTCTCCGCGTCGCCAGCGATCGGCGCCTTGCTCTCTTCGTCGACACGCAGCACCTGCGCGGTCTTCGCGACGTAGCGCGTCTTGCGCGTCGTCGGCCGCGTGCGGTCCGTGACGAGCACGCCCGTGTCGATGCCGTCGTCAGAGAGCAACTGCCGCAACGTGCGCCCCGCTTCGTCGTCGCCGATCACGCCGAGCACCGACGTCTCGGCGCCGAGGTTGTGCAGGTTGGCCGCGACGTTGCACGCGCCGCCGAGCAGGTAGCGCTCGCTGTCGAACTCGAACACGAGCACCGGAGCTTCGGGCGACACGCGGCCGGTCTTGCCGTCGGCGTAGCGGTCGAGGATCAAGTCGCCCACCACGAGGATCTTCGGGTTGGGCAGGCCTTGCAGGATCTGGCGCAAGCGGCGCGAATCGTCCATCAGCGGAGCTCCATGCTCATGCCGCGGCTCTCCGCCGTGGAGAGGATCGCCTGGTGCAAGAGCGGCAGCACGATCTCGTGCATCGCCAGCACCGACAGTCCTTCCTTCGGCGGGCGCGTGACGACGTTCGTCATCGCGCGGTATTGCTGCAGCATGTCGAAGTTGCAGGTCGTGAAGTCTTGGCCGAGCTGGCCGCGGTTGCGCGCGACCGAGACGGCCTTCAAGAACACCTCGGGCATGATCACGGCGGACCCGATGTTGAGCCACACGCCGCGGTCGAGGCGCCCCACCGTGTCGCAGAAGATCCAGAAGTCCTTCTGCGTCGACGCGCCGAGCGCTGCGCCATCGAGATCTGGGTCCATGTGCACGATGTCGCAGCCGATCGCCGCGTGCACCGTCGCCGGGATGCCGAGGCGAGCCGCTTCGCTGAACACCGACAGGTGGCGATACGGCAGGTCGCCTTCGAGGATCGTGCGGCCGATCGCGAGGCCGAGCCCTTCGCCGCGTTCGTGCGCGCGCTTCGTCGCGCCGTTGATGCCCGTGAACGTCTCGCGCCAGAACCCGAACGATCCGTCCGGCAGGTTGGTCGCGACGTCTTCGCTCGTGGCGCCCTGGTAGGCCGTCTCCCAGTCGTGGATCGCCGACGCGCCGTTCGTCGCGACATGCGTGACGAACCCGCGGCGCATCAAGTCGATCAGCAGCGGCGACAAGCCGACCTTGAGC
>CAZEQF010000215.1:0-7437 GCA_964514315.1 uncultured Singulisphaera sp. | reverse complement strand
TGGAGAACACCTGGCTGAACTTGGTCGGGATCGTGGTGTTCTTCTTGATCATCTTCGTCATCACGCCGCCGAGCGTCTCGATGCCGAGCGACAGCGGGGTCACGTCGAGCAGCAGCACGTCGCTGACCTCGCCGCCGAGCACGCCGCCCTGGATCGCAGCGCCGAGGCTCACGACCTCGTCCGGGTTGACCGAGCGGTTCGGCTCCTTGCCGAAGACTTCCTTCACGAGCGCCTGCACGCGCGGGATGCGCGTGCTGCCGCCGACGAGGATGACCTCGTCGATGTCGGACGGCTTCATCTTCGAGTCTTCGAGGCAGCGCAGCACCGGGCCGCGGCAACGCGCAAACAGGTCTTCGCAGAGCTGCTCGAACTTGGCGCGCGTGAGGTTCTCGCTCAGGTGCTTCGGGCCCGTCGCATCCATCGTGATGAACGGCAGGTTGACCGCCGTCTGCTGCGCCGAGCTGAGTTCGATCTTCGCCTTCTCCGCGGCTTCCTTGAGGCGCTGCAACGCCATCTGGTCCTTGCGGAGGTCGATGTTGTTGGCCTTCTTGAAGGTGTCACAGAGCCACTGGATGATCTTCTCGTCGAAGTCGTCGCCACCGAGGTGCGTGTCGCCGTTCGTGGCCTTCACCTCGAACACGCCCTCGCCGACGTCGAGCACCGAGATGTCGAAGGTGCCGCCGCCGAGGTCGAACACCGCGATCTTCTGGTTCTTGCCCTTCGCCTTCTTGTCGAGGCCGAACGCGAGCGCCGCAGCCGTCGGCTCGTTGATGATGCGCTCGACCTTGAGGCCGGCGATCTGGCCCGCGTCCTTCGTCGCCTGGCGCTGGCTGTCGTTGAAGTAGGCCGGGACGGTGATCACCGCGCGGTCGACCTTCTCGCCGAGGTAGGCCTCGGCGGCTTCCTTCAGCGAACGCAGGATGTCGGCGGAGATCTGCGGCGGCGTGAACTGCTGCCCCTGGACCTCGACCTTGACGAGCTCGCCAGAGCCGCCGACGACCTTGTAGGGCACCATCTTCTCCTCGTCGCCGACCTCGCTGTGGCGACGGCCCATGAACCGCTTGATCGAGTAGACCGTGTTCGTCGGGTTGGTGATCGCCTGGCGCTTGGCCGGCGCGCCGACGAGACGTTCTCCGCTTTGCGTGAACGCGACGACCGAAGGGGTCGTGCGACCGCCTTCGTTGTTGGCGATGACCTTGGGCTCGCCGCCCTCCATCACCGAGACGACCGAGTTGGTGGTTCCGAGGTCGATACCGACGATCTTCGACATTGCTTTGGCTCCTGGTGCGTCCCGCGCTCGCGGGAGGCCGCGCGCAGACCAAACCGCGTGCCGACCGCGCAAAGTGCGCAAGCCACTGCGCAGCCACAGCTTGCATCCGCCTACGGACCCGGCCTCCATGCCATCCTGGCAGAAAGCGCGACGCATACGCCCGCCACTTTGGCAGCGAGGACCACCGCGCTTGCAGACATGGCAACCGGCGGGTCGAGTGCCGCGCCATGGAACGTCGCGAGCGCATCGCCGTGCTGGTGCCTGCGCGCGACGCAGAACGGACCCTGCCCGCGTGCCTGTCGAGCATCGCGCGCCAGACCGACCCGGACTTCCGCTGCGTCGTCGTCGACGACGGATCCACGGACGCAACCGCCGACCTCGTGCGGCAGCGCGCGCGGCACGACGCGCGGTTCTGCCTGCTGCGCCAGGAACGGCTCGGCATCGTCGCCGCGCTGCAGCTCGGGCTCGCGGCCTGCGAGGAGCCGCTGGTCGCGCGCATGGATGCCGACGACGTGATGCATCGAGAACGATTGCGCCTGCAGCGCGCGGCGCTGGACCAGGACCCAGGCCTCGCCGGCGTCGGCTGCCACGCGCGCGCGTTCCCTTCGTCCGCGTTCGGCGGCGGCACGCGCGCCTACATGGAATGGCTGCGCACGATCCGCGACGAGCGCGACGTGCTGCGCGAACGGTTCGTCGAGTCGCCGCTGCTGCATCCGACGTGGATGCTGCGCACCGAGGCGTTGCGGCGCACTGGCTACCGCGACGGCGCGTGGGCCGAGGACTACGACGCGCTGCTGCGCATGCTCAGCGATGGCGCGCGACTGTCGGTCGTGCCGCGCACGCTGCATGCATGGCGTCGCAGCGAGCGTTCGGCCACGAACACGGACCCGCGCTACTCCGAGGACGCGCGCGCCGCGTTGAAGGCCGCACGGCTCTGCGACGGGCCGCTCGCGGCGAGCGAGCACTACGTGCTCTGGGGCCACGGCAGCACGGGGCGGCGGCTGCGGCGCGCATTGCTCGCCCACGGCCGGAGGCCCGTGGCCGTCGTCGAACTCGACCCGCGCAAGATCGGACAACGCATCGACGGCGCGCCCGTGGTCGCGCCAGAGGGCCTCGCCCCCCATCGCTCCGCGCCGATCCTGGTCAGCGTTGCGCACGCAGGGCCGCGCGCGGCGGCGCGACGACGGCTCGCCGAACTGGGCCTCGTGGAGCTGCGCGACTTCTTCTGCTGCGCGTGAGGCCGGCGGCCGGGTGCGTCAGCGCGCGAGCAGTTCGCGCGCGCGCTCGAGGATCTTCGTCGGGCTGAACGGCTTCGTCATGTAGGCGCCCCCGCCTGCGCGCGTGCCGACTTCGCGGTCGCTGTCCTGCCCCTTCGCGGTCAACAGGATCACGCGCGTGGAGCGCAGATCGGGGTCCTGCTTGATCGCGGCGCAGACGTCGAAGCCGTTGAGCTTCGGCATCATCACGTCCATGAACACGAGGTCCGGCTTGTGCTCGCGCACGGCCGCGAGCGCTTCCTCGCCGTTGCGCGCCTCGACGACGTGGTAGTTGCCCTTGCGCAACACGAACGACAGCGAACGGCAGATGAACGGCTCGTCGTCGACCACCAAGACGGTCTGTTGCGGTGTCGTCATGCGTTTGCAGCTCCCTTGCGCGCACCGTTGCGTCGAATCGCCACGAGCGTGATGTCGTCGCCGCTCTCGCCCGGCTTGCGGAACGCGTGCACGGCAGCCATCACCATCGCGACGACGTCGGATGCGCCGCGTTGCGCCGAAGCGGCGAGCACGGTGCGCAATCGGTCTTCGCCGAACATCTCCTCGTCGCCGTTCGTCGCCTCGGTCACGCCGTCGGTGTAGAGCAGCAGGCAGTCGCCTTGCTCCAACTCGACGCGCACGGAGCCGTAGTCGACGTCGGGCAAGAACCCGAGCACGGTGCTCTCCGATTCGATCGCGTGCACCGAACGGTCCTTGCTGCGGAACAGCAGCGGCGCGTTGTGGCCCGCGTTCACGATGTCCACGACGCCCGAGTCCGGTTGCAGCGCCACGCCCGCGGCGGTCAAGAACCGCTCCGTGCGCGACAAGTCGAGATACATGCTGCGGCCGAGCTCGGTGAAGAGCTGAGCCGGGTCGGCGTGTCCCTGCGCGAGCGTTCGCAGCGTCGCACGCGCGCTGACCATCATCATGCCCGACGCGAGGTTGTGCCCCGACACGTCGGCCACGACCGCGAGCGTGCGCCCGTCCTGCAACGGCACGTAGTCGAAGTAGTCGCCGCCGACGTCGCCCCAGTTGCGGTAGTCGCCCGCGACGTCGAATCCCGGCACGCGAGCCGCCGACGCCGGCAGGATCTGCGCCTGGATCTCGTGCGCCATCGAGAGCTCCTTGCCGAACTCGGCGGAGCGGCGGATGCCGAGCACGGTGCCGAGCATGACGGCGACGGTGTTGGCGAGCTGCTGGACCTCGGAGCCGAGCCCGCGCTCTTCCGACGAGGCGTCCCCGTCGACCGTGTCGACGAGCAGGATCGCGCCGATCACTTCGAGCGCTTCGCCGTCGTGGAACGTCACCGGCACGGCCAGAGCCTGGCGCAGCGCGAGGCTCTCCGGCGCGAGGTCGTCGCGATCCTCGTCGTGCGGCGAGACCGACAACCACACGGAGCGGCCACCGCCGGCCAACGCCTTGCCGACGAGCCCGCGGTCCTGCGGCATGCGTTCAGGCAGCGGGTAGGCGGACTTCGCGATCGACCCGTCCTCCGAGCGCTCGACATACGAACGCACCTGCGCGAACCCGGCGCGGCCACGTTCGACGTAGATCGCGCGGCGCACGTTCGTCGCCGCCATGCACGCTTCGAGGCCCGCGCGCGCCACGTCCTCCGTGCTCTCCTTGGCGCAGAGGTTGGGCAGCGTCTCGTGCAGCATCGAGATCTGCTCCATGAGCTGGGCCGATCCCGTGTCCATGCTGCGCAGTTCTTCTTCGAGCTCCTCGCAGCGCGCGAGCGTCTCGAGCGCAGCCCGCAGCACCAGTTCGTCGGAGGCGTCGCACGTCTCGGGAACGCGAACGACGGCGCGCAGCGCGCCGGGCATCGCCACTTCGAACGCGCGCCGCGTGGCGGCGGGGCAGGTCGCGGGCTCCTGGCAGACGACGCGGCCGTCGAGGTCGACGACGCAGATCGTCACGCCGGGGACCGCCGCAGCGATGTCGCGCAGGCGTTCGGTCCGCTCGAAGTGCGCGGCGGCGTTCACGGGCGGCCTCCGTTCGCAGCGTTGCGCACGGCGGCGAGCTTCTGCATGCGCAGCACGTTCCAGCCGTCGCGGCGAACGTAGGACACGTCGTCCATGACGATGCGCGAGATGTGGATGCCGAACCCGCCGGCGGCAGTCGGCATCGAAGTGTCTTCGAGCAGCTTCGTGACGTCGTGCTCCAGCGGGTCGAAGGCCGGCCCCCGGTCGCGCAACTCGACGGCGAAGCCCCGCTCGTCGGCGGTGAACTCGACCTCGATCGGCAGCGACTCGTCGCCTTCGTAGGCGTGGCGCAGCACGTTCGTGACCATCTCCTGGATCGCCAGCAAGACGCAGTGCCGATGGCCCTCGCTGTCGTCGCCGAAGTCGATCGACCGAAGCATGGTCTCGCCCGCCTGGTAGCAGAGCTCGAGCTGGTCCAACGGACCTTGCATGCGAAGCAGGAGCGATGAGGCGGGCATTCGGCGGATGGATCGGGACGGTTCCTGGTCTGTATCGGCCCCGCGCGTGCGGCGGCATGAGCCTCGGACCGCACGTGGTCCCCCGCCGGGACCGCACGAACGCGCCCTTGGCACGGGGACAACTTTCCCCTAGTGTTCCGCGCACTGGTTGCGGCGTGCCTTGGTCGGTCAGTCCAAGGTTTCCGCACGGAGGGTGGCGATGTCGAAGTCTGTCTCTGTGCTCGGCGCGAAGTGCTTCGCGCTCGGCATGTTGTTGTTGTTCTCTGCCTGCAGCTCTGCGCCGCGCAACACCGCGCGCAAGCCCGGCTCCAACGCAGTCCTGTCCTACGAGTTCGTGCTCGGCCCCGTCCGCGACGACGCCGAGTTGGACATCGAAGCGACGCCGCGCGACAAGAACCCCGCGGTGCACCTGCGCCGCGCCTGGGTCATGCTGCAGCGCAAGCGCCCGCAGGAAGCCGTCGACGCATGCGCGCTCGTGCTCTACGGCGCCGATTCGCCGAGCTCCGAAGCCGAGGCATACGCGCGCTACATCCGCGCCGAGGCGCTGGAAGCGCTCGGCAAGGACAAGAACAGCGAATACGACCTGCAGCGCGCGCGCGAACTCGCGATGGACGCGCGCCTGAAGGACCGCATCGACGACGCGATGCCGGACCCCGTGGCCGTGAAGGTGCCGGCGGCGAAGCCCGAGCGCAGCGTGCCCGACATCGACATCAACACCCGTTCGGAGTGGGAGCCCGGCGCGACGATCCGCAGCCGCCTCGACCCGATGGGCAAGATCTTCCGCATCACCGTGCACCACTCCGCGATGCTGCTGCGCAGCAACTCGGAAGACGCGGCCGCGGACCAGATCCGCAGCATCCAGAACGTGCACATCCGCAAGGAGCTCTACGGCGACATCGGCTACCACTTCCTGATCGACCCGATGGGCCGCATCTGGCAGGGCCGCGAACTGCGCTACCAAGGGGCCCACGCGCGCGGCGACAACAACCGCGGCAACATCGGCATCTGCGTGCTCGGCAACTTCATCCGCGGCCGCGACGGCCAGCGGCCGACGCAGGCCGAACTCGAGTCCCTCGAGTCGCTGATCGGCCACCTGAGCTCGAAGTACGGCATCGGCGAGGACCAGGTCTTCTGCCACAGCGAGCTGGTCAACACGGCTTGCCCCGGCCCCTACCTGCGCAGCGAAGTCGATCGCATCGCGAAGGCGGCCACCCAGCCCTCGCGCATCCGCGGCTCCGCCGCGGAGTGACGCGCGCCCCCGGGCGGCAGGCCTGAGGCCGCCGCCCGCGAGTCGGCGATGCGCTGCCTGCCGCGCCCTGCAGCAGGCCCCATCCGGCCAGAAGCCGGAGCCCGCAAAGCGCCGATAAGGGAACCATGCCGTCGAAGGTTCCCGCTCCCGTTCCGGGCCAGCCGCCACTGCGTGCCTTGCCAGGAGCGTTGCTGCACAGCGCCCTGCTGACCGTGCTCACGGTCGCGCTCGCGGCAGTGACAGGCTGGAGCGAACTCGAAGCCGCGCTGCGGCCGCTGTTCTTCGCGCTGCTGTTCTCGTTCCTGCGCACGACCGGCGTGCGCCATCCGCACATCCGCGGCCCCGCGCTGCAACTGTGCGAAGCTGGGTTCCTCGTGCTCACGCTCGCGGCGTCGACGAGCGCCGTCGTCGAACTGCTGCAACTCGACGAGCAACAGCGATGGCTCGCAGAACTTCGCCACGCGCTCGACCAAGGGCCGGTGTTCTTGCTCGGGTTCGTGCTGATCGCCTACGGGCTCGTGCTGTGGATCCCGCTCGTGCTGGATGGCCACCGACAGCTCGCGGCCTCCGTCGAGCGCACGAAGGACGAACTGCACGAGTCGGAATCGGCGCGCTCGCAGATGGAGCAACGGCTCATCGACGCGCATCGATTGAGCATGCTCGGCGAGCTCGCCGCCGGCGTCGCGCACGACTTGCGCAACCCGCTCACCATCGTGAAGGGCGCCGCCGACGCGCTGCTGCGCAAGGCGCGGACGCCGGAGCAGGTCGCGGAACACGCGGACATCATCCGTCGTGGCGTCGAACGCGCGGACAAGACGATCCAAGGGCTCATCGACCTCGGCCGGCCGCGAACGGCCGCGCGCGGCAACGTCGGCCTCGAAGACGCGGTGCAAGAAGCGCTGCGGCTCGTGCAGGTCGAGGCCCGTCGCAAGCAACTGCGATTCGTCGCCGACACGCAAGGCCTCGCGGCGCACGCAGACCGCGACCTGCTGCTGCAGGCGCTCGTCAACCTGCTGCTCAACGCCGCGCACGCATCGCCCCATCGCGGCACGATCGACATCGTCGTGCGCGCATTCCGTGGCGACGGCGACAGCGCAGGCTTCGTCGCGATCGCAGTCGAAGACCGCGGCGAGGGCATTCCCGCCGAAGTGCGGCACCAACTGTTCACGCCGTTCTTCACCACGCGCAGCGGCGGCACGGGCCTCGGCCTCTTGAGCTGCCGACG
>CAZEQF010000214.1:0-7446 GCA_964514315.1 uncultured Singulisphaera sp. | reverse complement strand
GGTCGGTGCAGATCTTCATCACCGCGCCGATGAACTCGGCGGGCACGACGACGTTGACGTGCGTGATCGGCTCGAGGTACTCGGCGATCACGGATCCGTCGGGCAGTTCGCTCGGCGAACGGATCTCCTTCTCCTCGCCGTTCGTCATCTTGATGCGGTAGCGCACCGTCGGCGCCGTCTGCACGAGGTCGATGTCTTCCTCGCGCTCGAGGCGCTGCTGGATGACTTCCATGTGCAGCAGGCCGAGGAAGCCACAGCGGAAGCCGAAGCCGAGCGCGTCGCTCGTCTCGGGCTCGAACGTGAACGAGCTGTCGTTGAGGCGCAGCTTCTCCAGCGCCTTGCGCAGGTTCTCGAACTCGCTCGGAACCGTGGGATAGAAGCCGCAGAACACCATCGGCTTCGGCTGGCGGAAGCCGGGCAGCGCCTGGCTGCGCAGCCTCTCGTCCTCGTGCGTCACCGTGTCGCCGATGACGACGTCTTGCAGCTTCTTGATGTTGGCGACGATGTAGCCCACCTCGCCTGCGTGCAGTTCTTCCACGGCCTGCATGTCGGGCTTGAGCTTGCCGACTTCCATGACCTCGTAGTGGGTCATCGTGCCGCACATGCGGATCATCTCGGCCTTCTTGACCGTGCCGTGGAACACGCGCACGTAGATCACGACGCCGCGGTAGTCGTTGTAGACCGCGTCGAAGATCAGGGCCTGCAGGTGGGCCTTCGGATCGCCGGTCGGCGCCGGGATCTTGGCCACGATCGCCTCGAGCACCTTGTCGACGTTGAGGCCGGTCTTGGCCGAGACCGGGATCGCGTCCTCCGCGGGGATGCAGATCGCGTCCTCGATCTCCGTCGCGACCTGCTCGGGCCGCGCGTGCGGAAGGTCCATCTTGTTGAGGACCGGCAGCACCGTCAGGTTGGCCTGCTCCGCGAGGTGCGCGTTGACGACCGTCTGCGCCTCGACGCCCTGCGACGCGTCGACCAGCAGCAAGGCGCCTTCGCACGCCTGCAGCGACTTGAGCACCTCGTAGTTGAAGTCGACGTGCCCGGGCGTGTCGATCAGGTTGAGCTGGTAGGTCTTCCCGTCGTTGGCCTTGTAGTTCATGGCCACGGCGCGCGCCTTGATCGTGATGCCGCGCTCGCGCTCCAGCTCCATGTCGTCGAGGAGCTGCGCCTTCATCTGCCGCTTCTCGACGGTGCCGGTCAGCTCGACCAGGCGGTCGGCGAGCGTGGACTTCCCGTGGTCCACGTGGGCGATGATGCTGAAGTTGCGGATCAGGCGGGTGTCGGTCACGGGTGGGTGCGGATGCGGTCGGGCGGTGCGGGAAGGCGGCAGTCTCCGGATGCATGGCAGGGGATGCCAGCGTCCAGGGGGCGAACAGGGTAGCGACGGGGCGGGGCGAGCGGCAGGGGGCGCGAGGGAAGTTGGGCTCGGCCGGGGGCGAACGGTCCGGCCCGGCTGTCTGGGGAACGGATCCGCGTCCGGCGCATGGCGGCACTGGCGGGAGCCGCAGTGGCGCTGGCGGCGCTGGCGTCGACGAACCACGGCGCAGGCGGAGTCTTCGGAGTCGCGGCGGATGCTGGCTCGGTCGAGCTATCGTGCGGCTTCGATGCGCGCTGCCCCGATCTTCGCCGGTGTCCTTTCCGCCTGTGCCATGACTGCGACGCCCGACGCGCACCCTTCATTGCGTTCGGTCTCGGAATCGACAACGCAGGCCGTCGTCGTCACCGCGGAGCCGGGCCATCCGTTCCATGCGCGCGTCGCTGCGTTCGAGCGCACGTCGAAAGGCTGGCGCGAAGCGTTGCCGGCGATGCGCGCCGTCGTCGGCCGCAGCGGCATCGTGGACGGCGAGAGAAAGCGCGAAGGCGACGGCGGCACGCCGGCTGGCACGCATCGCGTCGAACTCGCGTTCGGCTACGAGGCGCAGCTCGCAACCGGGCTCGCATACCGGCAGGCGACCGCGGACGACTGGTGGATCGACGAGCCGAAGTCGCCTTCCTACAACCGCTGGGTGACGGGCAAGCCCCAGGTCTCGGCCGAGGCGATGCGGCGCGACGACGACCAATACGAAGTCGGCTGCGTGCTGGAGTGGAACACGAAGGAGCCGGTGCCTGGCCGCGGCAGCGCGATCTTCTTCCACGTCTGGAAGGACCCCGAGACGTCGACGTCCGGTTGCGTCGCGGTCAGCGAGCCCGACGCGCGCGCGCTGCTCGCGTGGCTCGACCGATCGCGTTCGCCGGTGTTCGTGGTCTGCGAGCCGAGTCGGCCGTGACGCACGGTCTCGCGCAGCGGACGTGGTCGTTGCCGTTCCGTGCTCCCGCGCCCATCCTGCGCGTCCCATGAGCGAGCGGCAGATCCTGCTGGCGATCGGCACGAGGCCCGAAGCGATCAAGCTCGCGCCGGTCGCGCTCGCGCTTCGTCGTGAGCCTTGGGCTTTGGTGCGCGTGCTGTCGACGTCGCAGCATCGCCACCTCGTGCAGCCTGCGCTGCAGTCGTTCGGCCTGTTGGTCGACCGCGACCTCGACCTCGTGCGGCGCGGCCAGTCGCTCGCCACGTTGTGCGGCAGCCTGATGCTCGCGCTCGATCCGGCGATCGTGCAAGAACGGCCCGACCTCGCGATCGTGCAAGGCGACACGATGACGGCGTTCGCGGTCGCGTGGACGTGCGCGCTGCATCGCATCCCCGTCGCGCACGTCGAGGCTGGCCTTCGCAGCGGCGATCGCACGCAGCCGTTCCCCGAAGAGCTTTCGCGAGAACTCGTCAGCCGTGTCGCGATGCGACACTTCGCGCCGACCGAGCAGGCGAAGCAGAACCTGCTGCGTGAAGGCATCCAGGAGAGCGCGATCGCGGTGGTCGGCAACACCGTCGTGGACGCGCTGCGGCTGCAAGAAGGCGCCGTCGACGCGAGTGCGTTCGCGCCCAAATACGGCAGAAGGCTCGTCGTCATCACCGCGCATCGGCGCGAGAACTTCGGCGAACCGCTGCGCCGCGTGTGCCGCGCGGTGCGCCGCCTCGCGGATCGCGACGACGTCGCGGTGCTGTTCCCGCTGCATCCCAATCCCGATGCGCGCAGCACGGCGGAGCAAGTGCTCGGCGGCCATCGCCACGTGCGGCTCGTCGAGCCGTTGGACTATCCGCACATGGTCGCCGCGCTGCGCGCGTGCGCATTCGTGATGACGGACAGCGGCGGCCTGCAAGAAGAGGCGCCGACGCTCGGCAAGCCCGTGCTCGTGCTGCGCAACGTGACCGAACGGCCCGAAGGCGTCGCGTGCGGCGCGGCGCGGCTCGTTGGCACGGACGAGGCTCGCATCGTCGCTGCGGCTTCGAGCTTGCTCGACGACAGCGCCGACTATGCGGCTATGGCGCAGGTGCGGCATCCCTACGGCGCGGGCGACGCGGCGAAGAAGATCGCCATGGACCTGCGTCGGCGGTTTGCGTCCGGCTGACGGCGCACACCAGCGCGGAGCCCGTCTCTCGCATCGGCGAAGTGCCATTCGCGCGCGCCCGCCGCTAGCCTGCTCGCCCTCGTGCGAGAACATCCGCTCCTCCAGAAGCTCGGCGTGGCCGTGCGTTCGCTGCGCAGCGATCGCGGCTGGAGTCGTCGAGAGCTCGCGGAACGCACGGGGATGAGCGAGCGGTTCCTCGCCGACGTCGAGCAAGGCGAAGCCAATCCGTCGCTGCTCAAGCTGCAGGCGTTGGCGGATGCGTTCGAGTTGCCGCTCGTCGAGCTGCTCGGGCGCGAATTCGTCGAGCGCGGCAGCACGCCGCGGCCGCGGCACGTGGCGTTGCTGGGCCTTCGCGGCGCGGGCAAGAGCACGATCGGTCCGCGCCTCGCGCAGCGACTCGGGCTGCCGTTCGTCGAGCTCGACACGCGCATCGAGGCGGCGACGGGGCTGCGCCTGTCGGAACTGTTCGTCATGCACGGCGAGTCCTACTACCGGCAGGCGGAGCGCATGGCGCTCGAGCAGTTGCTCGCGATGGACGCGCCGTGCGTGCTCGCGGTCGGCGGCGGCGTCGTGACCGAGCCCGCGTCGTTCGCGGCGCTGCGCAGCCGCACGATCACGGTGTGGTTGCGCGCGGATCCCAAGGACCATTGGCAGCGCGTGCTCAACCAGGGCGACACGCGGCCGATGGCCGACAACGAACGCGCGTTCGCGGACCTGCGGCGCATCCTCGCCGAGCGCGAGCCCTACTACCGCCTTGCCGACCTCGTCGTCGACACCTCGGGGCGAACGGTCGACGAAGTGGTGGAGATCGTGGCGCAAGGCGTCGCCGCGCGCGCGGCGAGCTGAGTCGGGCAATCCGGCCGCGGCGCGTGGCCGATGCGATCGGCATGCGCGGTGGATCCAGAAGCGCTTCCGCGGCGAAGATGCGCCCGCCGCCGCGCGCCCTCCGCACGGGGTGATTCCTCTCGCCGAGCCCTCCGTCCGTGCCGAGCCAACGCGTCCCCGAGATCCGCATCCAGACCGTCGCCGACCTGCCCGTGCGCGAGGACGGCGACTACGTCCTCTACTGGATGATCGCGCAGCGTCGTCGCCGCGCGAACTTCTCGCTGCAGCGCGCGATCGAGTGGTGCGAGCAGCTGAAGAAGCCGCTCGTCGTGCTCGAGCCGTTGCGTTGCGGCTACCGCTGGGCCAGCGACCGCATGCATCGATTCGTCATCGACGGCATGCGCGACAACGCGGCGGATTTCGCCGAAGCGGACGTCGCCTACCATCCCTATGTCGAGCCGCAGGATGGCAAGGGCAAGGGGTTGCTCGCCGCGATGGAGAAGCGCGCATGCGTCGTCGTGACCGACGAGTATCCGTGCTTCTTCCTGCCGCACATGGTGCAGCGCGCAGCCGAGCGCGCGACCGTGCGCATGGAGCAGGTGGACAGCAACGGGCTCCTGCCGCTGCGCGCAGCGGACAAGGTCTTCGGCCGCGCGGTCGACTTCCGTCGTTTCCTCCAGCGCGCGTTGCCGTCGCGGTTGTCGGAGTTTCCGATCGGCGATCCGCTGCGATCCGGCGTCGGCAAGGGCGGCGCCGTGCCTTCCGACGTGCAGAAGAAATGGCCGCGCGCGAGCGAGGCATTGCTGCAAGGCGACGCGAAGGCGCTCGCTGCGTTGCCGATCGACCACGACGTCGAGCCGGTCGCGAACGTTCGCGGCGGCTACGTTGCCGGCGGCGACTGCCTGCGGCGCTTCCTCGCCGACAAGCTCGCGCGCTACGGCGACCGCAGCCATCCCGCAGCCGACGCGGCGAGCGGACTGTCGCCGTACCTGCACTTCGGCCACGTGTCCGTGCACCAGGTCTTCGCCGGCGTCGCGAAGCACGAAGAATGGACGGCCGCCAAGATGCGCGAGAAGGTCGACGGCGCGCGCGGTTGGTACGGGATGAGCGAGGCTGCAGATGGCTTCCTCGACGAACTCGTCACGTGGCGCGAGCTCGGCTTCAACATGGACTGGCAACGCCAGGACTACGACGACTACGACTCGTTGCCGGAGTGGGCGAAGGCCACGCTCAACAAGCACGCGACGGATGCGCGCGAGCACCTCTACACGCTCGACCAGTTCGCGACGGCGAGCACGCACGACGAGTTGTGGAACGCCGCGCAGCGCCAGCTCGTGAAGGAAGGCACGGTGCAGAACTACCTGCGCATGCTGTGGGGCAAGAAGGTGCTCGAGTGGTCGCGCACGCCCGAGGAAGCGTGGGCGATCCTCGTCGAACTCAACAACCGCTACGCGCTCGATGGCCGCGACCCCAACTCCTACTCGGGCATCGGCTGGGTGTTCGGCCGTTACGACCGGCCCTGGGTGCCGGAGCGCAATGTGTACGGAGTCATCCGCTACATGAGCTCGACGAACACCGTGAAGAAGCTCGACATGGGCGACTACGAGGAGCGGTTCGCGCGCTGAACGGCGACGCTGCACGCGTTCTTGCTGCGCACATGGCGTCGCGGTGTGATGCGTCGCACACCCGCCCAGTCCTGCACCGATGCCCGACCAGAATCGTGAAGTCGCCCCCGGCCCAGACGGGACGTGGTTCCGCACCAAGACGCAGTTGCTCCGCATGCCGCAAGGCTGGGAACTGCTGCCTCCGGGCGACGCGGCGCTGACGCGGCGCGTGAAGGAGGCGGGGCCTGCCTGGGTCGTGAGCGAGAAGCGAGGCAACAAGGTGTTCTCGCGCGGCGTCTGTGCGCCGAAGGACCGCATCGAGCGCATTCGCGCCGAGTTGGCGGTCGAGCGCCAGGATCCGAGCTATGCGAAGAAGCTCGCGCAGGGCCGCGCGCGGCGGGCTGCGCAGCAAGTCGAATACGTCGGCGAGTTCTGCGACGCGGTCGCCACGTTCCTCGCGTTTGCGCCTGCGCACGCGGAGTTGCAGACCAAGCTGGCGTCGGCGATCGCCGCGCACGCGACGCCGGTCGGCAGCGGCACGGTCGCGCGAACGCAGCGCATCCCGGTCGAGGAGCGCGCCGAGGCTGCGACCATCGCGTGGCTGCGGCACCAGACCACGGGCTACGACGACATGCAGATCGCGCGCATCAAGGGCCGTCGCCGCGAAGTGCGCCGCGAACTGGCGCAGCGCTCGCGCGAATTGCTCGCGCGGTATCGCCGCGGCGACCTCGTCGACGCGGCCATGTGCCCGATCCGCCGCGCGCTCGATCGCGGCGTTGCGGAACAGGCGCAGGGCTGAATCCCTACCTCGGCCCCAGGTCCACGCGCGGCACGACGCGCTCGTTCGCGTCGTCGAGTTCGAAGAACGACACTTCGGTGTCGGCCACCGAGCCCGCGACGATGCTGGTCGGGAACTGCTCTTTCAGGTTGCGCAGCTCGCGCACGTTGCCGTTGAAGAACCGGCGCGCCGCGGCGATGCGGTCTTCGGTGAGCGCGAGCTCTTCCTGGAGCGCGCAGAAGTTCGCGTCGCTCTTGAGCTGCGGGTAGCCCTCGGCGACGACGAACAGCGAACGCAGCCCTGTGGCGAGCGCGTTCTCGTCCTTGGCCTGGCTCGCGGCGCTGCCGTGGTTCTGCATCGCGGCATTGCGCAGCGACACGACACGTTCGAGCACATCTCGTTCGTGCTTTGCGTAGCCCTTCACGGTCTCGACGAGGTTGGGGATCAGCTCGTAGCGGCGCTTGAGTTCGACGTCGATGTCGGACCAGCTCTCCTTGACCGCATGCACGAGGCGCACGCAGCGATTGTGCACGGCGATCCACCAGGCGATCGGCAGCAGGACTGCGGCAACGACGAGAAGAAGGGGGACGGCGTCCATCAGTTGGCGAGGTCGGCGAGGAGGTGGCGCGGCCAGAGGTCGCAGAAGCGGCGGACGAAATCGAGTTGTCTGCGGAACTCGTCCGGCTCCCAGCGTGCGTTTCCGTCGGAGACGCACATCGCGCCGCCTTCGAGGTCGATGGCGCTGCCGAGTTGCGCGAGCAGGAGTTCCATCATGCGCGGAGGGAGCACGTCGTAGGCGAA
>CAZEQF010000213.1:0-7484 GCA_964514315.1 uncultured Singulisphaera sp. | reverse complement strand
TCCACATCTCGGAACTGGCCGACCCCAAGGTCGACACCCCCGAGGCCGTGGTCAAGGTCGGCCAGCGCGTCGAGGTTCGCATCATCAAGATCGACCCGGACGAGCGGAAGATCGGCCTGACGTTGATCCAGGCGCACTTCGAGGACGGCGAAGAGACCGAAGCCGCTCCGCAGAAGGAAGCAGCGGAGCGTCCGGCTCCGGCGGCGCCTGCTCTCGGTTCGCTTGCTGACCAGCTCAAGGGCATCGGCCAGCGCATGAGCGAGCGCGAGGCGCAGAAGAAGAAGTCCGACTCGTAAGTCTCGGATGTCTTCGCGCACGAAGCCCGGTGACGATCCGCGCATGCGGTCGTCGTCCGGGCTTCGTGCGTTTCTGGCGCTGTTCTGCGCGGCTGCGTGCGTGAGCGCGCCCGACGAAGTCGATCCGGTCGC
Organism: uncultured Singulisphaera sp.; assembly: GCA_964514315.1. Lineage (GTDB taxonomy): Bacteria > Planctomycetota > UBA1135 > UBA1135 > UBA2386 > SXPK01. Next base: position 7,056 of record CAZEQF010000213.1, on the reverse strand, counting down.
GGTCGTCACGCCGATGGTCGTGTCGACGCAGGCCGCGCCGGACGGCACGGATCCGGCGCTGGTCGCGTTCTACGAGTCGGTGCTCGCGCAACTGCAGGAGGCGCACCGCGCGCGCGACTTCCTGCGCATGCGTCGTCTCGTCGACGCCTACTCGGTCGAAGCCGCGCCGCCTTGGGCGATGCCGAGGCTGCAGGGATTCCGCGACCTGTCGTTCGGGCTGCAGTTCGAACTGCACGCTGCGGAACACGCCGGACTCGTGCCGGTCGCCGACTCCGGCGCCGCAGCCGTTGCGGTGGGGCCCGCGCCTGCCGCGCAAGACGCGCCGGCCCCGGAAGCCAATGCCACGCATTCGCTCGAGGACGCGGCGACGATCGGCGCGCCGATCGTGTTCGAGCTGCGCTTGCCACCGCCGCCGGACGGGCCGTGGCGCCTCGGCGGCCGCGACGAGCGCGACCCCGTCGCGTTCCGCGTCACGGTCGTGATCCGCGACCGCTTCCTCGACGGATCGACGCGCAAGGTCGAGGACGCGGAGGTCGTGCGCCTCGACCGCGGCGTCGAACTCGCCGAGCAGCCGCTCGTGCTGCCCGTTCGTTTCGAACTCGGCACATCGCCGTGCGCGCGGCGCGAGGTCGAGGTGTTCGCGGAGCTGCTGCCGGGCTACGTCCAGGCCGCCGAGTCGCGCGCGCCCGTGCGGCTCACTTCGCTCGCGAAGGCGCGCGTCGTCCAGTGGCCCAAGGGGCACGAGGCGCTGCGCAAGGCGCCGCTCGCTGCATTGAAGCGCGCGATGGAGCGCGGCGATCGCGAGCACTTCCTGCACGTCCGCGTGGCGTCGGAGTTCGCGGCCGAACAGGACCTGTCCGCCACGGCGGACCTGCTCATGGGCTGGGTGCGCCTCGGCACGCCGGAGCAGGCCTTGGTCGCGATGGCGGCGCTGCGCGAGGTCGATGCGACTGCGACGGCGCCGATCGGCGATCGCGACGCGTGGCTTTCGTGGTGGGAGTCGCGGCGATAGAACGGCGCGCGTGACTTTCCTGCCGGTCGAACAACAGCTCGAGATCCTGCGCGACGGCATCGTCGACCTCGTCGACGAAAACGAACTGCGCCAGCGCCTTGCCGACAGCAAGAGCCAGAACCGTCCGCTGCGCGTGAAGCTCGGCATCGACCCGAGCTCGCCGGACATCCACATCGGCCACGCAGTCGTGCTGCGCAAGCTCGCGCAGTTCCAGCGGCTCGGCCACCTGCCGATCGTGCTGTGGGGCACGAGCACCGCGATGGTCGGCGACCCGACCGGACGCAACAAGACGCGCCCGCCGCTCACGCGCGAGCAAGTCGACGAGAACAAGCAGACCTACCGCGCGCAGATCTCCGCGTTGCTCGACATGGGCCGCATCGAGGAGCGCGAGAACGGCTCGTGGTTCGACCGCATGTCGTTCATGGACTGCGTGACGCTCGCGGGCCGCTACACCGTGGCGCGCATCCTCGAACGCGACGACTTCCAGAAGCGCTTCTCGCAGAACCAGCCGATCAGCGTGCACGAGTTCCTCTACCCGCTGCTGCAGGGATGGGACTCGGTCGAGTTGCATGCCGACGTCGAGCTCGGCGGAACGGACCAGTTGTTCAACCTGCTCGTCGGCCGCGAACTGCAGAAGCAGAAGGGCCAGATGCCGCAGATCTGCATGACGCTGCCGCTGCTCGAAGGCATCGACGGCAGCCAGAAGATGTCGAAGTCGCTCGGCAACTACGTCGGCGTGCGCGAGCCCGCCTCGGCGCAGTTCCAGAAGCTCATGCGCGTGCCGAACGCGAACCTCGGCAAGTACCTGACCCTGACGACCGACATCGGCAAGGACCGGCGCGAAGAGCTGCTGAAGAGCCCGCTCGACGCGAAGTTCGCGCTCGCGCACGCGGTCGTCGCGACCTACCACGGCGAGGATGCGGCGGTCGCCGCGCGCGCCGAATACGACCGCATGCACCAGCAAGGCGGGCTGCCGGACGTCGTGCCGGAGTTCACCGCTGTGCAGGAGCAGCTGAAGGACGGCAAGCTCTGGCTGCCCGCGGCGCTCGCGCTGTCGGGGCTGTGCGCCTCGAACAGCGATGGCCGTCGCCTCGTCGAAGGCGGCGGCGTGCGCATCGACGGCAACGTCGTGAAGGACGGCAAGCACGCGCTGCCGCACGGCTCCTACTTGCTGCAGGTCGGCAAGCAGAAGGCCGCGCGCGTGCACGTTCCCGGCGCGTGAGGGCCTGAGGGCCTCACGCTCCGTCGGCTGCCACGTCGCCTCGGGCCGCCGGCCTCGCTGCCACGAAGGCCCGGGAGCCAGCCGTCTCGGGCGAACGCTGCGCGCAATGCGCGCGCAGGGAACTCAGCGAGCCTTCGGCTTCTGCTTGCCGTGCTCGATGATCGGCCAGCGCTTCGTGTAGTCGAAGTCCGGCGATTGCTCGAAGTCGTGGCACTGCGTGCAGACGACGGACGGCGTGCCGCCGCCGACCTTGCCCATGCGGCTCGTGGCAGGCGCCGCGGAATGCGCGCTGCCGGCGCCGTGGCAGCGTTCGCAGCCGACGTTCGCGAGCTGCGCGGTGGTCTCCGGATTCGTGAAGCCGCTTGCGTCGCCGTAGCCGACGACATGGCACGACACGCAGTCGGGATACTGCGTCACGGGCCAGCCGTAGCGCGCAGGGTCCTTCTCGGCGCGCACCAACGTGTCCCACGCGCGACCGTGCTTGGTGTTCTGCCACTGCGCGTAGTCCTCGGCGTGGCACTCGCCGCAGCGCGCGCTGCCGACATACGACAGGCCGCCATCGAGCGGCTTCTGGTTGGCCATCTTCTCGCGCAGCTTCTCCTCGGCGACGAACACGCGGTGCTTGCGCAGCACTTCGCGCACCGCCGGGTCCTGGCCCGCGAGCGGCTTCGTCTCGCTCGCGCGCAACGGCACGGGCTCGTAGTGCGGGATCGCGGCGCCGCCCTGCGTGCGGCCGAAGCGGAGGTCGACGAGGAAGCGGCCGCGGATGCCGGGGAACACGACCGGCACGTCGCCGACCATCGTCGGTTGCGCCGGCGGCTCGTGCACCGCGTCGGTGACGCCGACGACGAGGTCGGGGCGCGGCGACAGTTCCTTCACGAGCGCGCGCACGCGGTCTGGGTCGGCGTGGACCATGAGCACGCGCAGCGTCGACTCGGCGGCGTCCTTCATCCCGCGCGCATAGCCATCCGCGGGGGACAGCAACCGCAGCGGTTGCGGATCGGCTTTGGCGAGCGCCTCGGGCAACCGCATCGTCAGCGACGCGACGCGCACCTTCGTGCCGCGCACGTCCTTCTCGACGAACGGCAGCGGCTTCAGTTCGGTGGCGAGCGGCTCGAGGTCCGATGCGACGACCGGCGCCGCGTAGGCCGCGAGGTATTGGCCCCACGTCTCGAGCGGCAACGCGAGGTCTTCCGCGGAGATGCCGAGCGCGTCGTAGCGCATCGGCATCCCGAACAGCACCTCGACGGCAGTGAACGCCTTCTCCTGGTCGAGCGCGGAGGCTCCGCCCACGAGTCCGCCGCCTTCCAGCAGCAGGTCGGCGCCGTGGACTTCCTGCACGTAGGTCATGCGACGCGGCAGCCCGCCGAGTTGGCCCGATGCGCAGCCGCACGGCTCGAGCTTGCCTTCCATGCTGCCGGACACGAGCACGTGGATGCGCTCGCCGAGGATCACAGGCGGGTCTTGCTTCGCGGGCGCTGCGGCAGCCGTGGCTGTGCCGTTCGCCGCGGGCGTCGGCTGTGTGGGCGCCGGAGCGTTCGCGGAAGGTTCCTTCGCGCACTGCGTGAACAGGCACAAGGTCGCGGCGAGGATCGCCGAACAGGACGCGGTCGACAGGCGCGGCAGGTTCATGGGTTCTTGTCGTGCAACGCTACGAGTTCGATGGGCAGGAACGGCCCCTTCTGCGCGTCTTTCGCGAGCACGAGCTCGCCGCGGAACTCGCTCGATCGCGCGCCGATCCAGCGCGCGTGCACGCGACGGCTGCGCGGCTCGCCGGGCACGTTCTCGAACGTGATCGACCACAGCGACGAAGCGTCGGCGCCGCTCGCGTCGGTCACCTTGGCGACGACGAAGTCCTCCGCGCGCGAGAGGTCGTGGTCGGTGACGAGCACATACTGGCTGCCGGCGCGGCCTTCGTCTTGCGGGCGGCCCAGGTCGGCACGGATCGAGATCTTGGCCAGCGGGATCGCTTCGAGGTCCGGCACGAACGCGGCCACGGCCGGGATGCGGAGCTGGTAGGCGGGGTCGAGGTCGGTGTCGACCGTCACGATCGCGCGCAGGTTGCCGGTGTCGCCGTTGCGCGGCAGCAGCGTGGCCTGCAACAGCGAGTAGCCATCGTGTGGCTCGATGCGCAACTGCACGCGCGCGTCTTCGCAGCGCGCGTTCGAGAACGTCACGGCGCGCGAAGGCAGGTCGCTCGACAGGTTGAGCGAGATCGTCTTGGGCCGCGCGTGCGGCACGCGCTCGAAGTCGAGCGTGGCGACGGGGCGCACGCGGATCGGCGCGTCGACGCGGAAGCGGAACTGCAGCGGCCACATCACGCGCTTCTGCGGATCGCGCGAGTCGGTCCGTTGGAGCGCCACGAGCACGCGGCTGTCGAGGTCCTTCGTGTCGACGGCCTCGCGCTTCTGCGTGTCGAGGATCACGCGCACGACGAGGACCTGGCCTTCCTTCGGCGCGGTGTCCGGCTGGAACACGGGAATCGGCGTCATGCTCCCGTCCGCGCTGCGCAGGAACAGTTCGGTGCGCGCGCACGAGCAATCGACGTGCGTGCCGGGCGAATACCAGTCGGCGCCGACGGCGCCGCGGACGTCGAGGACGAAATCGTGCTGGCGCGATTCGCCGTGGGGCACGGCCCCGAAGTCGTGCGTGAGCGTCGGCAGCGTCTGCGGGCGCGGTGCGCCGTTGGCCGCGTTCGCGTCGGTCCGGGTCGGATCGCTCGCGTCCGGTCCGCAGGCCGCGAGGGCGAGGAGGCAGCAGAGTGCGAGGCGGAAGGGGGCGCGCATGCGGGGCGGCATAGTACGGCCGCTCCGCCGCGCAACTCCACGTTCCAGCAGGACTCTGCCTGCGGTCGGCCGCGAAACCGCGGTCCGTACAGGGTTCGGGGCCGCGTCCGACAAGGATCGCGGCCCCGAAACCCGGGCAATCGGGCAGGAAGACAAGGACATGGAAGCAATCGGCTTGCCAACCGATCGGGGTGCGCGGATGCGCCCATGCCATGGGCCGAGATTCTCGGGCCGCCTGATCCGTTGCGCGCCCACCATGGCACGCGCGCCATGGTTTCCTTGCACGCCTGCCATGGTCGGCGGGCGGCGTCGCCGTCAGCCCGGCATGCCGTGGCGCTTCAGCTTGCGGTGCAGGGTCGTGTAGTCGATGTGCAGCGCGCGCGCGGCCGCGGCCTTGTTGCCGCCGCACTGCGCGAGCGTGTCGGCGAGGATCTTCGCTTCGAGCTCGTCGGTGGCGCGACGGACGCGATCCGCGAGCGAGCCGTCGCCGGGATCCGTGGCGTCGCCGATGCCTTCCGAGTGCGTGGATGCGTGCAGCGTGCCTTCGCCGTGCGGCGCGAGGCCGGTCTCGTCGAGTTCGCGCTCGGCGCACAGCAGCACGGCGCGTCGGATCGCGTTGCGCAACTCGCGCAAGTTGCCGGGCCATGGCTGCGCGCACAGCCACCGCTCCGCGTCCTTCGTGAAGCCCTCGACGCGGCGGCCGAGTTCGCGGTTCGCCTCGGCGAGGAAGGAGCGCGCGAAGAACTTGATGTCCTCGGGGCGCGTGCGCAGCGGCGGCAACGGCACGAGGAACTCGGCGACGCGGTGGTAGAGGTCGATGCGGAAGCGGCCTGCCTTCACTTCGTCCTCGAGCGATGCGTTCGTCGCGCAGAGCAGCCGCGCCGAGAACGGCACGGCCTCGTCGCCGCCGACGGGCACGACCTTGCGTTCCTGCAGCGCGCGCAACAGCTTGGCCTGCAGCGGCAGCGGCAGGTTGCCGAGTTCGTCGAGGAACAGCGTGCCGCCGTCCGCGAGCTGGAACAGACCCGGGCGGTCCTTGTCCGCGCCCGTGAATGCTCCGCGCTTGTGGCCGAACAGCTGGCTCTCCATCAACTGCTCCGGCAGCGCGCCGCAGTCGATCGCGACGAACGGGCCGTTCGCGTCGCGCGAACGGCGATGGATCTCGCGCGCGACGACTTCCTTGCCGGTGCCCGACTCGCCGACGAGCAGCACGGACACCGATGGCTGCGCCGCGACGAGTTCGATCGTGCGCTGCAGTTCGCGCGCCTTGTCGGACACGCCGAAGCACGCGGGCTTGTGCTCGCCGTTCTTGAGCTCGCGCAGTTCGCGCTTCAGCGCCCGCTGTTCCGCCGCGCGTTGCACGGTCAGCAGCAGTCGCTGCGCGTCGTAGGGCTTCGCCTGGTAGTCGAACGCGCCGTTGCGGATCGCGTCGACCGCGGTCGCCACGTCCTCCACGGCGGACAGCAGCACGACCGGAAGCTCCGGCTCGCGCCGCTGCAGTTCGCGCAGCAGGTCGAGTCCCTGGATCTTCGGCATGCGCACGTCGGTCAGCACGACGTCCGGCGCATGCCTCGCCACTTCGACGAGCGCGCACTCGCCGTCCTTCGCTTCGTGGACGTCGAAGCCCGCGTCCTCGAACAGGCCGCGCAGCACGAAACGGATGTCCGGTTCGTCGTCGACGACGAGGATGCGCGGGTTCGTCATGGGCTGCCGATGCGTTGCGCGCGCAAGGGTGTGGATGCGCGCGGCTTGCCGTCATCGTTCGCTGCGCGCGCCATGGGCAGCACGAGCAGCGCGCGCGCGCCGCCGCGCGTGCGCGGGTAGAGGCCGAGGCCGCCGCCGAGTTCTTGCGCGATGCGTCGGCAGCTCAGGAGCCCGAGGCCCGTTCCGCCTTTGCGCGTCGTGAAGAACGGCGTGAACAGTTGATGCCGCACATCGTCCGGGATGCCTTCGCCGCGGTCCTCGACCGCGATCGCGACGACGTCATGAACGAGCAGGGTGTGCAAGGTGGCGACCGCTACCTCGCGCTCTCGACC
>CAZEQF010000212.1:0-7516 GCA_964514315.1 uncultured Singulisphaera sp. | reverse complement strand
GCCACGCCGTCGCACCATGCGCGACCGCTGCCGGCGCGCGGCGCGGCCCACGCCACGACGCAGTCCATGCCGGCCATGGCGGGGTTGAGGGCGTTCCAGCCGATGGACATCCACCCTCCCTTGCGTGAGAGGAGCGTCACGGCGGTGTACCGCCCGCTGCGCGACACGGACCAGGCGGCGGCGTAGGTGCCGTCCTGATGATCCATGTCGTAGATCACCGCGCATCCGGGCTGGCGCGCCTTGAGGTCGGCCACATCCCATAGCGCGGTCTCGAGGTCGGGGGTCTTGTTGCGGCTGGTGACGACCCACTTGCGCGCGTAGGCGAAGCCAGCGCACGGCGGCACGGGCGGTGGAGCCGCCTTGCTCGCGAGGTAGCCGTCCAGGAGCGCCTGCAAGCAGCTGCGCGCGTCTGGGAGCGCCGCGAACGTGTGCTTGCCGTTGGTGCCGGCGACCATCGTCTCGGCGGGCAGCTGTGCGCCGTCATCGCGCGCGACCGTGCGCACGCAGTGGAGCACGTAGCCGCGCATGAGGTCCTTGTCCTTCACGCTCGACGGCCGCCAGAGCAACTGCCGTTGCGCCGACAGGTCCTCGAGTTCGCCCGTCAGCACGCACGAGCCGAGTTCGAGTTCGACGCGCGATCGCTGCGTGCCGTGGAGCGGACGGATGCGGTCGGCGAACAATGCGATGTCGCGCTCGGTGTCGCGGCGCGCGAGTTCTCCCAGCGGGCCTGGCGGGAGCACGCCGGTCTTCGCCGCGGCAGCGGGCAGGGCCGCGGAAGAGCCGGTGGCGAGCGCATCGGCGACGGCCTCTTGCGCGATCGTGTAGCGGTCGAGGGACGCCAGCGTGAACGGCTCGGTCTCCTGCTCGTCTTCGACGGACTCGGGAAAGCGCGCCTGCAGCACGCGTTCGCAGTATTGGCGTTGGGGCTCCTTCCAGAACGAGACGAGGTCGTCGAGCGCCACGACGGGCTTGCTCGCTGCCGCTGCGTTCGCCGCGCGGTCCGCAGCGTCCGCGTCGCCTGCCTTGCGGGCCGTAGGGGCGGCTGCTGCATACGTGAAGAGGCGCGGGTCCTCGCCGTCGCCGTAGCGCTCGCTGAACGACTGCAACGGATGGTCGACGACGACGGCGTCGCGCGCGCGTGCGCGGCCCTTCGGCGGCGTGAACGCTTCGTCGACGTGGTCGAGCAGCTCGCTCAGCACGGTGGAGGGCGCGGTCTCCGCGTTGTCCTTGCTCGACCTGCCGACATACGTCAACACGAGCGCGTCCTTCGCCGAGAGCAAGGCGTCGAGGAACAGCTGGCGGTCGTCTTCGCGGCGGCTGCGGTCGCCGTGGCGACGCTTGTCGGCCATGAGGTCGAACTCGTGGCGCTTGTCGCTGCGCGGGAACGAGCCGTCGTGCAGGCCGCAGATCGCGATGACGCGCATCGGCACCGAACGCATGGGCCGCATCGACGCGAACGTCAGCGAGCCGGAGAGGAATCCCGTTCCCTCGCGCTTGCCGTCGAGCTGGTTCGCAAGCCACTCGCGCAACGCGGCGGGGGACAGCACGAGCGCATCGTCTTCGTCGTCGGCGACGAGCGCTGCGAGCCGGCGCAGTTCGCGGCAGCAGTCGCGCAGGCTCTGCAGCGCGGCCTTGTCGATCTTGGTCTGCGGCGCGAAGAGCGCGTCGAGCGTGCGTTCGATCGCCGCGGCCCATTCGGGCATCGTTCGCGGCTGCGAGAGCGATTCGGTCGCGTGCCGCACTGCGGCGAACAGCGCGAGGAAGCTGCCGAGCAGTTCGCTGCGCGACATCGTCGCGTCGGCGGACGGCGCTCGGTCGAGCACGAGCCCGTCGACGGGGCCGGTCGCGACGCCGAGCAGCAGCCGTTCGAGGCCGAAGGCCCACGAGTTGGCGTCTTCTGGCGGGAGTTCGAGGTCGCGTTCGCGTTGGTCTGCGTCGAGGCCCCAACGGATGCGCGCACGTTCGACGAGTCCGCGCAGCGTCGCCAGCTGGCCTCGCGCGATGCCGAACTTCTGCGCGAGCGCGTCGTCTTCGAGCAGTTGCACGACGTCGGACGCGAGGTAGCGCGAGCCCGCGAGTTCGAACAACGACAGGAACGTCGCCGCGAGCGGCATCGAGTCGCCGGGGCTGCGGTCTGCGGTGACCGTGCGCAGGATGCGTTGCACGGGCGCGAACGCTGCGTGCACATACGGCGCATACGCGTCGACGTCGGGCAGCAAGACGAGCACGTCGGACGGCGACAGCGTCGAGTCCTTCTCGAAGCGCGCGAGCAGCTGGTCGCGCAGGATCTCCATCTCGCGCAGCATCCCGTGCGCGCTGTGCACGCGCAGCGAATCGTCGTCGGCGCGCAATGCGAGCGGCTCCTCGTCCGCGCCTGCATGCGAGCCGCGCACGCGCATGTTCAGCACGTCCGACTGCAGGGCATGCAGCAGGCAACCTGTGCCCGGGTCGTGGCTCTCGAGTTCTTGCTCGACGAGTCCTTCACCTTCGAAGTCGACGAACAAGTCGAACAGCTCGCGGCACTGGTTGCCCAGGTTGGCGAGCAGCACGGGCCCCTCGGGGCGCTCCTCGCCGCGGCGCGCGCGGCGCACTTCGCCGAAGTAGTGCGCGCACGGACGCTGCACGTAGAGCGACACGTCGGTGAAGCGCGCGAGCCGCGCGAACACTTCGAGGAAGGCCTTCGGCATCGTCGAGACGCCGAATACCGAGATGCGCGTTGGCAGGCGCATGCCGTCGATTTCGCGTCGGTCGAGCTTGCGCTGCAGCGCGTCGATGCGGTGCGCGGACTCCGCGCTCGGGTCGCATTCGTCGAGCAGCATGCGCCAGAGCTTCTGCTGCCAGTCGGCGTGCTCGAGGTCCGGGTGCTTTCCAGCCGTGAACTGGCGCAGGAAGTCGGGCCGGTAGAGTTGGTAGTCGTCGAAGCGTTGCGCCAGCGCTTCGGCGAGCGCGAGTCGCTTCTTCTGATTGCCGTCGTCCTGGACGTAGTCGCTTGCGGCGCCGAGCGCCTTCGCGAGTTGGCGGCTGCCCAGGATGCGGAAGATGCGCAGCGTCAGCGCCGCCTTGGACCACGCATCGTCGCGCTCGGTGTGTCCGCAGAGGCGTTGCAGGTAGGAGCCGACGAACGGCATTTCGAGGCTCGCGGCGATGCTCTGCTTCTTCGCCACCTCGAGCTCCAGGTAGCGGGAGAGGCCGCGGCTCTGCACGAGCACGATCTCCTTCTGCAGCGGCGGCAATGGCTCGCCGACCATCCGTGCCACGAGTGCGTCGACGAGCGCGTCGACGCGGTTGCTGGTGTAGAGCGTCCAGGATCCCACGCAGCGCACCATAGCGGTGGGGTCGGCGATTTCCTGGCTGCTGACACAGAGGGCCGCGGGTTCGTCCGCGGCCGCCAGCTCAGTGTCCGCAGCAGCCGCCGTCGGTTCCGTTCGGCTTGTCGGCGGCCGTCGGCTTCGTGTCGCTCGACGCGCGCGGAGCGAGGTCGATCTTGCCGAGGCTCGGGCCGGTCGCGGCCTTCGCGAGCGGCGCCGCATGCGCGTGCGCGTGCCCGTCGCCGTGCTCATGCGCGCAGCACGAGCCGCCGTGCGAGTGGCCGCCGTGGTCGTGGTTGTGGCCCGAGAGGTTCGCGGGCGATTCGAACAACCGTTCGAGGAACGGGCGCACGCCTTGGCGCAGCAGCGACCAGAGCAGCAGCAGCGCGAGCAGCGACAGCCAGATCCAGCCGCCCGTGCCGTGCTGGTGCGCCATCGTGGCCGCGAACTCGGCGCCCGTGCGCCCGGGCAGGATCGCATTCGCGGCGTAGCCGAGCGCGATCGTGCCGATCCACATCGACACTGCGAACGTCACCGCGACGCCGCCGCCGTGCAGACGGCGCAGCATGCCGAAGGTCGTGATGTTGGTCGCGGGGCCGGTGAGCAGCAGCGCGAGCACCGCGCCCGGCGACATGCCCTGGCCGAGCAGGATCGCCGCAAGCGGCGTGCTGCCGGTCGCGCAGACGTAGAGCGGCAGGCCGATCAACGCGGCTACGGGCACGTCGATGCCCGGCGGCAGCGACGCGATCCACTCCTTGCTGACGTAGGGCATCAGCAGCGCCGACAGCAAGAGGCCCATGAGGATCCACGTCGCCGTGTTGTCGACCGCGGGGCCGTAGCCGAAGCGCAGCGCCTCGACGATGCGCTGGCCGAACGTGCCGCGCACCGCGGTGTCCGGCAGTTCCTCGTGGGATTCGTTCGCCGCTGCCTTGGCCGCCTTCTTGTGCAGCATCGCGACCGCGACGCCGACCGACAGCGCGAGCAGCGCAGCCATCACGACGCGCAAGCCCGCGATCTCGGGGCCGAGCAGTTGCCACGTCAGCAGCACGGCGGCGATCTCGAGCTCCGGCGTCGCGACGAGGAACGCGATCGCGGCCGCGAGCGACGCGCCCTGCGCGACGAGTTGGCGGTAGATCGGCACGACGCCGCACGAGCAGACCGGCAGCGGCAAGCCGATCGCGACGCCGCGCAGCGCCTGTTGCAGCGGCGAACCCTTCGTCATGCGCGCGAGCCAGCCCTGCGGCAGGAACGCGTGGCACAAGCCGACGAGCAGGTAGGCGAGCAGCAGCGTCGGCGCGGACTCCATCGCGAGCTGCAAGAACACGTGCGACGGCGCCAGTTCGTCGTGGTCGTGCACGTGGCCGTGGATCACGAACCACAGCACGGCCACGGCGACTGCCGCGCCGAAGACCGACGCGAGGTGGAGGCGCTGGCGGTCGTTGGGGGCCGGGATGTGCGCGTGGAACACGACGTGCAGCAGCGAGCCGGCGAGCAGCGACTGCAGCAGCGCGAGGCCCGAGGTGGACTGCTCGAGGTCGTGGCCGAGGAAGAAGCCGAACAGCGTCGCGAGGATCGTCACCGCCATCACGAGCACGGCGGCGGTGCGCCCGAGCGTGCGCGGCACGATCCACCAGATGCCGATGCCTTCCGGGATGCGGTGGAGGATGACGGCCCACGCGGTCGCGCTGTGCGTGTGCGCGTGCCCGTGGTCGGCGCCGGCGGTCGCGTCGTGCGCGTGGCCCGACGCGTGCAAGAAGATGCCGTCGAGCGTGTCGTGCGCCGCCATGCCGAGCACGGCGAGCACGAGCACGAGCCGCCTCAGCGACGGGCTGTTGCGCTGCAGTCCGCGTTCGGCCAGCGTCGGCGCGAGGAACCCGACCAGCGCGAGCGGCAGCGCGAGCCAGCCCGCCTGCTCGGCGCATTCGGGCAGCAGGTGCAGCAGCGAGAAGCCGCTGATCGTCACGACGCAGAAGCTGTCGACGAGCACGGTCGACCACGCGTGCTTGCGCGCGGCGACGACGAGCAGCGGGCCCATCGCGAGCGCTGCGAAACTGAGGAGGAGCTTGTCGACCAAGGGAAACGGCGCATCTTGGGCCCGCGACGAACCCGCGGCAAGCCGCAGCCGTCCTCCGTCGGTCGTGCGTCGCCCGCTGCCGCGCATCCGCGGCGTCGCCGTGGCGCGCGGGGCAGACGCTCGTCGGTCGCGGGGTCGCGTTGTCGGTGCCGCGCTCCCGCATGCGCGTCGTCGCGCGCCAGGAGAACGGGCCGTTTCGGGGCTGCCTCATGCACCTGCGCGACGTTGCGGGCGGCGCTCGCGGTCCGGCCAGCGGCTCGGTTGCGTGCGCGGAGGCGTGCTTCGTGTCGTCGGGCCTCGGCCTGCGGTCGTCGTTCGACCACGCACACGGGCATGCCTATGCTGCGCGCCGCCATGCGCGTCCTTCGCCGCCGTCTCTTGCTCGCCGCGCTGTTCGCTGCTGCCTGCCTTCCGTCGGCGCTGGCGCAGGACAAGGCGCAGAAGCCCAAGACGCAGAAGGAACTCGACGCGATCGTGCGCGAGGCCTTCGAGCTCGACGTGCGGCGCGGCGACGGTCGGTCGAAGTTGGACGCGTTGCTGCCGACGCTGTCTGCGGTCCCGCTCGACGCCAAGGCGCGCGCGTTGTGGAGCAAGTCGATCGCCGAGCGATGGGGGAAGGGCAAGAAGCTCGAGAGCAGCGGCGACCATCGGTTCTACCCAGCGGACAAGGCGACCGGGGAGCCTGCGCGCGGCCGCTACCTCGTCGGCGGCGAGACCAAGAAGCCGAAGGGCCTTGCGATCGCGATGCACGGCGGCGGGGTTGGGTCCGCGGACGCGGGCGGCGCGTTCTCGGCCTACGAGGCGGCGGTGCGGCAACTCGGCTACGTGATCGTGGCGCCGGAGTGTCTCGAAGCGACCGAGTACGGCTGGACCGACTCCGGCACGGAGGAGTTCGTGCTCGACCTCGTCGATGCCGCGTTGCGCACGTGGAAGGTCGACCCGGACCGCGTCGTCTTCGTCGGCCATTCGATGGGCGGCTACGGCAGCTGGGCGCTCGGCGGGCACCACGCGGACCGGCTCGCCGCGATCGCGCCGTCTGCCGGCGCGCCGACGCCGATCTACAGCCGGAAGGGCGGCCCGATCGTCGACGTGCAGGACGGCGTGATCCCGAGCCTGCGCAACGTGTTCGTCGCCGTCTACCAGAGCCTCGACGACCCGCAGGTGCCGCCCGAGCCCAACCAGTTCGCGGTCAAGAAGCTCCGCGACGCGGCGTTGAAGTGGGGCGGCTTTGCGCACGACTACTGGGAGGTGACGGGCCAGGGCCACGGCGCGCCGCCAGGCGGGCACGAGGCGCACCTTGCGCGCATCCGCGACGCGGTGCGCACGCCCGTTCCCGATCGCCTCGTGTGGCAGCCTGTGCTGCCGTGGAAGCGCCAGTTCTCGTGGCTGTTCTGGGACGCGCCGAAGCAGAACGCGGTGGTGCAGGCCGACCTCGACCGCAAGGACAACTCGGTGTCGATCACGTCGACGCGCGACACGAAGGGCCTCTACGTGCTGCTCGACGAACGCGTGCTCGACCTGCAGAAGGACGTGGTGGTCCGCGTCGGCTCTGCCGAGGTGTTCCGCGGCCGCGCCGCGCCGGATCTCGGCACGCTCGTGCTGACGAGCCTGCAGCCCGACAAGGGCCTGCAGTTCTGCGCGCGCGTGCCGGCGTTCGCGAAGTAGGCGCGAAGCAGGCAGCCTGTCACTCGGCGCAACGAGGCACTGTCTCGCTGCGCATCGCGGCGGTTGCGCAGCCCATCGCGCTGCGTTGCTCGCCCCTGGCGTTCGAAGGCCAAGGGTGGGGGAGTCGAGCCAGCGCCCAGCAACGGACCAGCGGCCCCAAACGAAAACAGCCCTGGGACCGCGAGGTCTCAGGGCTGTTGGCTATCGCAGGCCTGCGCTTACGCGCAGCGCGACAGGAGCGGGATCACCAGCGGCCGCCGCGGCGGTCGTCGCGGTCGCGGCCGCCGCCCTGGCCGCCGCGGCCGCCGCCGCCGCCGCCACCGCCACCGTAGCCGCCGCGGCCACCGCCGCCGCCGCCACCGCCGTAGCCGCCGCGGCCACCGCCGCCGCCGCCACCACCACCGTAGCCGCCGCCACCGCCACCGCCACCGCCGTAGCCGCCGCGGCCACCGCCACCGCCACCGCCGTA
>CAZEQF010000211.1:0-7528 GCA_964514315.1 uncultured Singulisphaera sp. | reverse complement strand
GCCGCAGCCCGCTCGCCAACCTTCAAGCAGTCGACAACAAGGACCTGCCGTTCGCGACGCAGCGAAGCGACGACTGGGCCATCGGCGAAGTCCCGCTCGACGTGCTCGGCGCCGGCGTCGACGGCCGCGGCGCGTTGACGCGCGCGCATTGGAACCGCATCCTCGAGACGCTGAAGCAAGAAGACATGCGCCGTCGCGTGGCCGAGGCCAAGGCGACGCTGCGGCAGTTCGAAGAAGCCGCGCAGCGCGAGACGACGTCGCCCGACAAGAAGCCGAAGTGAACCGCGTGGCCCAGCGGCGCAGGCGCGCAGCGGCGCAGCCCGGCGTGGGTTCGCTGCGAGCATCCACGCCGCTACGCTGCGTCGATGCGCCTTCTCGCCGTCGCGTCCGCCTTGCTGATCGCCGTGTGCTGCCACGCGCAACAGGTCGATCCGAGCAAGGAACTGCTCGCGGAGATCCGCGCCCCCGAGAAGTGGTCCGTGCGCGAAGTCGGCGTCGGCGTCGAATTGCGCCAACGCCGCTTCGAGAAGCTGTTCACAGGCCCCCAGTGCCTCACGACGCTGACGATCGCAGCCGACGCGAAGTCCGCGCGCTTCGACGTCGAGGCGCCGGGCAAGCTCACGCGCACGAGCGCGATGGGCAAGAAGCTCGGCGCACTCGCGGCGATCAACGGCGGGTTCTTCGAGCCGGACGCAAGCCCGCGCGGACTCTTGAAGCTCGACGGCAAGCTCGCGAGCCCGGCGAAGAAAGACCAAGGCAGCGTCGGCGTCGACGAGAAGGGGCGCCTCGCGATCGAGAAGCGCGCCGAAGGCGACTGGCCGCAGATGCGCGAGGCGCTCGGCGCCGGAGTCGTGCTCGTCGAGGATGGCAAGGTCGTCGACCACGGCAAGCGGCAGCGTTCGATCCGCCATCCGCGCTCCGCCATCGGCGCGAAGAAGGACGGTTCGCTCGTGCTGCTCGCGATCGACGGCCGCGCCAAGGAGGCCGCGGGCACGAGCTACGAAGAAACGGCCACGATCCTCGTCGCGCTCGGTTGCGAGTTCGCGATCAACCTCGACGGAGGCGGCAGCACGACCCTGTGGACCTCAGGCCAAGGCGTCTGCAACTTCCCGTGCGACAACAAGACGTTCGACCACGCAGGCGAACGCGCCGTCGCGAACGCGCTGCTGCTCTTCGCGACTCCGGTCATCGAGGTCGACGACGACGAAGCCCAGCTCTTCGGCAGCGGCTTCGTACAGCGCACGGACGGCAAAGGCCTGCGCGGCGTGGACTGCACGGTGTGGACGAGCGAGGGCGAATCCGCGCCGCCGATGGCCGTGTTCGTGGCGAGGCTGCCGCGCGCGGGCAAGTGGACTGCGCATGTCTGGCTCCCCGAGATCCCCGAGTCCAAGCTCGCGTTCCGCGCTGCGGCCGCAGTCGGCGGGGAATTGCCGTGGCTCGACGGCTCGCCATACACGGGCAAACCAGGTTCATGGGTGGAGATCGGCGTCGTGGAGACCAAGGGCGAGGAACGCGCGACGATCACGATCGCCCCGGCGCGCGGGATGCCGTTCGTCGCGGACGCGGTGAAGTTCGTCGCAGTCGAGTGATCGCGATTCGATTCGCACGACCCTCCACGCGGCGATTGCCGCGCGCCGCGCGCGCCCCCATCATCCGCGGCACGTGACCGCACTCTCCGACTTCCTCGCGCGCATGTCCGCGAGCCTCGACGACGACTCGTTCGTCCGCCTGTCCCTGACCTCGCCGACCGAACGCGCGGAGCCGCTGCAGCGCATCCTCGGCAAACTCGCAGAAGTGAAGGGCGTGCGATGCGTGTCCTTCACGCTGCGCGAGGAGCGGCGCGACACGCAGAAGAACCTGCCGTTCGCCGAAGCCATCCGCTTCGTGAAGGAGCAGCTTTCGGGCTCGTTCTGCGCCGCGATGTGCGCGACGACGAACGCGGACTGGCAGCTGCAGGACTGCGACGCAGACGGCGGCAAGCTGATCCGCCACAAGGCGAGCACCAACGTCGCGCCGAAGCGCGCGCACGACGACGAGAAGCCGACGTTCCTCGGCGCCAAGGCGCAGCCGTGGCTGCAGGCGCTCGCGCTCGTCGACGAGAACGGCAGGCCGCGCAGCAAGCTCGCGGACAAGCTCGCGCAGATCGATCGCTACACCGAGATCCTGTCGCACCTCGCCGACGACTGCGGCTGGCGCAACGCCGCTGCGGACGCGGCGCCGCTGCGCATCGTCGACGTCGGCTGCGGCAAGGGGCATCTCACGTTCGCCGCGTGGCACCTCGCCAAGAACGTGCTCGCGCGCAACGTCGAAGCGATCGGCGTCGAAGTGCGCCCCGACCTCGTCGAGAAGGCCAACGAACTCGCGCGCAGCGCACACTGCGACGGCCTCTCGTTCGTGCGCGGCGACATCGACTCCACGCCGTTGCCGAAGGTCGACGCGCTGATTGCGCTGCACGCATGCAACACCGCGACCGACCACGCGATCCGCCGCGGTGTCGAACTCGGCGCGCAACTCATCGTCGTCGCGCCGTGTTGCCACCAGCAAGTCCGCCCGCAGCTCGCCGCCCCCGAGCCGATCGCATTCCCGCTGCGCCACGGGCTGTTCGCCGAACGCATGGCCGAATGGGCGACCGACGCGCTGCGCACGCTCGTGCTCGAATGGGCCGGCTACACGACGAAGGCCGTCGAGTTCGTCAGCAGCGAGCACACCGGCAAGAACCTCATGCTCGCAGCCGTGCGCGGCAAACCGCTCAGCGACGCCGAGCGCCAGGAACGGCGCGCGCGCGTCGACGCGTTCCGCGCCTACTTCTCGATCGAGAAGTCGGCGCTCGACGCACTTCTAGGCTCAGGCGGCTGAGCTCAGAAGCGACCGCCGATCGAGAACACCACGCCCGAGAACGACACGTCGGTCTCGCGGACAAACACGCCAGACGACACATCCGTCTGGTCGTAGTCCGAGCCGAGGTAGCGGTATCCCAGTTCCAGGACCATCCCGTTGAGATTGCTGCGGAAGCCGGCCCCGATATCGAAAAACACCGCGTCCGTATCCCAGTCATCGGGCGCACCCGTGAGATTGACCGTCGTGCGGCCGTAGCCCAGCCCGAGCATGCCGCAAAGCGAAATGGACCCCGAGTCCCACTCGCTCATCGGCACTTCCGGCGCAAACTCGAAGCGCGGCCCCCAAGAAGCCCACTCCACGGTCTCCGAGGCCAGCTTGTCTTCGAGTTCGAACTGCCGCAGCGCCAATCCGAAACGGATCGGAAGCCGCTGCATGCCCTCGCCCCCATCTAACGTGCCGTGGAAGAACCACTCGCCATCTGACGCCTGGACTGAACCTTCCGTCAGATCGCTTGGGTCGTCATCGAGGTCATCCGCTGACGTCATCCCGCGGAGCCGGACGCCACCGCCAAAGTTGCTCGGCGCGACCGACTCGAACGCCGCCTCGAACAACCCCGCGCTGGTCTCGTCCGATGCGCTGTTATGGATGTCGACGTCGAACTTGCCGGCGCCGAACGCAACGCCCGCGGTATTGCGCGAGTCCGCGACGCAACCTGCCAGCAACACGGCCCCGAGAACGGCGAGGCCCCCCCGACTAGTGCTCAGTGTGGTTTCCATGCCCTGGGGAATGACCACACCAGAGTTCCCGTGACAGGTTCTGCGAGAATTTCCCGAGTCCCCTGGCCCGTAGCACGCATCGAGGCCATTCGCATTCGGCCAGACGCAACCGCGCGCCTTGGAACCTGCGCCGCCGTCCATCTGTGCGCCAAAGAACCACGCCCCGCGCTTTCCCCAACCCGCCGCCCGCCGCAACTCCTTCTGCCCAAAGCCCGCGCGTGCCGCACACCAGCCGTTCGTGTAGAACATTCCACCCCACTCGAGCCCGCGAATGCACACGAGCGCTCCGCCCCATCGCACTCCCGCGACGCCCGCCCAACTGGCTGTCGTTGACGCCGTCGTCGCGCGACTCAAAGACCTGCCCGGCGCGCTGCTGCCGATCCTGCACGGGATCCAGGAGCAACTCGGCTTCGTCCCGACCGACGGCCTCGACCGCATCGCGAACGGGCTCAACCTGTCGCGCGCCGAAGTGCACGGCGTCCTGACCTTCTACCACGACTTCCGCACGTCCCCGCCCGGCGCCACGGTGGTCAAGCTGTGCCGCGCCGAGGCCTGCCAGGCGACCGGCTGCCGCTCGCTCGAAGCGCACCTCAAGGACCGCCACGGCCTGCCGATGGGCAGCACGTCGCAGGACGGCGCCGTCACGCTCGAACCCGTCTACTGCCTCGGCAACTGCGCGCTCGGCCCGTCGGCGCTCGTCGACGGCCAGCTGCACGCACGGCTGTCGCCCAAGAAGCTCGACACGATCGTCGCAGCAGCGAAGCAGAAGAAGTCCGGAGGCCGCGCATGACCGTCACCGTCTACGTGCCGCGCGACAGCGCCGCGCTCTCCGTCGGCGCCGACGAAGTCGCCGCGGCGATCGCCGCGACGGCGAAGCAACGCGGCGTGGACGTTCGCATCGTGCGCAACGGTTCGCGCGGCATGCTGTGGCTCGAGCCGCTCGTCGAAGTCGAGACGAACGAAGGCCGCATCGCCTACGGGCCGGTCGCAGACACCGACGTCGCGTCGCTGTTCGACGCGAACTTCCTGCGCGGCGGCGCGCACGCGCTGCGCCACGGCAAGACCGAGTCGATCCCCTACTTCGCCAAGCAGAAGCGGCTCACGTTCGCGCGCGTCGGCATCACCGATCCGCTCGACGAAGCGAGCTACGTCGCGCACGGCGGCACGGCAGGCCTGAAGAAGGCGCTCGCGATGCAGCCGATGCAGATCGTCGACGAAGTCATCGCGTCGGGCCTGCGCGGCCGCGGCGGCGCGGGTTTCCCCACCGGCATCAAGTGGAAGACCACGCTGCAGGCGCAAGCGGACCAGAAGTACATCGCGTGCAACGCCGACGAAGGCGACTCGGGCACGTTCAGCGACCGCATGCTGATGGAAGGCGATCCCTACGCGCTGCTCGAAGGCATGGCGATCGCCGGCCTCGCGGTGGGCGCGACGCAGGGCTACGTCTACCTGCGCTCCGAGTATCCGCACGCGCGCGCCGTGCTCGAGGAAGCGATCGTCCGCGCGACGAAGAAGGGCTGGCTCGGCGAGCGCTTGCTCGGAACGGACAACGCATTCGTCGTGCACCTGCGCATCGGCGCCGGCGCCTACATCTGCGGCGAAGAGACCGCGATGCTCGAGAGCCTCGAGGGCAAGCGCGGCGTCGTGCGAGCGAAGCCGCCGCTGCCCGCGATCCAAGGCCTCTTCGGCAAGCCCACCGTCGTCAACAACGTGATGACGCTCGGCAGCGTGCCGTGGATCCTGCAGCACGGCGGCGCCGCCTACGCGGCGCACGGCGTCGGCCGCAGCAAGGGCACGCTGCCGTTCCAGCTCGCAGGCAACATCAAGCACGGCGGCCTCGTCGAGGTCCCGTTCGGCTGCACGCTGCACGAGCTGCTGCACGACTTCGGCGGCGGCACGATCAGCGGCCGGCCGATCCGCGCCGTGCAAGTCGGCGGCCCCCTCGGCGCGTATCTGCCAGCGAACAAGTTCTCCGCGCCGCTCGACTACGAGGCGTTCGCGAAGGAAGGCGGCATGGTCGGCCACGGCGGCATCGTCGTGTTCGACGACACGGTCGACATGCTCGAACAGGCTCGCTACGCGTTCGAGTTCTGCGCGATCGAATCGTGCGGCAAGTGCACGCCGTGCCGCATCGGCAGCACGCGCGGCAAGGAGGTCGTCGACAAGATCGCGGCGGGCGACCGCCGTGCGCAGAACGAAGCCTTGTTGCGCGACCTCTGCGACACCATGACCAACGCCTCGTTGTGCGCGATGGGCGGCCTCACGCCGATGCCCGTGATGTCCGCGCTGCAGCACTTCTCCGAAGACTTCCAGAAGGCCTGATCGATGTACTCCAACAAGGTTCTGGACCACGGCACGCCCGCCCGCGAGGCGACGACGACGGTGACGGTCACGATCGACGGCAAGGCCGTCCACGTGCCCGCAGGGACTTCGGTCATGCGCGCCGCCGTCGACGCGGGCGTCAAGATCCCCAAGCTCTGCGCGACCGACTCGCTCGAGGCATTCGGCAGCTGCCGCCTCTGCGTCGTCGAGGTCGAAGGCCGCCGCGGCTACCCCGCGTCGTGCACGACGCCGTGCGAGCCGGGCATGAAGGTCACGACGCAGAGCAAGAAGCTCGCAGACCTCAGACGCGGTGTGATGGAGCTCTACATCAGCGACCATCCGCTCGACTGCCTCACGTGCCCCACCAACGGCAACTGCGAGCTGCAGGACATGGCCGGCGTCGTCGGCCTGCGCGAAGTGCGCTACGGCTACGACGGCGAGAACCACCTCGACGCGAAGAAGGACGAGTCCAACCCCTACTTCACGTTCGACGCGAGCAAGTGCATCGTCTGCTCGCGCTGCGTGCGCGCGTGCGAGGAGATCCAGGGCACGTTCGCGCTGACCGTGCAGGGCCGCGGCTTCGACAGCAAGATCGCGCCGGGCCCGACGGACTTCTTGTCGAGCGAGTGCGTGTCGTGCGGTGCCTGCGTGCAGGCGTGCCCCACCGCGACGCTGTCGGAGAAGTCGATCATCGAACAAGGCCAGCCCGACCACGCCGTCGTCACGACGTGCGCGTACTGCGGCGTCGGCTGCTCGTTCCGCGCCGAGATGAAGGGCAGCGAAGTCGTTCGCATGGTGCCCAACAAGGACGGCCAGGCGAACCACGGCCACAGCTGCGTGAAGGGCCGCTTCGCGTGGGGCTATGCGACGCACAAGGACCGGCTGAAGAAGCCGATGATCCGCAAGAAGATCACGGACCCGTGGCGCGAGGTCAGCTGGCAGGAGGCGTTCGACTACGCCGCCGGCGAGATCCGCCGCATCCAGCAGGCCTACGGCCGCGACTCGGTCGGCGGCATCACGAGCTCGCGCTGCACCAACGAAGAGACGTTCCTCGTGCAGAAGCTCGTGCGCGCCGCGTTCGGCACGAACAACGTCGACACCTGCGCGCGCGTGTGCCACTCGCCGACGGGCTATGGCCTCAAGCAGACGCTCGGCGAGTCCGCGGGCACGCAGGACTTCGACAGCGTCGACCACACCGACTGCGTCATCGTCATCGGCGCCAACCCGACCGACGGCCACCCGGTGTTCGCGTCGCGCATGAAGCGTCGTCTGCGCGGCACGGCGACGGAGGAAGGCGCAGGCCTCATCGTCATCGACCCGCGTCGCATCGACCTCGTGCGCACGCCGCACGTCGAGGCGGACTTCCACCTGCAGCTCAAGCCCGGCACGAACGTCGCGGTGCTCAACGCGCTCGCGCACGTCGTCGTCACCGAAGGACTCGCCAAGGAGGACTACGTCGCGCAGCGCTGCGACCTCGGCGAGTACGCCAAGTGGAAGCACTTCATCCAACGGCCCGAGAACTCGCCCGAGGCGCTCGAGAACGAGACCGGCGTGCCGGCCGCGCACATCCGCGGCGCAGCGCGCCTCTTCGC
>CAZEQF010000210.1:0-7568 GCA_964514315.1 uncultured Singulisphaera sp. | reverse complement strand
ACGCGGCGACCCGCGAGGTCGATCGCGTCTGCGGCGCCGAGCGCGCCGTTCGTCGGGCGCAGGTGCAGCGAGCCGTCGACGCCGAGCGTCTTGGTCAGGTGCGCGAAGCCGTCCTTGCGGCCGAGTTCGCCGCACAAGAGGTCCGGCGACGTGACGACGAACACGTTGGCGTAGATGCCGCGTTGCAGCAGCAGTTCGCTCGCCTGCACGGCCTCGGGGATCAGCGCGCCCATCGCGAACAGGTTCACGACGTTCTCGCCCGGCTGGTAGCCGCGGTAGCCGCGCCAGTCGACGAGCGCGTAGCCGCCGCGCAGCGCGTGCTCCTTCGTCTGCGCGAGGATCTCGGCGTCAGGCCGCGTCGGCACCTCGGCTTCGTGCAAGCCGCCGTCCTGCGCGTCGAGCCCGAGTGCCGCGCCGTCCGGGATGCCCTGCTTGTGCTGCGCCTGCTTCTTCAGCCACTTCAGCAGCAGGTCCTGGTGCAGCGCGCGCGTCACGGCGCGGACCAGCACGCCCGAGCGGCCCTTGTTGTCGTTCGTGAAGTGGCGGCGGATCGCGTCGCAGAGGATCCACTCCATCTCGATCGCGAACGCCGGCTCCCACGTGATCAGGTTGGGGATCTGGATGTCGCTCTTCCAGCTGTGCTGCGCGCCCTCGGGTGCGAGCGTGATGCCGCTCGGCGTGCCGACCAGCACGAACGACGAGCCCCAGTAGAGGTCGTAGTAGAGCTGGTCGAGGGCGCGTTTGATGAAGAAGTCGTAGACCGTCATCATCGGCAGGAAGGGGATGCCCGCGTGGTATCCCATCTTGCCGAAGCTGCCGACGGCCGACATGCAGTTGGCCTCGGCGATCTCGAAGCGGATGTGGCGCGTGAAGGCTTCGTCGCGCGGCGCGAGCTCGGGGCGCAGGCGTTCGCTGACCTGCAGCTTCGCCTCCCAGTTCTCCTCGTAGCGCGGGCCGAAGATCTTCTCGTCCATCGCCGGGTTGATGTTCGTGCTGGTGCCGACGTCGGGCGCCATCGTCATCATCAAGTCCGCGACCGGGTTCCAACGCGCTTCGTCGGCCGACGGGGCCTTGCCCGCCTTGTCGGCGCGGCCGGCGCGCTGCAGTTCGTCGAACACGCCGATGCGCACGAGCTTGGCTGCGAGCTGGCCCCACATCCACTGCGTGTGCGTGATCGGCGCGAGCTTGAGGTTGATGTCGAGCGCGTCCGGGACGCCGCCCTTCTCGGCGATCGCGGCCTCGACGTGCGCGCGGTGGCTCTGCGCCTGCGCCTGCAGCGCCTCGTTGCCGAGCCGGACCATCTGGCCGCGCTCCTTCGCGTAGCGCGCCGCTTCCGAGTCCTGCGGCAGGCGCTGGAACGGACGCTCCAGCGTGAGTCCTTCGGCCGCGAGGATCGACGCGACTTCGTCGTCGTCGGGCAGGGCCGAGTGGTTGCCGTTCGCGGCGACGCAGCGCAGGCCGCGGCCCTTCACGGTGTGCGCGACGATCAGCGTCGGCGTGTCCTTCTTGCGGCGGCTGTGCTCGAACGCCTCGAGGATCGCTTGATGGTCGTGGCCGCCGACGTCGTAGAAGAGCTTGACCACTTCGTCGTCGGACAGCGACTCGATGAGCTTCTTGCAGCTGCTGTCGGCTTCGATCACGGCCGCGCGCATCGCCTTCGCGTCGCGCTTCCAGACCAGCGCCTGGAAGTGGTAGTCGGAGAGCTTCGTCTCCATCACGGTCTGCAGCGCCTTGCCGCCCTGCTTGGCGAACACCGACTTGCGGAACGTGCCGTGGCGCAGCTGGATGACTTCCCAGCCGTTGGCGACCGCGGTGCGCTCGATGCGGTCCGCGTCCGTGCCGTGCAGGCCGCGGTTGTTGGGGATGCGCGTGCCGTCGAGGTTCTGGCGGTTGTAGTCGACGATCCACGTCACGTTGCCGAGTTCGCGCTCCGCGACCTCGGGCATGACCTCGAGCAGCGAGCCTTCGCGGAACTCGCTGTCGCCCATCATGCACCAGAAGTGCGGCTCGGCGACGTCCCAGCCGTGCTGGCGCGCGTAGCGATACGCGAGCGCGAGGTAGACCGCGTTGACGGGCGGGATGCCGACCGAGCCCGACGGCAGGAAGCGCCAGCCGTCCGGGTCCACTTCGGCGTGGTAGCTCTGGAACACCGGCTTGCCGTCGTGGCTGAAGCTGCGCAGGCGATGCATGACCGCCTCGGCTTCTTCCTCGTCGAACCAGCGGCCGTCCGCGTGGCGGAACAGGCCGAGCGCGTGGTTGAGCGAGTGGTCGGCGGGCGACGCGTGCGGCTTGCAGCACACGAAGTCGCCCGGCTCGCGGACGAGCAGGTGCAGCACGGCGAGGAAGTCGAGGCTCGACGCACAGGCCGCCGGGTGGCCGCCGACCTTGGGGTCGGTGCGGTCCGCGTCGGGGCGGTTGTTGGCGATGTGGATCATCGCCACCATGTGCGCGAAGGCGCGGCGGGTGATGCGGTCGATCAGCGCGAGGTCAGGCTTGTGCGCGGACTTCATGGTCTTCGTTGCAACGCTGCCGAGGGGGTTCGGTCGGCCAGAGTTGGCCGAACAAGGTAGGGACGGAAGGGCCCCTGTGCCACTTCTGAGTCGCCACGCGCCGGGGCGCAATGGCTCCGGTTCGCGTCTGCGTGTTCGAAGGTCCGCGCCGATCGGTTTTGACGATCCGAGAAGCGGTCCTGGTCCGGGCGGGCTCGGGGCCGTAGGGTGTTCCCCCCCGTTCATGGCCCTGCCCCGCGTAGCGATCGTCGGCCGACCCAACGTCGGCAAGTCCAGCCTGCTCAATCGCATCGCTGGCCGGAGGGTCGCCATCGTCGAGCCCACGGCCGGCGTCACGCGCGACCGCGTCGCCGTGATCGTCGAGCGCGACGAGCGCAAGTTCGAGCTCGTCGACACCGGCGGGCTCGGCATGGTCGACGAGGCGTTGCTGAAGGACCACGTCGAGGCGCAGATCCAGGTCGCGCTCAACACGTCCGACCTGATCCTGTTCGTCGTCGACGGCAAGGAAGGGCGCGTTCCCGGCGACGACCTCGTCGCGCGGCGACTGCGGCAGATCGGCAAGCCGGTGCTGCTCGTCGCCAACAAGGTCGAGAGCCGTTCCGACGAGCTGCTGAGCTCGGCGTGGGAGCGCCTCGGCTTCGGCGAGCCCTACGTGACGAGCGCCAAGGAAGGCTTCGGCATGCACGACCTCGTCGAGGCGTTGCTTTCGTCGTTGCCGAAGAAGGCGCCCGAGGAGTCGCAAGAGCTCGACCGGCCGCTGTCGTTCGCGGTCGTCGGCAAGCGCAACTCCGGCAAGTCGACGCTCGTCAACCAGCTCTGCGGCGAAGATCGCGTGATCGTCAGCGAGATCCCCGGCACGACCCGCGATGCGATCGACGTCGAGTTCCTGCTCGACGGCCAGCGCATGATGGCGATCGACACGGCTGGCGTGCGCAAGAAGAAGAGCCTCGAGCACGCGATCGAACTGTTCTCGCACACGCGCGCGACCGCGAGCATCCGCCGCGCCGACGTCGTGGTGCACATGTTCGACGTGCGCGAGCAAGTCAGCCAGGTCGACAAGAGCCTCGCGGCCTACTGCGCCGAGGCGCACAAGCCGGTGCTGCTCGTCGGCAACAAGATGGACCTCGTCGAGGACTTCGACCTCGCGAAGTGGGACGCCTACCTGCGCCAGCAGCTGCCGCTGCTCGAGCACGCGCCGGTCGCGTTCTTGTCGGCGAAGGAAGGGCGCAACGTGCGCGCTTCGATGAACCTGCTGTTCGAGCTCCGCCGGCAGTCGCAGACGAAGTTCTCGACGCCGAAGCTCAACGAGGTCCTGCAGGAGGCGCGCGACAAGCTGCTGCCGCAGAACCGCGGGCAGTTCCCCAAGCTGTTCTACGGCACGCAAGTCGGCACCGAGCCGATCCAGATCCTCGTGTTCGTGAACGAACCGAAGCTGTTCCGCGGGCAGTACGAGCGTTATCTCGCGCGCGTGCTGCGCGACGCCTTCAACTGCCCCGAAGTGCCGATCAAGCTCATGTTCCGGCGCCGCGACAAGATCGTCCTCGGGCCGAAGGAAGACTGACGGCTTCGATCAGCCGCGCAGGATGCGGCCCCACATGGGGCTCTTGCGCGTCGTGCCCTTCGGCGCGCTCGCATCGGTGACCGACGGGCCGGACGTCGCGGGGCTCGACTGCGGCATGCGCGAGTAGTGGTAGGACGACCACGAGCGGCCGCTGCGCAGCTTGCGCATGGGCTGGACGCGAGCGGAAGAAGAAGCAGGCTTGGCCGCTGCTTCCGCAGGCTGCGCGGTCGCGGCAGGCGTCGCAGGAGTCCGGTCCGGCCGACGGAAATGACGGCCGCTCTGCTGGGCGGTGAGCACGGCAGGGAGCAGGAACAGGGCCACCAGGATCAGGGTCTTCTTCACTGCAGGTTCTCCTTCGTTGCGGACTGCAGAAATGTAGCTCGGGATTCTTGGGGATGCGGGGGAAGGTCGTCGTGCGGGCCGTGCCATGGGGAGATTCAGAACGTGATTTCCATGCGCAGCATGCCGACGAGCGCGTCGTCGAGGGTCGGGTCGCCGCCTGGGTTCACGACGAACTGCAGGTCGGGCCGCAGGATGACGGACGGGGTGAGCTGCAGCTTGTAGACCAGTTCGAAGATCGTCTCGCTGCCGACGTAGGGGCTGCCGTTGGCTTCGCTGAGCTGGACGTGCGTGACGAGGAGCCCAATGGCATCGTCGTCGCGGCCTTCGATCGCGCCGGTCCACACGACACCGGACTGCAGATGCATCGGCGCCGTGACGACCGCTTCGCTGCCCGAGAAGCCGACGACCGCGGCGAAGCCGAGGCCTTGATGGTCTTCGCCGTCCTCCGGGTTCTCGCGCCAGACGATCTGGTCGAGGATCGCGTAGCCGCCCGACGCGCCGTGGTCCGTGCCGCCGTCGTAGCGATCGAACTGTTCGCCGTGGTGCCAGCCGCCGATCGCGAGTCGACCGGAGCCCCAGGTGTTGCCGCCAGCCCAGCTCGTGCCGGCTTCGACGATGGTGAAGTAGTCGTCCGACTCGTCGTCGCGGAAGAACCCGGAGAAGCCCTGGCTGCCGGTGTTCACGCCGACTGCGCCGGCTCCGTCGTAGACGCCGACGCCGATGTAGCTGAACTCGGTCGGCATCACGAACAGGTTGGCCGACGTGGCTGGATTGGGGAACGTGGGCCCGGACTGCACGGACGGCGTGATGCCCGCGGACGGGTTGATGAACTCGGCGCAGACTTCGCTGAACGCGAACTCGCTGTTGAAGTCGACCTTGCCGAACTTGAAGCGGATGGAGTCGCCGAAGTGCGTCTCTATCCACGCTTCGGCCACCTGCGCGGTGTTGAAGGCTTCGATGTTGGATACGCCTTGCACGGTGCCGACGTCTCCCGAGAGGCCGCGGCCTTCGGTCTGGTAGGCGTCGAAGAACGCGATCGTGCGCGGGATGCCGAACAGCTGTTCGAGGTCGAACGCGACGTTGAAGTCGGGCATCGACATCGCCGTGCTGCGATTGCGCGCGCCGCCGCTCCAGGTCGCGCCCCAGTCCATCGTGTAGTTGGCGCCGACTTCGATGCCGTGCTCTTCGAGCCACGTGCGCGCGCCGCCCCAGTCGCCGGTCGCGCGCGTCCAGTCGGTCCACGGCGCGCCGCCGATCCATTCGCGTTCGACTCCGACTTCGACGGGCGCAGCCTCCTCGCTGCCTTGGTCCGTGTTCTGCGCCGTCGCGGTCGAGACGAGTGCGGCGATCGCGCTTGCCGCGGCGAGGATGCGTGAGTTCGGTTGCGAGAGTTGGCGCATGGTCGTCCCTGCGCATCGACCCTCGTTCTGCGCGCCCTTGATGAAGCGGGTGCGGAGTGTTTCCCAGGGCGGGCAGAGCTACGCCGTTCGGAGCATTCTGCCGCGGCGGCGATCCGCGCGATCAGCGGCGCCAGAACGTGCGCGACAGCAGCGCGATGGGCGCCAGGAACTCGAGCCGCCCGAGCACCATCAAGAACGACAGGAACACCTTGGTCGGCGCGTGCAGTTCGCCGTATCCGCCCATCGGGCCGAGGTCCGGGCCCAGCGCGCGGCCC
Organism: uncultured Singulisphaera sp.; assembly: GCA_964514315.1. Taxonomy (GTDB): domain Bacteria; phylum Planctomycetota; class UBA1135; order UBA1135; family UBA2386; genus SXPK01. Next base: position 1,480 of record CAZEQF010000210.1, on the reverse strand, counting down.
ATGCTGTCGACGTCGCAGATCGCGGGGCCGCAGCATCCGAGCATGCTTGCCGAGGTCGACAGCGCGGACAGGAACGGCAGGCGCGTGTCGAGCGCGATCACGAACGCGCCGACGAAGATCCCGACGATCCACATCAGCACGATCGCGAGGATGTCGGAGATGACGTTGGGGTTGAGGGTCTGGCCGCCGAGCTTGATGCGCTCCACGCTCTTCGGGCGCAGGTAGTGGCGGATCGTGTAGCCGAGCAGCTTGAGCACGACGACGAAGCGCACGAGCTTCATGCCGCCGCACGTGGATCCGGTGCACGCGCCGACCGCCATCGACCCGAGCATCAGCATCAGCGTCGGCAGCGACCACTTCTGGAAGTCCTCGGTCGCGAAGCCCGTCGACGTGAACACGCTGACGACGTTGAAACCGGCGGCGCGCAGCGAGCCGAGCAGCGAGCGTCCGTCGAGCATCAACGTGATCGTCGCGGCGCCGACGAGCAGCAACGTCGCTGCGAAGTAGGCGCGCAGCTCGGTGTCCTTCCACAGCACGCGCGGGCCCTTCTGCGCGGCGTTCGCGAGCAGGCCGAAGTTGCAGCCGGCGATGAACATGAACAGCGTGAGCACGACTTCGACGCCGATGCTGTCGAAGGCCGCGATCGACGCGTTCTTGGTCGAGAAGCCGCCGGTCGCGATCGTCGCGAACGCGTGGTTGACGGCGTCGAACCACGACATGCCGCAGCCGATCGCCAGCACCGCCGCGCACAGCAGCGTGAGAGCGAGGTAGACGCGGAAGAGCAACCGGCCTTGCTCGATCATGCGCGGCTGGAATCCGTCCGAGGCGATGCCCGTCTGTTCGCTCGCGATCAAGCTCTTGCCGGTGATGCCCATCGCGGGCAGCAGGATCACGAACACGAGCACGATGCCGAGGCCGCCAAGCCAGTGCGTCAACGAGCGCCACAGCAGGATGCTCTCGGGCATCTCCTCGATCTTCATGTTCTCGCCGGTCCCGAGCACCGACGCGCCTGTCGTCGTGAGTCCCGACACGGTCTCGAACACCGCGTCGACGGCGCCAGGAATCGCGCCGGACCACACGTAGGGGATCGCGCCGAGGACGGAGGCGAGCAGCCACGAGAGCCCGACGACCGCGATGCCTTCGCGTCGGAACAGCTGTGTGCCTTTGCCCCTGCCGCCGAGCCACAGCAGCAGCGCCGCCGTGATGCCGATCGCGATGCTGGCGGTGAACCCGGCGATCGGGATCACTTCGGGCCGCGGCGGAGCCGGCTCGAACAGCGCGTAGATCAGCGGCACGAGCTGCGCGAGCGAGAAGAACGTCGCGAAGCCAGCGAGGATCCGTGCGACCGGTGCGAAGGACACGCGGATGTTATGCCGCGTCCAGGGCGCACTGGCCAGCGCGCGGGCAATCCTTCGACGTTGGCTCCCTCAGCGGGCGACGGCTGCGCCCGGCTTCCAACCCGTGCCCGCGCGATGGAGCA